>JBILWM010000011.1:0-54272 GCA_044369905.1 Terrimicrobiaceae bacterium | reverse complement strand
TTGTAAAAAAATACTACACGACCGGAAATGCCCGCAGCCAAATCACCATAGAGAGCGTTGCCGAATGAAGACCGAAAAAGCCATGAGCAAGCGCGCCTTCATGCGAGAGACCGGATTTTCTTTTCCGGCCGTCCAGAAACTTTGGGCCGACCCTTCGTTTCCCGTGGTCGCAGAGAAGGTGTTTTGGAGCGACTTTGTGACATGGCGGCGGAGAACCCGCCAGTCCCAGAATCCGCAAAAGCCGCCAAATCCTGAACCTGATGCCGGTCATACAAAAGATGGATCAATTCGGAGGAATGATTCACCAAACGCATTGCCACCTCGCGCGGCACGCCTTCGCGCCTCATTTGTGTAATCTTCGTGACCCTCAAACAGTGGAAACACACACCCTGAATCCCGATCTTTTCAAAAAATTGTTGCCAGCGGCGCGAGGGCTGAAACGGAAACTTCTCGATCGTGTGTGTCCGCCCACGGCGTCGCATATCTTCGAGCATCGGCAGCAGTGCCTTGGGGGTTGGAATGGAAAATGCCGCTTTGCTCCCGCCTTTGGGCGTCGCAAAAGTGATCGTCGGAATATCGCTGTTCAAATCCACATCATCCAAAGCGATGCGTGTCTCGCGAAGTCGGCACCCGGTAAACAGCGCGATCTCAAAGGCAACCCGCATCCAATCCGGCTCGGCAATCAACGCCTCGCGGCAGGCGGCGATCTCCTCGGGGAGCAGTGCGCGTTTCTTTTTGGGTTCGGTTTTTCTGACCTTCAAGGTGGCCAAGGGGTTTGCATTGATCAAATCGCGTCGCACCGCTTCGTTCATGAACCCTTGCAGAATTTTAATTTCTTGGATCGCCGTATTGCGGCCGGCCCTCTTCCCGCTCTTTTTCTTCCGACCCACCCGCCAGACGATGTAGTCCTCCACATGGGAGTAGCGCACGGCGCCAAGATCGAGTTGTTTTTCTTGAAGGAAAAGCTGAATCCATGCCCAAGCGCCCGCATAGCGAATTTTAGAATTCTCAGCGAGGCCGCTGGTCTCAATGAAGCGATCCACCCATCCCCATCCGATCTTGGAAACTGGGGCGGCGCGCAACTCCGACGCCTCCGCCTCGGCACGCAAGGCGCGCGCCTTCGCCGTCTCATTGGGGTCATCGTGTCGAAGGCCCGTGGAAGACTTCTTCCACTCGCCATCCTGCTTGTGCTGCAAATACCAGAAGGCCTTGCCGGGTTTTTTGAAAAGAGATGCCATAAAAAAAGTATTGACTCCACCTCGCCCCGCATAGGGGGACAAGGGGGACAAACTCTAAAAAACACGATGTCGCTTCTCTAGGCAAATCAAAACATTATGAAACACTATAAAACGGACACTAAAAACGAGGGTTCGATTCCCTTCACCCGCTCGTTTTTTTCCACTCCACTTTTACCTTCGCAAACCGCATAAATAAAGGCTCTGCGGGCGTCAGAGCTGAAATCTGGGAGTTCCTCGGAATTTGTCAGAGTTGGGAAAGTTTGTGATAAATCCTGAAAGCCTTTGCTTCGGCTTTTTCCTTCTGAGAGCGCTCCACGAAAATCAGTCAATAAAGCGCCAATAAAAAGGGGAAAGCCGTGCTTTTGAGTGTATTCCGGTGCATCGCAATTCAAGACATGAAAAAACCCGCAAAGCTTCATTTTATGCGGGTTTGCGGTCTGTGTGGGGGAGTGGGTTGGGAGGGACTCGAACCCTCAACCAACGCCTTAAAAGGGCGCTGCTCTACCATTGAGCTACCAACCCGGTGGAGGCGTGGAAACTTAATGCGATTTGCCAGAGTTGCAATCCTGAAAATCATAAAATTTTCGGGCCGCAATTTTCGCGCGGAGGTTTTTCAAAATCCTTGAACGCTTCGAGCGTGGAGTCCATGTTTCCGCCCTGCCTTGAAATCTTCCACTGCCCACCTGCACAAACCAACTCACGAATGCGGCGTCTTTGCGGTCTTCAACCACCCGGATGCTGCGATGCTTTCCTACTACGGCCTCTTTGCCCTGCAGCACAGGGGACAGGAGAGCGCTGGAATTGTCTCAGCCGAGCCTGGCGCGGCTACCTTCAATACTCACAAGGGCATGGGACTTGTATCCCAGGTTTTTCATTCGCGTGATCTCCAGAGGCTGAAAGGCAACCGCGCCATTGGTCATGTGCGCTACTCCACGACAGGTTCCAGCAACCTCAAAAACGCGCAGCCTTTTGTGGTGGATACAGCGCGCGGCCGGCTTGCCATTGCGCACAATGGAAATCTGGTGAACGCAGCCGCTCTGCGGGCCGAAATCGAAGAGCGGGGATCGATTTTTCAAACGACGGTGGATAGTGAAATCGTGCTGCACCTCTTGGCTCAGCCGACATCCAACGGTGGTGGCATAGCATCCCTGCGGCGTCTAGAGGGTGCGTTCTCGATTGTTCTCATGGGTGAGCGCGAGATCATTGGCTTCCGCGATCCTCATGGCTTTCGTCCGCTCTGCTTGGGAAAACTCGACGGGGCCTATGTGCTGGCATCCGAGAGTTGCGCGTTTGATTTGATCCATGCGGAGTTTATTCGCGATGTGGAACCCGGCGAGGTCTTGATCATCGATGAAAACGGCCTTCGCAGCGAGTGGCCGTTTCCCAAGCAACGGACTTCCTTTTGCATTTTCGAGCATGTTTATTTTGCCCGCCCCGACAGCAATATCGGCGGAACCAATGTCAGCATGGCTCGTGTGAATATGGGGCGCGAATTGGCCCGGCTGCATCCTGTAGAGGCTGATCTGGTGGTGCCGGTGCCGGACTCTGGCATCTTTGCGGCGTTGGGTTTTTCGGAGGAGACCGGTATTCCTTATTACCCCGCCTTTGTCCGAAACCACTACATTGGTCGCACATTCATTCAGCCCACGCAAATGATCCGTGACTTCAATGTGCGGGTTAAGTTGAACCTGATTCGTTCAGCCGTCGAAGGGAAGCGTGTGGTGGTGGTCGACGACTCCATCGTTCGCGGCACGACCGCCCGCTCGCGTGTGGTGAACCTGCGCGAGAACGGCGCCAAGGAAGTGCACATGCGCATTAGTTGCCCACCGCACAAGCACGCATGCTACTACGGCATTGATTTTCCAGACCCCGAGAAACTTCTCGCGAACCAGTGCACGGCCGAGGAAATCCGAAAATATCTTGGCGCTGATTCCATCGGCTACCTCGATGTGGATGGCATGGTGCGTTCCACTGGCCAACCTGCGAATAACTTCTGCATGGCCTGCTTCAACGGCGACTACCCGGTCGCCTTCGACGACCAATTCGAAAAACTCATTATGGAAAAACGGGCCGTCAAAGCCCGTCTTCTCGAACCACCCTCCGAACGACTCCTTTGAAAACTCCACGCAAACAAAAAGCCTACGCCGCCGCCGGGGTCGATGTGGACCTCGGCAACACAGTCAAAAAAGAAATCCACGCCCTCGTCAGCGCCACGCACGGCCCTGAAGTGCTCGGAAAAATCGGTGGATTCGGAGGTCTCTTCCGTCCCGATTTCCGGGGAATGAAAGATCCCGTGCTTGTCTCCAGCGTCGATGGCGTTGGCACGAAACTCAAAATCGCTTTTGCCACGAACCGCCACGACACAATCGGGCAGGATCTCGTGAACCATTGCATCAATGACATCGCGGTTATCGGCGCGCGTCCGCTCTTTTTCCTCGATTATATCGGCGGCGAAAAGCTCGACCCTGTGGTGTTTCGCCAAATTCTCAAAGGCTTCGCGAAGGCTTGCAAAGACGGGGGATGCGCCCTCATCGGCGGCGAGACCGCCCAGATGCCCGGCATGTATCAAAGCGGGGAATACGATGTCGCGGGCACGATTGTCGGTGTGGTCGATAGGCCAAAAATGCTCGACGGCTCGAAAATTAAAGTCGGCGATGTCATTATCGGCTTGAAGGGGCATGGTCTCCATACAAACGGCTACTCGCTCGCCCGCAAAGTGCTTTTGGAAAAGATGCGCCTTCCATTGGACAAACCCGCTCCCGGCATGAGCATTCCGCTCGGCAAGGAACTCTTGAAGGTGCATCCGAACTACCAGCCACTGATGGCTTCCTTGCCGCAAGGCATGCTCCACGGGGCCGCACACATCACTGGCGGGGGCTTGTTGGACAATCTCCCGCGCGTGCTTCCGGAGGGCTGCCGCGCTTCGATCGACAAGGGATCATGGAAAGTGCCAACCATTTTCAACATCATTCAAAACGCGGCGGATATTCCAGACGACGAGATGTTCCAGGTTTTCAACATGGGCATCGGCATGACGCTCGTCGTTCCAGCGAAGCGCGCGGCGGAGGCTTTAAAACTCACGAAGGGCATTCTGATCGGCAAGATCACCGAGGGCCCCCGTGATGTGGTTGTGGCTTGATAAAAGACTTTTGTAGATTGGAAGGATCGGCTTGCGGCGGGTGAGTCGATGCCATTAGGTGTCTGTATGCGCTATCTGGATCCCAAGAATGACCTGACTTTTAAGAAGGTCTTCGGCAACCATCCGAATCTGCTCATCAGTTTTCTCAATGCCCTGCTGCCGTTGGAGCCAGGGCGTGAGGTGGTGGAAATCGAATACCTGCCGACCGAGTTGGTTCCCGAGATTCCGGAGGTGAGGAACAGCATTGTCGATGTGCGCTGCCGCGACAGGGAGGGACGGCATTTCATTGTGGAGATGCAGATGCTGTGGACGGATAGTTTTTTCCGCCGTGTGCTTTTCAACGCCTCCAAGGCGTATGTGAGGCAGATCAGACCAGGGCAGAAATTCAAGTGCCTGCAGCCTGTTTATTCGTTGAATCTCATCAACGCGGTCTTTCGTCCGAACGCGCCGGATTGGTATCACCATTACAGGATCGTAAACATGGCCGATACCGGCGAGCGCATTGACGGGTTGGAGTTTGTTTTTGTCGAGTTGCCGAAGTTCACGCCGCAGAGTTTTCCTCAAAGAAAACTCATGCTTCTCTGGCTGCGGTTTCTTACCGAAGTCGGCGAGGAGACCAAGGAAGTCGCCGGAGAACTCTACCAACAGGCGGAGGTGAGGGAGGCCATTGATCTTGTGCGCGAGAGTGCGTTCACAGAGGAGGAGTTGGCAGCCTATGAGGATTACTGGGACAGCGTGAGAGTTGAGCGCTCGATGATTTCCGACGCCTTGGAAACGGGCCATGCCGAAGGTGAACTCCAAGCCCGCAAGGAAATTGCCATGTCGATGTTGGCTCAGGGATTTTCTCCCGAGCAGATTAAAAAAATCACCGGCGTTTCGGAGTAGGCAACCTCTCGTTCAGAGCAGCGAATCCACAAACTTCTCGCGGTCGAATGGGGCGAAGTCTGTTTCCTTTTCGCCTGTGCCTATGAATCTGGTGGGGATGCCGAGTTCGTGCTGAATGGCAATGGCGATGCCGCCTTTGCCGCTGCCGTCGAGTTTTGTAAGGATCACGCCGGTGAGTCCGATGGCTTTGTGGAATTCTCGGGCTTGGACGAGAGCGTTTGATCCTGTGGTGGCGTCCAGAACGATCCATTTTTCATGGGGAGCGGCTTGATCTTGTTTGCCTAGGATGCGAACGACCTTGGCGAGTTCCTGCATGAGGTTGCTTTTCGTGTGCAGGCGGCCAGCCGTGTCGCAGAGAAGGAACTCGATATTACGGCGGCGGGCGCTGCTCCAGGCATCGTGACAGAGGGCTGCGGCGTCACCTTGATATTGGCTGCGCATGACTTCGATGCCGAGCTTGGCACCCCAAGCGCAGAGTTGTTCGATGGCTGCCGCGCGGAATGTGTCTGCGGCCACAAGGAGGCATGAATGGTTTTGGGATTTCAACCAGTTAGCCAACTTGGCGCAGGATGTCGTCTTGCCGGTTCCATTCACCCCGGCGATGAGGACGGTGTGCGGACCGCTCGCCAAGGGAGCCAATGGAGGGTTTTCGGAGGGCAGGATTTTAAGAATTTCCTCTCGCAGGACCTGCAGAGCGGTCTCGCCATTCACCTCGCCGCCGCGCTCTCGCATGGCCTTGAGGATGACAGTGGTCATTGAGACCCCGAAATCCGCGCGAATCAGAGTCTCCTCCAGTTCGTCCCAGTCGACTGGTCCACCTGTGAAGCGGGAGATGAAACTTTTAAAAAATCCTCCGGCCATAGGTCAGGCGGCAGGAGATTTTTGTTTCCGGATATTGTCCAGAACGCCATTCACAAATTTGCCGGAATCCTCGGTGCTGTATTTTTTAGCGATCTCGATGGCCTCATTGATGGCTACCGGTGCCGGAATGTCTGAGCGGAAGAGAATCTCATGGCAGGCTATGCGAAGAACATTGCGATCCACCGCCGAGAGGCGATGGAACTCAAAGTTGCGCGCATTCTTCGCGATGACCTCGTCGATTTCCTCGCGGTGTTGCATCCAACCTTGGAGCAATTCATCGCAGAAACGCCTGCCACTGGGGCTGAGACCACGCATTTCGTAGAATTCCTCGAGGGCCTGATCGCTTTGATCCCCCTGCATTTCCCGTTGGTAAAGATATTGCACCGCTGCTTCGCGGGCATCGCGTCGGACTCCCATGGTTAAACAATCTCCGGTAGTTTGCGGGCGGCCGATACAGCTGCCCGCGCGGCTTCGACGCCGCGGTTGTGTTCACTGCCCAGGCATCGTGCGCGGGCTTGTTCCTCATTTTTCACCAGAAGCACTTCGTGGATGACAGGAACTCTGTGTTTGAGCGAGATGTCCAGAAGGGATCGCGTCACAGCCTCTGCTATCAATCGGGCATGATCGGTTTCCCCTTCCAAAATGACACCCAAGGCGATGATGGCTTGAAAACGGCCAAGTTCAGCCGTGGCCTGAACGAAAAGCGGGATTTCAAACGAGCCGGGCGTCCAGACGAGAACGATATTCGCCCCTGGTTCCAGGGCGCTCAACTCGCTGTGGGCATTGTCCACGAGGGCCTGGACAAACTCCGGATTGAACTTGCTGGCGACAATCGCATACGAGGCCGTGGAGTGGCCTGCAGGGCGAAGTCGCGGCGGAAAGGATTTTGACATCGGCGCGATGTTCTCGATTTTCCGCGCGCCTGCAACCTTAAGCTGAATTTTTAAAAATTCCCGACTGCCCGTGTGGCTTGCGGTTCCGATGCCGGCGGGTGTAAAATTTATCTCTTCATGCGACGCTGGTTGTTTTGGATTTTTCTGATGCTTTTTGTGGGAGGCCTTGTGGCAGTCCCCGGGGGTAACCGTGCCGCAGTGAGGGTGGCGGATGGGTTTGACATGCCGGTCGGGAAGCCGAACGGCGATGGCTACTACATGTCCAGAGGGTTCTTGTCCTACCATCCAGGCGAGGACTGGAACGGCGTTGCCGGTGGAAACAGCGACCTTGGCGCTCCGGTTTATTGCATCGGCAATGGCTATGTGACCTTCGCGATGGACGCCCGCATGGGGTGGGGGAATGTCGTTATCGTGAGGCATGCTTTTGTCGAGGGGGGGCAACTCAAGACGGTGGATTCCATGTATGCCCACCTCAACCGAATCATGGTTCGCAAAGGCCAACAGGTGGCGCGTGGCCAGCAGGTGGGCACGATTGGAACGAACCGGGGTATGTATACGGCTCACCTTCACTACGAAATTCGCAAAAATCTCTTCATCGGAATCAACCGCTCCGCATTCGCCAAGGATTTCACCAATTACTACCGTCCCCAACAATTCATCGCCCAACGCCGCAACCTGCCGGGGGCGGGTCAGACGGCGCAGATTGTTGTAAATACCTATAAAACCGACCAACCCGGGTTTGTGTTTCCATCCGGCGGAGGCGACTCCCGTGGGTCGATAAAAAAACAGGCGCCGCCATCGAGGAGCGGCAATTTTCGCGTGAACCGGTTCGATGATGTGGGGTATTGATTTTTGCGAATGATTTCCTCTCCGGACACGACTCCTTTGTTTTTGATCGCAGGCGGCGGTGATTATCCCCGGCTCGTCATCGAGGGGGCGAGGAAGGCTGGGGTTTCCAGAATTGTCATGGCGGCATTCGAAGGTGAAACAAAGAGCGAACTCGTGGGAATGGTCGATGCTGTCGAGTGGATGAGGGTTGGCCAGATGGCGCGTCTTCTGGATGCGGCAAAAAAATCCGGTGCCACGCGATCCCTCATGGCCGGTCAGATTGCTCCAAGCCACTTGTTCAACCTCCGTCCCGACTTCAAAGCGCTTGTTCTGCTGGCGAAATTGAAGGAGCGCAATGCGGAGTCCCTCTTCGGCGCGGTGGCCGGGGAGTTGGAAAAAGTCGGCGCTGGTCTTGTTTCTGCGACAACTTATCTCGATGAGCATCTGGCCACGCCGGGCTTCATTGCCGGTCCCAAGCTCAAGTCGCGTTACTTGGACGATCTTGCTTTTGGTTTTCGAATCGCCAAAGAGACGAGTCGATTGGATATCGGCCAGACGGTCGTTGTTAAAAACGGCACGGTTCTGGCGGTGGAGGCCTTTGAGGGCACAAACGAGGCCATACGCCGGGGAGGTTCTCTCGGGCGGGGCGCGGCGACTTTGGTGAAGGTATCCAAGCCCGGGCAGGATGTGCGCTTTGATGTGCCGGTCATCGGCACGCGCACTCTTGAGGTGGCGGCGGAGGCGGGCATTCATGCCATCGGCGTCGAGGCCGGGGCGACTTTGTTGCTTGATCGATCGAAAGTCTGTGCTGAGGCTGGCCGCCTTGGTATTTCCCTTCACGGACAATGAAAACGATTCGAACAGGTGTGGTGGGTGTCGGTCACATGGGCATCAACCACGCACGCATTTACAGCGAGCTTCCAGGCAGCCAACTCACGGCGGTCTACGATACCAACGCCGAGGCCACTGCTGCTGCTGCCAGAAACTTCAACTGCCGTGCGGCTTCATCACTGGAGGAATTTGCCGGCCTGATCGATGCCGCGACAGTCTGCACTCCGACAGTGACACACCATGCGACCGGCATGGATTTGCTTGGCAAAGGCAAGCATCTGCTCATTGAAAAACCCATCGCAGACACACCCGCCCACGCCCGCGAGTTGGCGGAGACGGCCGCCCGGTTGGGGTGCGTTTTGCAAGTCGGGCATGTTGAGCGCTTCAACCCCGTTTTGCATGCCCTCGAATCCCAATTGCAAAATCCCCGCTTCCTGGAAGTGACCCGCCTCTCGCCTTATCCGAACCGCAGCACGGATATCGGAGTGGTTCTGGATCTCATGATCCATGACATCGAAATCATCCTCCACCTCGTGCGCTCGCCGCTTGTGAGTTTGGACGCTGTCGGCATTTCGGTGCTCGGCCGTGGAGAGGATATCGCCAATGTGCGCTTTCGTTTTGAGAACGGGTGCGTGGCCAATGTCACCGCAAGCCGCATCAGTCAGGAACGGGTTAGAAAAATCCGCGTCTTCCAGGAGAATGCCTACCTTTCTCTCGATTACAAAAACCAGAGCGGCTACCTGCTCCGCTTGGCCCGGGACGATGAACGCGCCAGTTCCGGGCTTGGCAAGCTGATCGGCTTGGCCACCGACTCGAAAATTGTCACCGACTTCAGCGGCAAACGCATTGTTCGTGAGCCCGTGGCTGTCGAAAAGGGCGAGCCTCTCAAAATCGAACTGGAATCCTTCCTGAACTGCGCCCGCGAGGGCCTGAAGCCGAAGGTCACAGGCCTGGCGGCGGCGGACGCCTTGGATTTGGCTCTCGAAATCACTCGCCGCATCGGCGAGGCCGATCCGCGAAATGGAAGCCAGGAGGGCTGATTTGTCATGGTCTCCGGCTCTGTTCTCATCCTGACGGCGGGGTTTGGCGAGGGACACAATGCCGCCGCGCGCAATCTGGAGCAGGCGCTCCGGGAAACGCATCCGGAAGTGGCCGTGGCTGTGAACGATATTTTTGACGAGTCCTACGGCTGGTTGAACCGCCTGCTCCAATCCGCCTACCGGCATATCATTAACAGGCATCCTTCCCTCTGGCGCGCAGTTTACAATTTCCTCGACCGCTCGCCCAGAGTAACACGCGGCGTTGGCCTTTTCTGGATGGCCGTGAATTTACTCGCCGACCGCATCACCCGCTACGATGCCGATGTTGTTGTGAGTTGCTTTCCCGGCTACGGGGCGTTTTTGGACAAGGTGCGCAAGGGGAAATCCCGCCACTTCAGCTATGTCACTGTGGTTACGGACTCGCTCACCATCAATTCCATCTGGTGGCGTTGCTCGAGCGATTACTTTCTTGTCCCCAACGAACCGACGGCCAAATCGCTGGAGAGCGGCGGTGTGGCGCGTGAAAAAATTCGCGTTACAGGGTTCCCGGTTCCCACTGTTTTTTCCGACCTTGTCCCCGAGGGTGCGAATCCCCCGCCAGATGGGCGTTGGCAGGTGCTCTACATGGTCAACTCGGGCCATGACTCCGCGCCGGCCATCGTGCGGGAATTGATCGCGCTTGAGAATATCGCCCTCACCGTGACTTGCGGACGCCATGCCGAGTTGCAGGAAAAACTTCAGCAACTTTCGGCCGAAACCGGCAAACCCATTGAACTTCACGGCTGGACCTCCGAGATGCCAGGCTTGTTGCGGCGCGCCCATGTGCTCATCAGCAAGGCAGGCGGAGCCACAGTTCAAGAAGCCATGGCAGCGCGGACTCCCATGATTATCACACAGGTCGTGCCTGGTCAGGAGGAGGGGAATGCCTTGTTGCTTGTGGAAAATGGCGCGGGAGAGATTGCCACAACGCCCGAGGCAATCTCAATAGCAGTGCGTAACCTTTTCGAAAAAAACGGCGCTCTTTACTCCCAACGCTACCAAGCCACTGGCCCGCTTAGCCACCCTGCCGGGGCGAAGGAGATCGCGAACTTCGCCGCCTCGCTCTGCCTTCGGGATTGAGCCCGGCCAAGAAGCCTAACTTTCTACCTCGCCGCGTGGCTGTGGCGGATATCTTTTACAGAGACCGCGTAAATGATGTCTTCGGCGATGTTCTTGGCTTGATCGCCGATGCGTTCGAGGCAGCGGGCAATGAAGATCAGTTCGAGAAATCCCCGAATGTGGTCGGGATTTTGGGGCATCATTTCTGTGATGCTGTCCGCGAACTCTCTGTTCAACTCATCGAGTTCCTTGTCACGCCCTTTGATAGTGCGAGCAAGTTCTATGTCGTTGTCGGCGTATGATTTGATTGAATCATTGAAAACCGAAGAGGCGAGGTTGAAAATCGGTTCAATGCGCGAGGTCACGGGCATCAGCGGGAGTGCAATCAACTTGCGGGCGCGGCGGGCTATGCCGACTGACTGGTCCGAGGCGCGTTCCAAGTTCACGCTGGTTTTCATGGCCGCGATCACATTGCGGAGATCGGAGGCGAAAGGATGGAAGCGGAGCATGATTTCCATGCCTTCGCCGTCCACTTGAATCTCCAAGGCGTCGATTTCCTCGTCGTCGGCGATAACGGTATTGCACCAGTCCTCATCGCGGTCGAAGAGTCCCTTGCGGGCATTTTCCAGACTTCGCGAAGACAGGCTTGCCATCATCAGGACATCCTTGCGCAGGTTGTCGAGGGCGTCTTCAAAACTGGTGAGAATATGACGGGCGGTTTCCATTTCTTAAATTAGGATCGGGTTTTCGAAAATCAACCGAAGCGACCGGTGATGTAATCTTCTGTTTGTTTCTCGGAGGGGTTTGAAAAGATCTTCTGAGTGTCGGCGTATTCGACGAGTTTTCCCAGGTAGAAAAAGGCGGTTTTATCCGAGCAGCGCGTGGCCTGCTGCATGTTGTGGGTCACGATGACAATGGTGAATTGCTGTTTCAGTTCGCGAATGAGTTCCTCGACCTTCACGGTGGCGATAGGGTCCAACGCCGAGCAGGGTTCGTCCATGAGCAGCACCTTCGGCCGGTTGGCAATGGCTCGGGCGATGCAAAGGCGCTGCATCTGTCCGCCGGAGAGCCCCAGTGCGCTTTCATGGAGGCGGTCTTTGACCTCATTCCACAGCGCGGCTCCGCGCAGGCTGCGCTCCACGCATTCGTCGAGTTCGGATTTTTTTGAGGTTCCGCTAATCCGAAGCGCGAAGACCACATTTTCGTAGATGGATTTTGGAAAGGGATTCGATTTCTGGAAAACCATTCCGATGCTGCGCCGAAGGGAAATGACCTCGATCCCTTTGTCATAGATGCTTTTTCCGAGAATGCGGATATCCCCCTCGTGGTGAACTCCATCAATGAGTTCATTCATTCGGTTGAAATTGCGCAGGAGTGTTGATTTTCCGCAACCGGATGGGCCGATGAGCGCGGTGACTTGGCGCTCCGGGATGTCCATATTGATCGCATGGAGCGCCTGCTTTTTTCCGTAGAAAAAATTGAAATCCTTCACGGAAATGAAATCCGGCCTCTCGGGCGAAATGCTTTGATCCGTTGTCATTTTTTCGGGTGCTTCTTTTGAGGTTTGCATCGGATATTGTGGATTCGGTCAATTTTTCCGGGAGAAAATGGTTTGGGCTGTGATGTTGGCCAGCGTGACAAAGGCTACAAGGACGAGTGAGGCCGTCCAAGCCATGGCGATCTGGTGGGGGAATGGCACGGTGGAGAAATTGTAGATCAAAACGGATAGCGAGGCAGTCGGTTCATTCAGCGACTTCGCCCAGAATTGGCTGAACAGGGCGGTGAAAATGAGGGGGGCGGTCTCTCCCGCCGCACGCGCCACGGCCAGCATGACGCCGGTCATGATCGCGGGGAAGGCGTCGGGCAGAACCACACGGGCGATCGTTTGAAAGCGCGTGGCTCCCAGCCCATAGGCCGCCTCGCGGTAGGCGCTCTGGACGCCCATGAGGGCTTGCTCGGATGTAAGAAGTATGGTCGGCAGCATAAGGACTGCCAGAGCCAATCCGCCCGCATACGCCGAAAATGTGCCTGTCGCCATGACAACCACGGCAAAAGCGAAAACACCGCAGATGATGGATGGAATGCCGGTGAGGAGCTTCGCCACGAGACGAACAGTCTGGGCGAGGCGCGAAGTCGGGGCGTATTCATTGATGAAGATCGCCGAGAGGATGCCGGCTGGAGCCGAGACGGCGAGGCCAATACCAACCATGACAAGTGTCCCGAGAATGGCATTGCCAAAACCTCCGCCGGTCATGCCAGCCGCAGGTGGCAATTCGGTAAAAATTCCCGCTCCAAGCAGCGGCAGGCCTTTTTCCAAAAGAAGAAAAATAATCGAAACCAATGGCACCATCGTCAGGAGTGAAAGGGTGATGCAAACGCCGCTGAGGATGCGATTTGTCAGAGAGCGGGCCACGGTTTTCGAATTCACCGAAAGGTCGGAGTCGAAAAAATCCAAGGAGTGGGAAGCAATGGGATCCATTTGATTTAACGAATGCCGGCGGTTTGCTTTTGGGTGTAGCGCAGCACTGCCTCGCCGAGCATATTCACAACAAGGGTAATGCCGATAAGGATAAGCGCGGCATACATGAGGGAGTTCACTTGGAGTCCTTGTGCCTCGCCAAACTGGTTTGCAAGGAGGCCGGCAAGAGTTCCCGAGGGGGAGAGCACCGACCAAGAGAGCCGTGAACTATTGCCAATGAGCATGGCCACCGCCATCGTCTCGCCCATGGCGCGGCCGAGACCGAGGATCGTCGCCGCCACAATTCCGGGCGCGGCCGTTGGCAGGATGACGCTGAAGATGGCCTCCCAGCGGGTTGCCCCGAGTGCATAGGCTCCTTCACGAAGAGTTTTAGGAACGGATGCCAGAGAGTTTCGCGAGATGGCTGTGATGGTTGGCAAAATCATGATTGCCAGAACAACCGAGGCGGTGAGCAGCGAGTTGCCGTAGGCGGGGCCAGAAAAAAGCGGGAAGTCGCCGAGTGTGCTGACGGCCCAATCCCCAAAGGCTTTTATGATGGGGATGATGACGAAGATTCCCCACAGTCCGTAAACGACGCTGGGAATGGCGGCCAGCATTTCCACGACGAAGCGCATGGTTTGACGGATCGAGGGCGAGAGAAAGTTCTCACTCAAAAAAATCGCAATCGCGACGCCGAGTGGAAATGCGAGAAGGATGGCGAGGAATGAACTCGCCAGCGTGCCGACGATGAAAGGCAGAACGCCAAAACGCTCGCGATTCGGCACCCAGGCCGAGGTGGTCATGAAATCGAATCCGAACTTCTGAATGGCTGGCCATGCGGATTCCACGATTTCGTAAATGATCCACCCCAGCATCAGCACCGTGAGGAGCGAGGCCGTTTGACACAGGATTTTGAACCAATCCGGTGCCGGCCGATAGCCGGCCGGCGAAATGATGTCTTTCTCGGGTGCTGACACTTTGATGGGAGCAGAGGTTATTGGACAGTGGCGAGTGCGGCCTTGGACTTCTCAATGACGGCTTCCGGAAGCGGGACATAGCCGAGGCTCTCGGAGAATGACTGGCCGTCCGTGAGGCTCCAGGTCACAAATTCTTTGAGCGCCTTCAGCTTCGCAGGATCGGAGTATTTTTTGTAGAGCAGGAGCCAAGTGAAGCTGACGATTGGGTAATCATTCGCGCCTTCGGGGTCCACCGGCCAGACGCGGAGGTTCTCGGGAAGCTGCACGCTCGAGAGAGTGCTGCGGGCGGATGCGATGTCTGGAGCGACGAAGTTGCCGGATTTGTTTTGCAGCGAAGCCATCGAGAGGCCGTTGTCCTTGGCATATCCATACTCGACATATCCGACCGTGCCTGGGCTTTGTTTGATGAGTGCGGTGACGCCCTCGTTGCCCTTGCCGCCAACGCCAACAGGGAAGGTCACGGATTTGTCGGTGCCGACCTCGTCATCGAACTTGGCACTGATTTTTGACAGATGTTGGGTGAAGACATAGGTCGTGCCGCTACCGTCGGAGCGGTAGGCGACTTGGATTGGCGTGTTGGGAAGTTTCAAGTCGGGATTGTCTTTGACGATCGCCGGATCGTTCCACTTTTTGACAGTGCCAAGATAGATGCCCGCCATGACTTCGCGGGAAAGTTTCAGACCGGTGACGCCTGGCAGGTTGTAGGCATAGACAATCTCTCCAGCCGTGGCAGGAATCAGAACAACACCCGCTGCAACCTTGGCCATTTCCTCATCAGACATTGCGGCATCGCTCGCGCCGAAATCCACCACGCCTTGGATGAAATTTTTGACACCGGCTCCGCTTCCCACCGATTGGTAGTTCACTTGGATGCCGGGCTGCACCTTGTTGAACTCGACTCCCCAGCGCTGGTAAAGGGGCGCGGGAAATGTAGCGCCAGCGCCGGAGATTTGTTGCGCCTGTCCAGTGGTGGCGAATGAGGTGGCTATGGAAAGGCACAAGGCCAGTTTTGATGTGAGTTTCATTTGGGTGTGTGAGTCAACTAAGACAACCACCATGCGCCAAAATCAGTTTTGTGACAATTGCGTAACAGACCCCGCTGGATGAATCATTCGGCACCCGAATCGTCGGTGGGATTTCCAGATGGCAAGACAAAAAACAACCCGCCACTTCGGTCGAAGTGGCGGGTTGTGAAATGAAAATTGTTTCCGGTTTTACTCGGCGACTTCGAGACCCATCTGGCGGGCGGTTCCACAGAGTGTGCGGAATGCAGCCTCCTCGGTGCGGGCGTTCATGTCTTTCATCTTGATTTTGACGATGTCCATGACCTGCTTCTTGGAGATTTTGCCAACCTTGGTTTTGTTGGGTTCTTTCGATCCCGATGCGAGGCCTGCGGCTTTTTTGAGGAGGATCGCTGCTGGCGGCGCCTTGGTGATGAAGGTGAAGCTTTTGTCTTTATAGACGGTGATCACCACCGGGAGAATGTCGCCAGACTGCTTCTGCGTGGCGGCGTTAAATTCTTTGCAGAATGCCATGATGTTCACACCCTGCTGACCGAGGGCCGGGCCCACGGGAGGAGCCGGATTTGCGGCGCCTGCGGGAATCTGCAATTTGATCTGTCCTACGATTTCTTTAGCCATATTAAAAGTGCTCCGCTTGTTTTGCGGAAAAGGGGTGCAAGGTCATCACGACTCGCACCCCGTGACAAGGAGATTTTTGATTTTTTCCGCGAATGTTTTTTACAGCGATGCGAGAACCTCGGCGATTTTGTTGAAGTCGGGGAGTTCCTTCGGAGTCGGTGTCTGCTCGCTGTGGCGGATGACGCCGTCCTTGTCGATGACGAACGCAGCGCGTGCGGACACGGCTCCGAGGCCGATGAGGTCGGGGAGAAGGACTCCGTAGGCTTTCGCGGTTTCCTTGTTCAGGTCGCTCACGAGAGGGATGTTGATGTTTTCTTTTTTAGCCCAGGCTTCCTGTGCGAAAGGGCTGTCTACGCTGATGGCCACGACGGCGGCATTCAGGGATTCATACTTCGCAAGACCTGCAGTGACATCGCAGAGTTCTTGCGTGCAGACGCCGGTGAAGGCGAGGGGGAAGAAAAGAAGGACGGTATTTTTCTTGCCGAAGTTCGACGAGAGGCTGAAGTCTGCGAGGCCTTCGGAGCCGATTGTTTTGAGTGTGAATTCAGGAGCTTTGGTGCCGGTTGCAAGTGCCATAGTGGTATGTGTGGTTGAAATGTGAGCCGCGCATTTTGCCCGTGGCGGCTCCCATGTCAATCGCCGCGATGGGCTACTTGCTGCCGGGCTTGATGGCAGGAATGCCTTGCAGATCGGCGGGAATGTTGTCCGCCGCGAAGGTCTCCACATTCATTTGAACCAAGGAGACGAAAGGGCAACCGAAGTCGGGGAGTTCGCCACCGCTGCGATCGACGATCGATCCAGCCGCCACCACGATTCCGCCATGGTCGCGCACGATCTGGATTGTTTCCTGAACACGGCCTCCGCGCGTTACGACATCCTCCGCCACGACGAAGCGTTGTCCGGGCTGAATTTGAAAGCCACGGCGCAGCACCAGCCCTCCATTTCCATCCTTCTCAACGAAGATGTGTCTCTTGCCGAGATGGCGGGCGACTTCTTGTCCCACAATGATGCCGCCGACTGCGGGAGATACCACCGTGTCGGCATCATACGCGCCGAGCTTTTCCGCGAGCATTCCGCATACGCGCGCCGCGATGGGCGCGTCTTGGAGCAGCAAGGCACACTGGAAAAATTCGCGACTGTGGAGACCGCTGCGCAGGACAAAGTGGCCGTGTAGCAGGGCTCCGGTTTGTTTGAAGAGATTGAGAACTTCTTGCATGGGTATTTGGTTTTCTGACGGCGATTATTTCAGGTTTGTTTTAACCCAGTCGATGAACCCGGGAACGCCACCGCCTTTGTAGCCGACCTCCCGGGCGAGCTCCTTGCCTTCGGCATTCAGAAGAATCACCGTCGGGAATCCTTGGACTTGGTATTGCGCGGCGAGTTGTTGATTGCGCTGTTTGATTTCGGGGTCTTGCGGCTTGCTGCGGGGGAAATCAAGTTTCACCAGCACAAGATTATTTTTGGCGAATTCCTCGAAGGCGGGCTGCTCGAAGACATCCTTGTTTTGCTTCATGCATGGGGGGCACCAGTCGGATCCCGTAAACTCCAGCAGAACCGGTTTTTTTTGAGAGGCGGCTTGGGCTATCGAAGTGGTGTAATCGGTGCTCCACAGGTCAGAGGCTTGCAACGGAGCTGCGGCAAGAAGAAGGCAAAGGAGTATCGTTTTCATAAGTCACATCATGAACGGGGTTGCCCTGATTTCAAATGCAAACTCGCCCTGTGGGGCACTCACCCAAGCAGTCTATAAAAAGACATCGCCACCCTGCCGCGCACGATTTATCAAACTCGGTATCTCATGAGCCTGCCTGAATTGAAAATTGCCGTCTTGGATCTCGAGACATCCGTTGTTTTGACGCTGGATGGCCACCTGAACGCTCTCACGGTGGATGCTCTTGAAAAGTCCCTGGATGCCGTTTTGGCGACGGAAACACGCCGCGTCATTTTCGATTGTGCGACTCTTTCATTTACCAGCAGCGCGGGCTTGAGGGTCTTTCTTTCGACCGTGAAGCGAATGAAAACCCGTGGCGGCACCTGTGCCTTTGCGGCCCTGACTCCGACCGTGCACGAGGTTTTTGAAATGGCCGGTTTTCTGGAGGCTATGGAAGTCCATGCCACGCGAGAGTCGGCATTGGTTTCAAAGACCTCCTGAAACACAGGCCGTGATTCCGGGCCATCGTCCCGCATGGCCCAAATTTCAGTCACTGAAGGCTAGGAATCATCAGACACCATCCCGCTCAAAATCGCGCGAATAACGCTTTTTGCCAACGCCGCTGCGCGACTGAAGCTTGGGGCATGCAAGATGATGCCCCTCCCTTGGGACGATGCGCTCGCATTAAGCCTCCGAGGTTTTCTCAGCCTTGGGCTTTTTTGTCTTGCGGGGCAGGGTGACGGTGAATGTGGAACCCTTGCGCAGCTTGCTTTGGGCTTCGATGTCGCCACCAAGCATTCGGCAGAAGCGGCGACTGATCGCGAGTCCGAGGCCTGTGCCGCCGTATTTGCGTGTCGTCGATTCATCAGCCTGGGTGAATGGCTCGAAGAGCCTTTCCAATTGGGCCGGCTTGATGCCGATGCCTGTGTCCGAGATGGCGAAGGTGATGAATTGTCGGCGCCTATACAACTGGGTGCTGATGGCAATCTGGATTTTTCCTGCTTTGGTGAATTTGGCGGCGTTGCTGAGGAGGTTGAAGAGGGTTTGGCGAATCTTGGTCAGATCGCTGTGCATGACGCCGATGTCATCGGGCATTTCCACTGTGAGCGTGTTGCCGTTTTTTTGCACGGCCGGCAGCATGGTCGATTCGATGTCCCGGATCATCCCGGCGATATCGATGTTTTCGCAATAAAGGGTCATCTTGCCCGACTCGATTTTCGAGAGGTCGAGCACATCGTTGATGAGTTCGAGCAGGTGCTTGCCGGCGCTTTGGATTTTTTGCAGGTCGGGCACAAATCCCTCTTGGCCGACTTCCACGGCTTCTTCCGCCAGCATTTCGCTGTAGCCGATGATCGCGTTCATCGGAGTGCGGAGTTCATGGCTCATATTGGCCAGGAAGGCACTCTTCGTGCGGTTTGCCGACTCGGCCAGTTTGACGGCCTGGGCGAGTTCCGAAGTGCGCTCGGCGACGGTGGACTCCAGGTTCAAATTCCACTCGGCGAGCTTTTGTTCCCTGTCCCTGATCCGCTCCGCCATCGTTTCAAATGTGCGGGCGAGGTCGCCCAGTTCATCCTTCCTGCGGACGAGGTTGGAGAGTTGGAGATTTTTAAATTCGCCTTCCTGCAAGGCCGAGGATGCGGCACGGAGGCGAAGGACCGGCCGGGAGAAGCGCCTTGCAACGAAGGTGGCAAGAACGACCGCCAGTAAAACGCCGCCCAGCCCGATCTGGAGCGTCTGCCATGCCATTTGCACTACAGGCTCGAGGATGATGGCCTCTGGAACGACGAGCACGAGTTTCCAACCGGCAAGAGGCGCGGTTGCCCAATAAACGCGCATGGTGCGGTCGCCGCTCTGGAAGGTCGTCGTTCCTTCCGCCTGCCGGGCGATTTCCTTCCCAGCCGGAAGGGTGGAGAGCGCGGCTCCAGGAAAATCCTTCCTCAACATTAGCGTGGGCTCGGGATGGGCGATGATACGGCCGCTGCGACTCACGAGATATGCGATCTGATCGTTGGTTTTATCGATCGCCGCATCCATGTGGAGCCGGATGTGAATCCCGCTCACCATGCGGCGGATTTGCTCCAGCGAGAGATCAGCGCCTGCCACCCCGAGGAATTCCTGGTTCTTGCCGATAACAGGAACAGTCAGGCTGACCATGCTGGCGTTGCCTGCGCCTTCGTCGAAGTAGGGTTCAGTAAAAAACAGCGCCTTTGAGGTTTTTGGCCCCTGATACCATTCCTGCCCTGGCGCCCGGTAGTCGTATTCAAGCGGGGTGAGGTTGGGCCAGAATTTGCGGTGGAAGGCTAAGAGGGAGTCGACATTCTCGTAGGCGATGTAGAGCCCGTAAACATCCTCTGGCGGCGTGCGAATCATCAACTCACGGAGGAAATTCGTCATGGCCGGGTCGGGCGTGTTGCCGTAGGCCTCCTGCAGTGAGGCGATGCTGCGCGGCAGCATGGCTATGCGGGAAAATAAATCATCCAGTTGGCGGGCGGAGTCGGTCACTTCCGTGATGGCCCGCGCATTGGCCACTTTCAGCAATTCCGCCCTGCCGAGCCGGTAGTTTGTCCAAGTGGTAATCCCGACGGCGATAATGGCCGCGAGCGCGACAAAGAATTGCAACTGGCGGGCAATGCCAAAGCGCAGCAGGGATCCCCAAAAATGCCCCCCTCCAGTCGCAGAACCGCCGCTTTCCTTGTTCATTGGTGGAGTCCCGCAATGAAATGTCCAAGCCCCGCCGTCTTCCTTTCACATCCGGAGTCCGTTGTTGCATTCATGACACCTCTCAATGCCATGATGACTTCGCGGAATGACTCCGCGTAAGGCTTCGAGCGGATTGGAATCTCAAGTTTGCTCATGGTCTGATGTCGGGCAGGTTTTTTCGAGAGTCAGGATACTGTACCCGTCTCGGTGCTCATAGCTCATGTGATCCGCCATTTTTCGCAAGAGAAGAATGCCAAGGCCTCCAATTTCGCGCTCCTCCAGAGGCAGTGCGGTCGAAGGCTCGGGAGACTCCAACGGGTTGAATGGGTGTCCATGATCGACTGACTGCAGGCTCATGCGCTCGCCGCCGAGTTGCAAATGAAATGTCATGAAGTGAGGGCCGACATCCGAACAACCGTATTTGATCCAGTTTGTGGCGAGTTCCTCGATGGCCAGGCCCACGAAGCAACGGGCTTTTTGCGAGGCGTTCCTTTCGCTGAGCCAGCTTTCGGCCTGATCGAGTGCGGATGCGACTTCCGCCATCGAATTGCCAATGCGAATCGAGTGCTCCTCCTTCATGCGGGGAATTGAATTTCCATAATGGAAAAATCGTCATCGAGCGTGCTCCCGCCCTGCTTTTCAATCGCCCACTGCTCGAGAGACTCAAGCGGATCAGGCCCGGCGGCGTTCGCCATCATGAATGTCTCGAAGGCATTGTAATCCGCCATCTCGCCCGATGCGTCGCGGATTTCGTAGCATCCATCGCAGATAACAAAAAGGCGGGCATCCTCCGAAATGCGCTGCTTTTGCGTTGTGAAAGTCATGTCCTCCATCACTCCAATGATCATGCCGTTTGAGCTCAGGCGTTGTGATTGGAAGGCCCCTTCGCCATCTTTTTCGAGGAGAAGCGCGGGAGGGTGTCCGCCGCTGGCATAGCTCAGGGTGCGGCTCGGTGCATGATATACGCCATACCAGAGTGTGAAGTAGAGGTTGTTCTGCTTCTCCATCGGAAACGCATTGTTCAAGGCCGTGAGAACCTCGCCGGGATTTCGAAAATCAACCCCCGGCAGCGAACCCGAGCGCAGGACATGGATGGCCGAAACCGAGAGAAGACACGCGCCGACGCCATGCCCGCAGACATCCAGCAGGTAAATCGCAAAATGCTCCGCATCGATCAAATGATAGCCGAAGGAATCGCCCGCAAGCTCGCTCGAGGGACGGTATTTCCAGTGCACCGGGAGCGGGGATTTCAGTGGTTCGGGCAGGATCGATCTTACATAAGCGGCCGCTTCGGCGAGTTCCTTGTCGAGGCGGCATTGGGTCTCTTCGATTTTGCGCAAATGCCCCTGCTCGGCATCCCTCAGAGCTTTTTTTTCGAGGCACGCACCAATGCGGGCCTCAAGCAGCGTGGGATTGAATGGCTTTGGCAGATAATCCTCCGCGCCCGCCTCGATGCAGCGCACCACGCTCTCCAATTCATCCAACGCCGAGATCATGATCACTGGAATATCCCGCGTCTGAGCATCAGATTTCAGTTCCCGCAGCACCGTGTATCCGTCCACTTCCGGCATCATCACATCGAGGAGCACCAGATCGAAAGACGCCGAACGGATCGCATCGAGCGCGGCCAAACCGCTCTCCGCAGTCTCGACCTCCAGACCATGCCGGGTCAGGCGGCGCGCCAGAACCTCGAGATTCTCGCGGTTGTCATCCACCGCAAGCACCCGGCCGTGAAAAGTTCTTTCCGCCCGCTTGAAATCCTCGAACTTCAAAGACGAGGCGTCCGCTGATTTCGGGGTCTCTTCAAGTCCGCCCGCTACCAGTCTTGTGTTGATTAACCCAAGCAACTCCTGCGCGGCGGAGCGGATTTTTTTCAGATCCGCAGCGCTTGATTCGTTGGCGGTCTCCTCCGCATCTTCAAGTAACATCTCGCTGTAACCGATGATGTGGTTGACCGGAGTCCGAAGATCGTGGCGCAACTGCGCAACAGTGTCCGGGGGATTGTGAGGTTCAGAATTCAAGCGCCCGTTTTTTTGTCCAACTGGACTTGTATTTTTTCCAGCAAGCGGGGGAAATCCACCGGCTTCGTGTCATACTCGTCGCATCCCGCTTCCAGACATTTCTCGCGGTCGCCCGCCATGGCGTGCGCTGTGAGACCGATCACCGGAATGCCCCGCGTCGCGGCATCCGCCTTTAGCTCCCGTGTTGCCGTCCACCCATCCATAACAGGCAGGCTCATATCCATCAGAATCAGATCAGGAGCCGCCGAGCGCGCCATGGATACGCCCTCCGCGCCATCCACCGCCATGACGACCTCGAATCCCCGTTTCGCCAAACGCCGCGAGAGCATGTCGCGGTTCATTTCGTTGTCCTCAACGAGCAATATTTTGACCATGACTCGATTTAACCGATCCAACGCGGATTCACAGGATTAAGGTGCCGGAACGAGCGTGGGAGTGATTTGCAGCATCCGGTTGTCGGGGGCTGAGGCATCGACCAAGGCGACAGGTTTTTTGGGAATGCGCTGGGATTTATTGAGGACAATGGGACCGGTCAGCCCGTCGATATGAATGCCGGACGCCAATGCCGCGCGGACATTTTTTGGATTCGCATCCTTGGATTTTTGGATGCCTGCAAGCAGGGCTCGTGTGGCGTCGTATCCGAGCGCCGAGAAGGAATCGGGATTGGTGCGAAACGCCTTTTTGTAATTGCGCACAAAGGCCGCCGATGCCTTGTGGGTTGTCGGAAAGACATGGGTGGTGAAGAAAACATCTCGTGCGGCGGGATTGTTAATCCAAGCGGGGGGATTGTCATAGCTGTCACCGCCCATGATGGGGCCTGGAAAGCCCATGGAGCGGAGTTGACGGATCACCGGCATAGCGTCCGCCGCCGATCCCGTGGCCAGGAAAATGGCATCCGCTTTGAGAATGGCGGGGCCGACGAGCAGGGGCTGGCCAGGAGTGTAGGAAAGCGTGGAAGTGATCTTGCCGCCACCGCGCCGGAAGGCCCTTGAAAAATAAGACTTCAGTAATCGGGTGTAGGTGAACGCTGGATCGTAGATGATGGAGGCCGTCTTAGCGCCCTTCGTTTGAGCGAGCCACTCCGCCGCCACAGCGGCTTGAACATTGTCTCCGAAGCAGGCCATGTAAAAACCGGAACCGAGCGCGCCCGGCAGCTTCGGCGAAGATGCGCCCGAGGTCACAAAAGGAATTCCCCGCTTCACGGCCTGATGCGCCGCTGCCAGCGCCAGATCGCTGTCCGAAAGACCCACCATGCCTGCGAGTTGGTTTTTTTCCAAACACGCGGCCACATTGTTTTTCAGGTCGGCGGCGCTGGAGTTTCCAGAAATACGAACCAATTCCACCTGCTCGCCGCGAATGCCGCCGGCTTTGTTGATTTCCGCCACAGCCAGTTGAGCCCCTCTCCAAGAGGGTTCATCCAAAACAGCCTGCGCGCCGGAGTCGCAATAGACGGCGCCAATTTGAATCGCGGCACCCGCAGGCAGGCTGGATGCGAAAAGAAAAATGGTGAGGATTTGCAAAATGAATTTCATCGTCTCAGCCCTATAAACGCCCGATATTCTTTTGAAAAGGAGGGGAAGGTAAAAAATTGGTCAAAAACGAACGCGCAGCCAGCGTCAGTGATAACACCGCGCGCCACAAGCAAGCGGCAACTTGCCTATCGAAGGCGTGCTGGTGTTTGCGTAGTAGGACGCGCTGTAGGCCGTGAGGATGGGAAGTGTTGGATTGGTTTCTATCGAAGAGTTTCCATTTTTCATCGAAAGCCGGAAGATGATGACATTCCTATAGCACAGCAAGAGCTCGAGATGTCATAAATTCGAAATATAGCTCAAAATTATCTCGAAAATGAGCTATAATTTTGACTCATATAACTCATGCCCGACTTATTACGCTGGAATTGGCAGCAAAGCGATTGGCCGAATTTTCGTTTTGATGCCGGAAGATTGGCTGCTCTTGAGGAAAAATTCTTGCGGGAGGCGGGTTTTTATTCAGGAACCTTTACGCATTTGGCGGATGAGAAACGGGATTTGCTGGCCGTGGAAATGATGAGCGAGGAGGCTATGAAAACCTCGGAGATCGAAGGCGAGATTCTGAATCGCGAAAGCGTCCAATCCTCCATCCGTCGCCAATTTGGCTTGTCCACCGATTCCCAAAGAATTCCTCCGGCCGAGAAGGGGATTTCCGAATTGATGGTGGAACTTCACAAGCAATTTGACGCAACGGTCGACGAGTCGCGTCTTTTGCATTGGCATGGCCTGTTGATGAATGGTCGACGCGACTTGAGTTCGATAGGAGGTTATCGCGTCGGCGGTGACCCCATGCAGGTGGTGTCTGGCGCTATCTACGACCCCAAAGTGCATTTCGAGGCGCCTCCCTCATCAATGGTTCCGGGTGAGATGCGTCGATTTCTGGACTGGTATGCCCGAACCGCTCCCAATGGCCACAACCGCTTGCCCATTCTGACGCGCGCGGGAATCTGTCATCTTTTTTTTGTCAGCATCCATCCCTTTGAAGACGGGAATGGACGCATTGGGCGGGCATTGGCTGAAAAATCAATCGCCGAGGGTTTGGGGCATCCGATCTTGATCGCCCTTTCGGCAACGATTCATCGTGCTCGTAAGACCTACTACGACATGCTCGAGCACAGCAACAACCGCAACGAAATCACGGACTGGTTGGTCTATTTTGCCGAAACCATTCTCCGCGCGCAGGGGGAATCTCAAAGCTGGTTGGATTTTCTCATCAAAAAAACAAGGATGCTCGACCGTTTGCGGGGGCATTTGAACGAGCGGCAGGAAAAAGCCGTCTTGCGCATGGCGCGCGAGGGACCGAATGGATTCAAAGGCGGTCTGAGCGCGGAAAACTACCTCGCCATCACTGGAACATCACGCGCCACTGCCACGCGGGATTTGCAGGACCTTGTGGAAAAGGGAGCGCTTGTGAGCAGCGGTCAACTCAAAGGCACGCGCTACCGGTTGGTGATTCAAGAGGCCGGCAAAGGGTAGCTTCTCACTCCCAGAGTTTCTCCAATCCTCGTTCGATGCTGGCGAAGAGTTCGTCGATTTCAGCGTGGGTGATGATGAGTGGCGGGGCGACGGCAATGAGGTTGCGAATGCCTCGAACGATGGAGCCTTCGTTGCGGATATGGGCCGCAGCGGGGATGCCGAGAGAGGTGGCGGGAGTAATGGCTTCGCGGCCGCCTTTGGGGAGGAGTTCGATGGCGCCGATGAGCATGTGACCACGGATTTCGCCGACGGCGGGATGATCTGCAAAGGCGTGGAGTTTTTTCTGAAAGTAGGGACCGACATCGTCGCGCACGCGCTCGATCAGGCCGAGATTCTCAATCGTTTCGAGATTGGCAAGTGCGGCAGCGGCGCTGGTGGGGTGGCCGGAGTAAGTGAAGCCGTGGGCAAAGTAGCCGCCTTTGAAAACAGTCTCGGCAATTTCGTCGCTGACCATGGTGGCACCGAGTGGCAGGTAGCCGCTGGTGATGCCTTTTGCCAATGTGATGATGTCGGGATCCAGATTCCAGAGCGTGCTAGCGAACCAGTCGCCAACACGCCCGAAGGCGGTGATGACTTCGTCGGCGACGAAGAGGATGTCATTTTTTCGGAGGAGTTCGCGGAGTTCGGCGAGGTAGCTAGGTGGCGGCGGAATGACGCCGCCCGCGCCTTGGATCGGCTCGACGAACATGGCGGCGATGGTCTCTGGGCCTTCTTCGCGGATGACGCGAGCGGTTTCCTCCAGACACCAGCGGCCGAACGCTTCGGCATCCATCGGCGAGTTATATCCATACGGATGCGGCCCGGGAACATGGATGAAGCCCGGTAGCGGCAGATCGAAGGGCTCATAGACTGTCGGCAGGCCGGTGAGACTCGATGTGGCCAGCGTCACGCCGTGGTAGGAGAATGTGCGAGAAAGGATTTTCTTCTTTTGCGGTTGGCCGCGCAGCTTGTGGTAGGAGCGGATGAGCTTGAGCGCGGTCTCGTTCGCCTCGGATCCTGAGTTGGAAAAAACCGTGTGGTTCACGCGGGCGGGGGCTTTTTTTGCCAGAAATTCGGCAACGCGGATCGGAGGTTCGGTGGTGGTGTTGAAAAAGGAAGGGTAGTAGGGGAGCTTGGTCATCTGGGCCTCGACGGCCTTTACGATGGGGGCGCAATTGTAGCCCACATTCACGCACCAGAGGCCGGCGAGCCCGTCGAGCAGACGGCGGTCGTTCTCATCGATGAGGTGGCATCCATCGCCGGACTTGATCAAATGGGTGCCAGGTTGGTGCATGTCCAGGTGGTTCGTGAAGGGATGCAGATGGTATTGCCGGTCCAGATCGCGCAGAGTTTCCAGCGAGGGGTTCGTGCTCATGGCTTCAACTTAGCACTCAAGCTCGATGCCTTCCACCATCAAAACCCGCGCACTTTTCCAATTCGGGTTCGACTTGTCGGTGCGTGTCGGCCACTTTGCGGGCATGAAATTTGTTGATGAGATCCGCGTGCATGCCAAAGCGGGTGATGGTGGAAATGGTTGCTGCAGCTTTCGCCGGGAAAAGTTCGTCCCGCGCGGCGGTCCAGATGGTGGTGATGGGGGCAGGGGCGGCGACATCATTCTGGTGGCTGATCATGATGTGGACAGCTTGGTGGCTTTGTTTTTTGAACCCTTGATCCGCTCCAAGCGCGGAGGGCACGGTAAGGGGAAGGACAAGCATGGCCGGAGTGCCGAGCATAACTACATCAAGGTTCCCATCGGCACGGTGATCTACCGTGCGGGCCAGTCCCAGCGCGATGAGGTGGAAATAGAGCCCATCGCGGATCTCTCCGAACCGGGGCAGGAATTCATCCTGAGCAAAGGTGGCGATGGTGGAAAGGGCAACACGCATTTCAAGTCCTCCACGAATCGCGTTCCGCGTCAGGTCACCAAAGGCTATCCCGGCGAAGAGGGTTGGTTTTTATTTGAGCTGCGGACCATCGCCGACATCGGCTTGGTGGGATATCCGAATGCTGGAAAATCCACACTCCTCCGCGAACTCTCCGCAGCGAAGCCCAAGACGGCTGCATATCCTTTCACCACGCTGCATCCATTGGTCGGTGTCATCGACCTCCCTGAATACGGTCGCTCCACCATGGCGGACATCCCCGGTTTGATCGAGGGTGCCCATGAAAATCGCGGTCTGGGCCACGAGTTCCTGCGGCACATTGTTCGCTGCAAAACCCTCTTCTTTGTTCTCGATATGGCGGGCAGCGAAGGGCGGAACCCGATCGACGATTACCAATCGCTGCGCAAGGAGCTCCGCCTTTACGATCCCACTCTCACAGCCAAGCCGGCATGCATTATTGCCAACAAAATGGACCTGCCGGAATCCGCAGAGAATCTGAAAGCCTTCAAGACGCGCTTTCCAAAACTGAAGGTCATCCCCGTGTGCGCGGAGATCAAGGAAGGCCTGGGAAAAGTCATCGACTACATTGCCAAAAAAGTCGCCGCGTAGTGGCTTCAATCCTCCTTCGCCCGCTGACTTTTTGAGAGCCAGAGGCAGAGGATGAAAACAAAGAGCAGGATCGTGCCAAGCGCGGCGCCGAAGGGTTGATTTCGGCCTGAGGTGAACTGCTTGAAAATAACCTCGCCGATATTCGGATTTGTTCCGCCGCCCATGAGGGTGGTGATGGCAAACATGGCGATGGATGGCACAAAAACAAGCGTCGCTCCGGCGACAAAACCCGGACGGGTGAGGGGAATGATGACTTGCAAAAACGCGCGCAGAGGCCCCGCGCCAAGGTCGTGGGCCGCTTCGATCATGCTGTTGTCGAGTTTTTCCACGCTCGTGTAGATCGGGAGGATCATGAAAGGCAAAAAATTGTAGACCAAGCCCAGCACAATGGCGAAAGGCGAGTAGAGCAAGGCCACCGGTTCGCTGAAAATACCCGCTGAAACGAGCAGGCTGTTTACGATCCCCTCCTTGCTGAGAATGCCAATCCAGGCGTAGGTGCGTATGAGAAAACTCGTCCAAAAGGGAATCATCACGAGCATGAGTAAAATTCCCCGCCAGCGCTCGGGAGCACGACCGATGAAGTAGGCTGAGGGGTAGCCGAGCAAGAGGCAGATGAGCGTGGCAAGGAACGCGTAGTAGAGCGATTCCAAGAGGATTTTCACCCACACCCAGTCAAAGGCGCGGGCATAATTTTGAAGGCTGAAATTCCAAACGATGCGGCCCAAGGCATCGCGTTCCGCAAAGCTCACGGCGGTGAGCAT
Source organism: Terrimicrobiaceae bacterium (assembly GCA_044369905.1). Lineage (GTDB taxonomy): Bacteria > Verrucomicrobiota > Verrucomicrobiia > Chthoniobacterales > Terrimicrobiaceae > UBA967. The sequence continues at coordinate 25,778 of JBILWM010000011.1, read as the reverse complement.
GAGTGTAGGCGCGACAACGAAAAGCAGGAGCCACGCCACAAGGGGCGATACAAAAATCCATGCCCACAACCCCGGGCGGCGGTGGTGCTTGCCTGCAGTCAGGGATTCGCTACCACTCCCGAGGAAGCCCGTCATGCTACTGTGCCTTCAGCGTGGTGATGAGTTCCTCCACATCGGAGCCTTTAGTGCCGATGTCTTTGAAAGTCTCCATCTTCTTCACTTCTTCATCCGACGGGAAACTGGCGGGATTCTCGAGCTGCTTCTTGGTCATGAGTTCCCTCGCGGCGAGGTTCGGATTCAAGTAGGGAAATTCATCTGAGATTTGTTTGCTGATGTCCGGGCGGAGGATGAAATTCATGAACGCTTCGGCGTTCTCGACATTTTTTGCGGACTTGGGAATGGCCAGACTGTCGATGAAAAGGTGTGTGCCCTCGCTTGGAATGACCCAGCGGAATTTTTTGTTTTTGTTCAACAGAATCGCGCCCTCGCCACCCCAGACCACGCCGAGCGCGACATCGCCGTTGAGGAGGGCTGTCTTCGGGCTGTCCGAGTCATAAACTTTCACAAGCGGCAACCATTGCTCGAGGGTCGGCTTGACCTTGTTCAGGTTTTTTTCCGTGACCTGATTGACATCGATACCGTGGGTGGCAAAGGCCCACGAGACGATCTCCCTCGCGTCATCCAGAACGACGATTTTTCCTTTGTTGGTTGGCTTAAAGACATCCGCAAATCCCCGGACCTCCTCATTAACCAGGTCGGTGTTCACTACAATGCCGACCGTGCCCGCCATGAAGGGAATGCTGAACTTGTTGCCCGGATCAAATGGCATGTTCAGAAATTGAGGCGCGATGTTTTTGAGATTGGGAATTTTTGCGTGATTGATCGCGTGGAGGATCTTCTCCTTGGCAAGCGCCTCGATGACATACTCGCTGGGTTGGATGATGTCGTATTCCCCGCCGCCAGCGGCAAGCTTGGAGAGCATCTCCTCGTTTGAAGCGTAGTTTTCGACCGTTACCTTGATGCCAGTCTCTTTGGCGAATTGGTCGATGATCGCCTGCGGGATGTATTCAGACCAGCAGTAGATATTCAGCTTTTTGGAGGGGGCGGCGCTTGCGGTGTTGGTCCATGCCAAAGCAGCGACGGCCAAGAGGAATAGTGTGATTTTTTTCATAGATTTTTCTTTTTTCCCAAAAAATGACTCCCGAATGCAAAGGCAATTGTTGCCGCTATGAAGATGGCGCTCAAGGCATTTAATTGCGGGTTCAAACCCACCTTTGCCATGCCGAAGACTTTCAGCGGAAGCGTTTGCGATTGCGCACCGGAAGTGAAGACGCTGACGATGTATTCATCCAGCGACAGTGTGAAGGACATGAGCGCTCCCGCGACTACCGCCGGCATGAGATACGGCAGCACCACTTTCCGGAAGGCCTGGAAAGGCGTGGCTCCGAGATCCATCGCCGCCTCTTCCAGCGAGGGGTCGATTCCTTGCAAGCGCGCCTGCACTCCCACCAGCACGAAGGGAAAACAAAAAGTCGTATGGGCAATGACGATTGTGGTGTATCCGAGAGGGATATTTAAAACCTGCACAAAGAGAACCAATAAACTGACTCCCATTAGGACCTCCGGCATCACGATTGGAACAAAAATGAGCAGGGCGAGAGCGCGTTGGAACGGAAACCGGTAGCGGTGCAGCATCCAGGCCCCCAGCGTGCCAAGCAGGGTGGCCAGCACCGTTGTGGCAGAGGCAACGATCAGGCTGTTTTGGAATGCAGCGAGCAGAGTTTTGTTGGTAAGCAGGGCGGAATACCACTGCGTCGAAAAACCCTCCCAGCGGAGGTTCAATCGCGAGGCGTTGAAGGAAAACACCACCAGCAAGGCGATCGGGATGTAGAGGAAGGCCAGGATTCCAGCAGTCCACACTCCCAAGGAAAGGCTCGGCAGGCGCGATTCTGCCCACTGCCTTAGCGATCCGGAACTCATAGGTGCCCCATGGACTGGCTTGGGAACGGTCACACATCGACACCTTTCAGAGTTTTTCAGCAAAGTCGAGAGGGGCGAAAGTTTTTTTTGAACAAATTCGAATCCCGGCGGTCTGAATAAAAGATGCATTGGGTCGCCTAAACAACCTCCCTGTATCCCAGAGAATTTTTAACTCGTAACACCAAAAAACAAACAATGGCATTCGAAGACAACGACAATGGCTTTCAACTCTACCTCCGCGAAATCGGCGAATACCCGCTCATCACCGTGGAGGAGGAGGTAAAACTAGCCCGCCGCATCAAACGCGGCGACAAGGAGGCGCGTGCGATCATGATCCGCTCGAACCTCCGCCTCGTGGTGAAAATCGCACGAGACTACAGCAATTTTGGACTTCCGCTCCTCGACCTCATCTCCGAGGGCAACATCGGTCTCATGAAGGCTGTGGAACGATTCGACCCCAAAAAAGGCGGCAAACTCAGCACCTATGCGGCTTGGTGGATCAAGCAATCGATCAAGCGCGCCCTCGCAAACCAGAGCAAGACGATCCGTCTGCCAGTCCATCTCGTGGACAAGATCGCCAAGCTCCGCCGCGTATCCAATCAGATGACCGAGGAACTCGGCCGCGAACCCACCGACGAGGAACTCGCCGAGGAAGTCGGCATGGGCGCCTCGAAGGTAGCCGCCCTCAAAAGCGCAGCCATCCGCCCGACCTCGCTCGATCAACCAATCAACGACGAGGAATCGACCGCCCTTGGTGACATCATCGGCGACGAGGACGCGATGGATCCCTACGAGGCCCTTCGCGACAAAGACCTCCGCGACGAGGTTGGAGATCTCTTGGATGTGCTCGACGAACGCGAGCGCCGTATCATCAATTCCCGCTTTGGCCTCGATGGCCAGCGCCTCAAGACACTCGAGGAGGTCGGGGAAAAATTCGGCGTCACCCGCGAGCGCATCCGCCAAGTTCAAAACATCGCCCTCAACAAACTCCGCAGGGCCTTGAACAAAAAAGAGCGCTCCAAGGCAGAGTGCCCAGTGTAGTGCTTTTCATGGGTAGGTGGGAGCCGGATGGCAGCAGGTGCTGCCATCCGGTTTCTTTTTTGCAGTCAGCTAGAGCAGTCCGTGTTTGGCCAGATGGCCGATGATGTGCTATTCCGTCTGCTCGACTACTCCTGTCTTATTTTGAAAAACATCATCCACTGGTTCCGTCGGGACCTTCGCCTCACTGACAATACCGCGCTCCACGCCGCCGCTGCCACTGGCGCACAGGTGACTCCGGTTTACATTTTGAGCGATTGGAAAAAAAACCATCGCTGGACGGGACGTAACCGCCAGCATTTTCTCTGCGGGTCGTTGCGTTCGTTGGATGCCAATCTTCAAGCCATCGGCAGTCGGCTGATTCTTCGTCAGGGTGATGCGCTTGCGGAACTGGAAAAACTCGCTTTGGAAACCAAAGCCGAGGCGATTTTTTTCAATCGCGATCCAGACCCCTACGGGCGCGCTGTTGAAGAGAAATTGGAACAACTCGGAGAGCGCTTGGGCATCGCCATCAAGCCGTTCAAGGATGTCGCCATTCACGAGCGGCGCGAGGTTTTAACGGGCGCTGGCGATACCTTTCGTGTTTTTACCCCGTATTCCAAAGCCTGGGAAAAGTTGCCCAAGCCACCTATTTTTCCACGCATCAAGTCTCTCGCCACGCCTGTGGGATTGGCTTCGTTGCCTCTGCCCGACAATTCCTTTTGGGATTTGCCGCCTGCTGCCGACGGGGTTCTGGAGGCGGGGGAAAAGGCGGCGCGTGCCCGCATGAAGGCATTCTTAGACAACAGCCTTTCCCGCTATGGCGAGGTGCGCGACCTGCCCGCTGGAGGCGGAACATCCCGCCTTTCGCAGGACCTTCGCTATGGTCTGCTCTCGATTCGCGAACTTCACCAAGAGTGTCTGAAAAAAGCCGATTCGCTCGATGCCAAGGGTCGCGGCAGCGCGATGAAATACATCGCCGAACTCGTCTGGCGCGAATTCTACATGCAAATCCTCTGGAATTACCCCGAGGTGCTGGAGTTGGAATTCAATGCCAAATACCGTGGCATGGTGTGGCCCGGTCAGATGGCAAATCTCGAGCGTTGGAAAAACGGCGAGACTGGATTTCCGATTGTCGATGCCGCCATGCGCGAACTTCGCGAGACGGGGTTCATGCACAACCGCACCCGCATGATCACGGCCATGTTTTTGACGAAGGACCTCCATCTCGACTGGCGGCACGGGGAGTCTTACTTCATGCAGATGCTCACGGATGGCGAGATCGCCAGCAACAATGGTGGCTGGCAATGGAGCGCCGGCACGGGAGCCGATGCCGCGCCGTATTTTCGAATTCAGAACCCGTGGAGCCAAACGAAGCACTTCGATCCCGAGGGCGTTTACATCAAGCGATGGATTCCCGAACTACGCGATGTCGATCCCGTAAAATTCCAAGACCCGCCCGCGCCGGGGCTGCGTCTTGCCAAGGGCTACCCGGCCCCGATTGTGGATCACTCGGTGGCGCGTGATATCACTTTGGAGTTGTTCAAAGCCACTCTGTCTTGATTGCGGATGCCCGAAGCTCTGCCCATCTACGACCTCGATGAGGAAATAGTAGCCGCCCTCGCGCGCGGGAACCGTCTTATTTTGCAGGCTCCGACCGGCTCGGGGAAGTCCACCCAGGTGCCCCAGATTCTCCTCGATGGCGAAATTTTGGCAGGTGGGCGCTGCGTCATCCTTCAACCCCGCCGCTTGGCTGCCCGCATGTTGGCTGCCCGAGTGGCTTCCGAGCGCTCGGTGCGACTGGGCGGCGAGGTTGGCTACCAAATCCGCCTCGACAATGTTTCCTCCAAGGAAACGAAAATCCTCTTCGTCACTGAGGGTATCCTTCTTCGTCAGATGCTGGCCGACCCGCAACTGCGCGGCATTTCGACTTTGGTCTTCGATGAATTCCACGAGCGCCACCTTTATGGCGACATCACTCTCGCTCGCGCTCTTGATCTTCAAGACACTGTCCGGCCCGACTTGAAGATCGTCGTCATGTCGGCAACGCTCGACGGCGCGGAGCTTCAAGAATACCTCAAACCCGCTGAAATCCTGACCTCCGAGGGGCGCATGTTCCCCGTCGAGATCAGCCATCTCTCGCACGACCCGAAAGAAGATCCCGTTTGGGAAACGGCGACGGATGCCGTGGCGGAGCACTTTGAGAGCACCGAAGGCGATGTGCTGGTTTTCATGCCCGGGGCCTATGAAATCCAGCGCACAATCCGCGAGTTGCAGGGGCGACTTGGCGGGCGTTGCGCCGTTTTGCCGTTGCATGGAGAGCTCCCCGCCGCCGAGCAGGACCGTGCGGTGAACCGCTCGCATGGCCGAAAGGTCATTGTTTCCACCAATGTCGCCGAGACATCGCTAACGATTGATGGCGTGACGCTCGTGGTGGACTCCGGCCTCGCGCGAGTGGCGCGCTACGACCCGAATCGCGGCATCAATACGCTTCTCATCGAAAAAATCAGCGCCGCATCCGCAGCCCAGCGCGCAGGCCGTGCAGGGCGCACCGCGCCGGGCCTTTGCGTGCGACTCTGGACCGAGCGCGACCATACACGCCGCCCGCTGCGCGAACTCTCCGAAATCAAGCGCCTCGACCTCGCCGAAACCCTCTTGAGCCTCAAGGCCGCCGGGGTGGGGGATTTGCAGGCATTCCGTTGGATCGAGCCACCCGAGGTTCAGGCGCTCGAACGCGCGGAGACCCTTCTTCGCGATTTGGGCGCTCTGGATTCCGTTGGTGACATCACCAAGATCGGCCGCCGGATGTTGAATTTCCCGGTTCATCCCCGCTATGCCCGAATGTTCATCGCTGCGGAGGAACTAGGCTGCGTGCGTTCAGCGGCCCTCATTGCCGCGCTCACGCAGACCCGCTCGATGTTGCTGAGGGTGGATAAAAAAACAGAGGACGAACGCGCGGAGATTTTCAGTGGTGGCACTTCCGACTTTCTTGTCCTCATGCGCGTCTTCGAGTGGGCGCGCTCGAGGGATTTCCGAATGAACGAATGCCGCACTCTTGGCATTCACTCCGACTCCGCCCGACAGGTTGCGAAGCTCTTTGAGCAGTTCCTCGACATAGCCCATGCGGAGGCTCTGCTGCTTGAGGATACGGCTCCTGCGGATTCCGACATCGCCAAGTGCGTGTTGGCCGGATTTGCCGATCAAGTCGCCGTGCGCCGTGGCACAGGCACACTCGTCTGCGACATCGTTCATGGTCGCAGGGGGCTTCTGTCGCGCCAGAGTGTGGCCAGCGGGAGTTCCCTTCTCGTGGCTGCCGAGATTGCTGAAATCGAAGGCCGTGACGGCGATGCCCGCGTTCTGCTCAGCCTCGCCACGGAAATCCAAGAAGCCTGGCTGCGCGAAATGTTTCCACAGGATTTCTCGGAGAAGGCGGATCATTTTTTCGACAAAAGCCAGAACCGCATTGTTGTGAGAAGATCCATGGTTTTCCGCGACCTGATCCTTGAAAATCGCGACCGCGACGCCGAACCAGGTCCAACTGCGTCCTCATGCCTTGCCGAACAGGTCATGGAAGGCAACCTCCGCTTAAATGCTTGGGATGATGCCGTCGAGCAGTGGCTTCACCGCGTCAATTTCCTCGCCAAGCTTTGCCCCGAGCAAAATCTTCCTGCGATGGGCGAGGACGAGCGGCACCATATCATCCTCCTCGTCTGTGACGGTGCGGTCTGCTACCGCGACATCAAAGACGCGCAGGTGCTGCCCCATGCAAAATCGCTCCTCACTTGGGATCAGCAGCAGTTCGTTGAAAAACAGGCCCCCGAACGCATCGAGCTTCCCGGTGAACGACGGGCCAAGGTGACTTATGCCGAGACTGCGGATCCGTTTCTCTCGGCCAGGATTCAGGATTTCTATGGTGTGACGGACGACATCAAAATCGCCCTGGGGCGGCATGCGCTCACGCTGCACATCCTTGCCCCGAGCCACCGACCGGTTCAAGTGACGCGCAGCCTAAAATCCTTTTGGACTGAAACCTACCCCGGGCTGAAACAACAACTCCAGCGGCAGTATCCGAAGCACGAGTGGCGGTGAAGGCGGCGAGCCTGATTTTTATTCGTAATGAGTCCACAACCTCAACACCTTCACCACTCGCTCCGTTTGGAGCACCTGATAAACCAGTCTGTGCTGAATATTGATTCTTCGGGAGTAGGCTCCAGCAAGATCGCCGATGAGCTTCTCGTAGGGTGGGGGATTCCGGAAAGGATCATGCTCCAGAATTTCCAATAAAGTTTGTGCCTTTAGCTTGAGACCAGCACTCGCGAGCTTCTTGGCGTCCTTCTGCGCCTGCTTGGTGAAGACGAGGAGGTATTTCACCAATCAAGCTTCTTGGCACATTCTGAGACTGGAGTGGCAAGTCCGGAACGAATGGATTCCCGCATACCTGGAATCGAAACCAAATACAGGCTCTCCTGAATGGCGCGCCAGTCGTCCTCGGCAACGAGAAAAGCATTGGAGCGCTTGCCAGTGATCTGAATCGGCTCATGAGAGTCCGAAGCATCATCAATGAGCTTGTAGATCATGGATCGCGCTTTTGTGGCTGTGACTGTCTGCATGGTTAAAGCGTGCGTGATTGCGTGCGACCCGTCAAGAGGTTCATGTGAAGCGCGACTGGCGGTGAGGTCAGTTGCCCAGCAGGCTTTGGTTTGCCGCCATGGCTCCGGCGCTGCTGAGTAGCAGGAATTGGGTCATGCTCACTGGGCCGCTGGATTCGATGAGGGTTCCCTCGGTGGTGCGCTTTTGCGAAAGCACGATTGGGGGGAGGTGCTTGGCGATGGTCTCGGCCTTGGGCAGTTTGGAAACATCGATTTGCTTTTTCAAATCCGGCATCATGGCCGCTCCAAACCGAATGACTGGCACGAAGGAGTTGTAGACGCGAGTGAACACTGTGCGCGTGTCGATGTAGCAGAAGGCCTCGTTGGCGGATTGGAAGGCAGAGACAGCGTCTTTGAAATCTGGCGCATCCCGCAGTGTGCTTCCGCTGTTCTTGGAATCACTCGCTTGCAGCAAGGTCTCAGGGTTCATTCCCAGCAGTAGAAAACCTTGGCTCTGCGCGACCGACAGCGAGGTATAGCCGGCGGGGAATGAGTAAATGGTGTTTCCTTTCAAATCCTGACGAATCGCCCCTGGCAGGCTGCCGAGCGTTTGCGCCAGAAAATCGCTCGAACGAGCCTCATCCTTGACCGTCACAGCGAGCAATGGCGTGGGCGTCATGTTGCCATCAGGCCAGCTGGTGACGAGCGCGCACTCGGGGCCGTAAATCTCGGCTGCCGCTTCAGCCAATGGCCCAGCCAGCGCGCCGATTCTCGGATACGCCTCGGACAGTCCTTCTACCAAACCCGGCAACGCGGCGAAATTCAGGACAAAATCAAAAAACACCGTCGTGTCCTTCGAGGTGAGCGCCATGGCGGGATGAGCCAACTTGGGCAGCGAATCCGGGCGCGACGGGCGCAGCACAAAAATGGCGTCGCGCTGGAGGCGGCCATCAATCTTCAGAATGCCACCGACGGCCTCGGCCGACTTGAGTTCCTCGATCTGCGCTGGAACTTGGCTGGCACCCATGGACTGACCAACAGCAAGCAGGGAGTCCACCGCTTTTTCAGGCTCGAAGAAAAAGAAAAGCTCGGGGTCGACTGGCAGTTGGGCGCTGACTTTAACAAAGCGGGGATTCGTCCGCAGCGAGGTCGGCGGAGCATTTCCTGTGGCGCGGTCGAGAGCGGTTTTAATGGAATCCAGGTTTGTGGAGAGGAATCCCCAGCGTCCAGCGGCGGCCGAGTAAAGGGTGAGATCACCGTGGCTCGTCGCCAGAATTTCCAATCCCTTGTGGGCCTCCTTCGCCGCTTCCTGATCGGGATTGGGGAGTTCCTTGCGCAGGCGGGCGATGGCATTGTCGAAATCCTTCCGACCTCCCCAGAATTGAAAGCCAAGCAGAGCTTTGACGCTTTGATCCTCGGTGGGCATGGCGGCGAGGAAGATGTTCCCCGGTTTCAGGGCGGACAAGAGACCTCCGACCTCGCCACTGGATGGCGACTCCTTCAGGTTTTTCAGCGGCAGTTCCAGGAAAGCCCGCATCTCCGGTTCAGCAGCGATTTGGGCCAGAGCCGTGCCGATCCAGCGAAAACCCGTCTGGGGCACATTCGGGATGTTCACAAAAAACACGGTATCCTCTGGAGCCAGTGCCGCCGCCTGGGACTCCCCTCCGGAACGCTTTACCAAGACAACGCCGACGAGAATCAAGATGGCCACAACAACAAGGCCGATGGTGATTTTTTTCATGGGGTGAAGAGCTAATCCCAAATCCATTGACAGGGCAAGGCACCGGAAACAGAGTGCCTTTCCTATGGATACCAAAAAATTCGACAAATACCTCCAACCCGCCCGCGACAGCTACAACCGGGAAAACCTGCGCCTCCTTTCCGATGTCTGCCTCTATCTTGGATTCATCTCCATTATCGCCTCGGTGGCGACTTGGTTCACCGCATCCCGCGAAAACCGCGCCTACGGCGAGCGCTTCGGTATTTTTATCGGTCTCTGGGTGCCCAGCTTCTTCATCCTGTCGAACCGCCTTTCCCGCAAAGCCGACGAGTTGGTGGAAGTGGCTCTGGAAGACGAGTAGGATCTCCGCGACATTTCAAAGGAAAGCGAACCGGCCACCCCCGGTTCGCTTTTTTTTGGAAAAAAATTCGCACCCCACTTGAATTCGCTTCGAGCGGATGTATTTTTCGCCCGCATGAAAAAGACATGGCTTACCCTGTTGCTCTGTCTCCCGGCGGTCTCCGCACCGGCTACAGAGCCTGTTGTTACGCCAGTTGCCGCCGTGCCATCCGCCCTGCGGCAGTTGAGCGATTCCTTTGCTGCGGTTTTTGAAAAGGCGGCGCCCTCGGTGGTTGTCATCGAATCAAGGCAGGCGGGAGAAAACCCCGTGTCCGGCCTCCCAAGCGGCTTGGAGTTTTTTTTCAGAGGCCCCAATGGCGCACCCTACCGCGTGGTTCCCGAGAGAAACACAATGCCCGACACCCCGCCGAATATCGGCTCGGGTTTTATCTTCACCAAGGACGGCCATATCATCACAAACAACCATGTCGTCGCCGAGGCAAGCGAGATCAAGGTGAAGCTCCGCGATGGACGCCGATTCGACGCCGAGGTCATCGGTTCCGACGATCGCAGCGATGTGGCCGTGATCAAAATCAACGCCCCAGACCTGAGCGTGGCCGCCCTCGGCGACAGTGATGCCGTGCGGGTGGGGGAGCTTGCCTTCGCCATTGGAACCCCCATGGAGCTGCCCTACACCTTCACCTCTGGCATCATCAGCGCCAAGGGCCGCACGCTTGGCCTCGGTGGATACTATGACGAGTTCATCCAGACCGATACCTCGATCAATCCCGGCAACAGCGGCGGGCCGCTCTGCGACATCGATGGCCGCGTTGTGGGCATCAACACGCTCATCAGCGGCATCAATCGCGGCGTCGGCTTTGCCATTCCCATCAACACCGCAAAAAACATCGCCGACCAGCTCATGACAAAAGGCCATGTGAGTCGCCCATGGCTGGGCATTTCCATTGCCAGCCTGGAAGAGGACAGCCAACTCCGCCAACTTTTTCCCGGCATCAATCAAGGCGTCGTCCTGCGCGGCATCGAACCTGGCGCACCCGCCCAGCGTAGCGATCTGGTGCCGGGGGATGTCATCACCAAGGTCGATGGCAAGCCCGTGAATGTCTCCTCCGACCTGCAACGCGAAATCCTCGGTAAAAAAATCGGCCAGAATGTGGAACTCGAGATTTGGCGCAAAGGCCGCACTCTGCGTGTCACTTTGCAAACCGGTGAGCAGCCCGACAAATTCGTTCGCGCCTCGCTGCGCTCCAGAAGCGGGACCGCGCATCCCACGCCAATGCCCAAGAGTAAGCCAGTCGATCCATCCGCCGGCCCGGGATTGGCCGTGGGCGACGCCACACCTCAGCTTCTCCAGGAGATGAACATCCAGCGCAAAGAGACCGGCGGCGTTGTAGTGACTGAGGTCGCCCCTATGAGCCCAGCCGCCGCAGCGGGATTGCAACGCGGCGACATCATCACCGAAGCTGGTGGCAAGCCGGTTCTCGGCAAGAAGGACTTTGAGGCGATCATTGAGGGAATGGACAACGAGCGCGGCATCCTGCTCCTGCTCGAGCGTTCGGGGCAGAAGACCTTTGCCATCCTCAAGCCTTGAGGTTGGGGTGATCTGCGCCCTACGCATCCCACCCGAGGATTGTTGCGGATTTTTTTAAAAATAAATCTTCCCAACCTGGGCATTCCAGTTATGCACTTTTGCGTGTCGCCGATCAGGTTTTACATTTCGGTTTTTTCCACCAAATTCATCCCACTGGCGACAGCCGTTCTTGTGCTTTTTGGAGGGGGCGTGAACGCCTTCGCCGCTCCTGCACAGGCCGCGCCGGCTCCTGAGATTCATCGAATTGCCGACATCTTTGAGCCGCTTTCGCGGCCTGCCGAGCTGCTCCTGGAGCCGACGCACCTCGTGCTTCTCATCTGCCTTGGCATTTTTCTCGTCGTTATGGCCGTGTTGGCTTATGTGCTCGTGAAATTCCGCCCGCGCGGCCCGGAGGATCATCTCGAAGAACCCCCGCAGGTTTACGGAAGTTACAATATCGAAATGGCCTGGACGGTCATTCCCTGCTTGATCGTTTTCGTCCTCGTGCTGGTTTCTGCCCGCTCGATTGTGGAAATCCAAGACCAGCACATGCCGGAGGATGCCTTGAAAATCCGCCTCATCGGCCACCAGTGGTGGTGGGAAATCCAATACCCCGACCTCGGCATCATCACAGCCAACGAAATCCATGTGCCAGTGAGCAGCAAGGATGGCAAACCCCGTCCAACCCGCATCATTCTCGAGTCCGCCGATGTCATTCACAGCTTCTGGGTTCCTCAACTGGCCGGAAAAACCGACCTCGTCCCGAACCGCGTCAACCAGACTTGGATCGAGCCTTTCAAAACCGGCGTCTTTCTTGGGAATTGCGCCGAATATTGCGGCACCCAACACGCCAACATGCTCCTGCGCGTCATCGTTCAGACTCCGGAGGATTTCCAGAAATGGGTGGAAAATCAGAAGCAACTCCCAGCCGAGCCGAAAGATGCGATTGCCATTCAGGGAAAGAAGGATTTCTACGACCTCTCCTGCGTGGCTTGCCACAAGATCGACTCCACACCCGCCGAGGGCGTCTTTGGCCCAGACCTCACAAAATTTGCCATCCGCCAAACGCTCGGCGCAGGCGTTGCCGCCAACACACCGGAAAACCTCCACGCCTGGCTTTTCGATCCCGACTCGCTCAAGCCCGGTTGCTACATGCCGGATATGAAACTCTCGCCTCAGCAACTCGACTCGCTCGTGGCCTACCTGCAAACTCTCAAGTAGCCACCTACAAGAACCATGTCCCAAGAAACCATCATCGACGAGAACTACCGCATGCCTGAACCCGTCAGGGTAGGGGAGGAGACAGGTTCGCTGACCCGTGTCATTCAGCAACTCGTCTTCACGGTAGACCACAAAAAACTCGGCCTCATGTATATCGGGGCGGGGTTGCTTTTCTTCGTCATCGCCGGCTTCCTCGCGGCGCTCATGCGGATCCAGTTGGCGTTTCCCAACAACCATTTCCTGCCGCCGGATGTCTTCAACCAGAGCTTCACCATGCACGGCACGACCATGGTGTTTCTTGTCGGCATGCCGCTCGCCTTCGGTTTTGCCAACTACCTCGTGCCACTCATGATCGGTGCGAGGGATATGGCATTTCCCCGCCTGAATGCTTTTGGCTTCTGGGTTTTCTTTTTCAGCGGATTGTTCCTGTATTTCAGCTATGTAGGCGCCCCAGGTTTGTATGCCGCAGGCTCTGCGCCGGATGTCGGTTGGTTTGCGTATTCCCCACTGACAATGAAGGCTTTCTCCCGTGGGCACAGCACGGATTATTGGACTCTCTCGCTCCTGCTTGGCGGCATCGGCAGCGTGGCGACGGCGCTTAACATCCTCGTCACCGTCTTCTGCATGCGCTGCCCGGGAATGACGCTCGGCCGCTTGCCGATTTTCGTCTGGTGCATGGTGGTGCTGGCCTTTCTGGTCATCCTCGCCCTGCCTTGCCTCTCAGCCTGCCAGATCATGATTTCGCTGGACCGCTACCTAGGCGCGAAATTCTTCGATACCCAAGCGGGTGGTGATGCCGTGCTCTGGCAGCATTTCTTTTGGATTTTCGGCCATCCCGAGGTTTACATCCTCATCATGCCCGCCTTTGCGATTACCTCCGAGGTGATTCCGGTTTTCTCCCGCAAACCGATCTTCGGTTATCCGATCATGGTTGCCGCCGTGGTGGCTATCGCATTCATCAGCTTGGGCGTCTGGGCACACCACATGTTCTGCGTTGGCATGGTTTCGCTGGCCAATGCGTTTTTCGTCACCTCGACGCTGCTCGTCTCCGTTCCCACAGGTATCAAAATCTTCAACTGGCTCGCCACCATGTATGGCGGCAAGCTTCGCTTCGAGTTGCCGCTCATTTTCTGCATCGGCTTCCTCTTTCAGTTCCTCGTCGCTGGTCTCACGGGCGTGATGCTTGCGGTGGCGCCATTTACTTGGCAGCTCAGCGATTCCTACTTTGTCGTGGCCCACTTCCATTATGTGCTCATTGGTGGGCTTCTCTTCACGATCTTCGCTGGTATTTATTACTGGTATCCGAAGGCGTTCGGCAAAATGCCCGACCACAAACTCGGTCTCTGGCATTTCTGGCTCTTCACCATCGGCTTCCACATGACATTCCTGCCGCAGCATTTCCTCGGCTTCCTTGGAATGCCCCGTCGTATCTACACCTATCAAGATGACCGTGGCTGGGATACGATGAACCTCATCTCCACCATTGGCGTGGCCTTCCAAGCCGCTGGCATTCTTTTCTTCGTTTTTAATCTCATCTACTCCTACATCTGGGGCAAAAAGTCCGGCGATGATCCATGGGACGCCTGGACACTCGAGTGGGCTACCACATCTCCACCACCAGAATACAACTTCGCAAAATTCCCTGTTGTCAAAAGCCGCCGCCCGCTCTGGGACGCCAAACATCCGGAAGATCCAGACTGGAAACACGAATGAACTACGCCACCACAGAAAATCCAGCCGACTGGAAATTGCCATCCCCGAGGAAACTCGGCATCCTCACGCTCATCCTTGCCGAGTCCGCCCTCTTCACGATCTTCGTCGTGGCCTACCTCTTCTACATCGGGAAAAGCCTCAACGGCCCGTATCCGCATGAGGTGTTGGAATTCCCGCTCCTTGGCACAATCGCCCTCTTCAGCAGCAGCGGCACGATCTTTCTGGCCGAACGCTGCCTCCACGCCGGCAACAAACCCGGCTTCTCGCTCTGGTGGGGAGTCACGGCGGCACTTGGCATTTACTTCCTCTACTTCACAGGAGCGGAGTGGTATCACCTCATCTTTGAAAAAAATCTCACCCTCGCCTCAAATACCTTTGGCACGACATTTTACTCCCTCGTAGGTCTCCATGCCTTCCATGTGATCGTCGGCGTCCTCCTGCTCCTCGGAATCCTTATCTCCGCCCTTCGCGGGCGTTTGCACTCCGACCATACCGAGCATGTCGAGGCCATTTCATACTATTGGCATTTCGTCGATTGCATCTGGATCGTCGTTCTCACCGTCGTTTACATCCTCAGCGTCCGCGTCCCACAATGAATACTCCTGACTCGGAAGATCCCAAATTCGTCGAAATTCCCGAACCCACCGGTTGGCCGATCATCGCCGCCTTCGGCCTGGTGCTCCTCTTCGCCGGTTTGGTGACCAGCTTTTTTATCACTTTCATCGGCGTCCTCATCGGCTTGGCAGGATTCGCTGGTTGGTTTCTGGATGTTTTTCCTCATCCCAAGCACTTCGCTGTTCCAATTGAGGAAGCTCCTCAACCACAAACCACAGCGCGCTCAATCAAATACCTCAAAATCGGTCAGCGCGGCCACCGCATGCGTCTCCCCGTCGAAGTCCCGCCGCTCATGGCAGGCTTCAAAGGTGGCATCGTAGGTGCAGTGGCCATGGCCATCCTCGCATGTGCTTGGGGATTTTTTAAATACAACAGCATCTGGTATCCGGTTAACCTCCTTGCAGCCGCCGCTGTGCCAGACCTCGCTGAAGCCTCGCAAGCCGCCCTATCCCAATTCCATCTTTTGGGATTCATCGTGGCGGTCATCAGCCATGGATCGGTATCCATCATGATCGGACTCCTTTACATCGTCCTCCTTCCCATGCTTCCCGCCAAATTCGAGTGGTTCTGGGGTGGTATCATGACGCCCCTCATCTGGAGCGGATTCCTCTTTGCCACAATCCGTTTCATCAATCCCGCACTCGCGGTGCATGTCGATTGGCCATGGTTCATCGTCTGCCAGGTCGCTTTCGGCATGGTCTGCGGCTATATCGTCTTCAAGGAGGAAAAAGTCGAAACCATGCAGTCGCTCTCACTCGCCGCCAAGCTCGGCATCGAAGCTCCGGAGGAAAACCAATGAAACGCCTTCTCTTCCTTCTGATTCCACTCGGCCTCGTTTCCTGTGATCCTCCGGGAAAACCCACGCTCGCTGACAAATGGAAATCCCCAGCCGATGTGACAGGCTTCACCAACCTTTACGCCCAAAATTGCATTGCCTGTCATGGTGATGGCAAATCCATCGCCGGCTCGATCACGCTCAAAAATCCCCTCTACCTCGCCACCGTTTCTGAGGAAAAACTCCGCGATGTCATCGCAAACGGCGTCCCCGGCTACAACATGCCAGCCTTCGCTAGGGAAAATGGCGGCTCTCTCTCGGATGAGCAAATCGACACGATTGTGAAAGGCCTCCTCGCTTGGAAGGATGCCTCAAAACTCCCCGCCGCCCCGCTCCCTCCCTACAGCGCGCCACTCGGCGATGTCGCTGCAGGCAAAGCCGCCTTCGCCCAATCCTGCGCCTCCTGCCATGGAGCCGATGGCACAGGCGGAAAAGCCGGATCCGTCGTGGACCGCGACTACCTCAACCTCGTGAGCAACCAATACCTCCGCACCGTCACCATCGCAGGCCGTCCCGAACTCGGTTGCCCCGACTTCGCCCACCGCACGCCCGGTTCACCCATGACGCCTGCTGCCATCTCAGATATCACCGCTTGGCTCGTCTCCCAACGCGTCAACGAATTCAATCAACCCATCACGCCAGCTCCCGCTAAAAAATGAACCAAGACCCCGCTCAAGATCCTAAAGACCAGGCCCCTTGCGCTTGCTCCGGTTCCTCACCCTGCGAGGATCCGAAAAAAAAGACCCGCCGCGAGTTCATGCTCGCCCTTGGTTTTGGCCTGAACGCCGTCGCAGGCGCAGCCGTAGGCATCCCGCTCCTTGGCTATGTCTTGTCTTCGTTTTTAAAACCTCATCAACTCGATTGGGTAAGCCTCGGACCCGTCGAGAAATTCCCCGAAGGCAAGACCCGCCTCGGCAATTACAAAAATCCCATCCGCCGTTCCTGGGATGGCTCGACTGCTGACATCCCTTGCTGGGTGCGACGCATCAAAGGCAATGAGTTCCAAGTTTTTGCCATCAATTGCGCCCACCTCGGCTGCCCGGTCCGCTGGTTCGAAGAATCCAAACTTTTCATGTGCCCCTGCCACGGCGGAGCCTACTACGAGAACGGGGATCACGCTGCCGGTCCACCGCCTCGCGGCCTTTTCACCTACGAATTCAAGATCGATAACGGCAACCTCATGATCCTCGCAGGAGCCCTGCCCACACTTGCACAGCCCAACGCATGAAGGTTCCGATCCAAAAACTGACCGACCTCGGCCTCGGCGTCTTCAATTGGGTGGATGACCGCCTGCATGTCAAAAAAATCTGGGAATCCACCGCGGGTCACCATGTTCCGCAGAGTGCCGGCAGTTGGTTCTATGTCTTCGGCAGCGCCACACTCCTCTGCTTCATGCTGCAGCTCGTCACTGGCATCATGCTCGCGCTTGTCTATGTGCCTTCCGCTGACGAAGCCTATGCGACACTGGAGTATCTGACCTACCACCAGCAACTCGGTTGGTTCCTGCGCGCCATGCACTACTGGGGTTCGGACTTCATGGTGGGCATCATGCTCTTGCACATGACGCAAGTTTTCCTCTTCGGTGCTTACAAATACCCCCGCGAAATCACTTGGCTCTCGGGACTTGCCCTCCTTGTTTGCACCCTCGGCCTTGCCTTCACCGGCCAAGTCTTGCGCTTCGACGAGGACGCCTACTGGGGTCTCGGTATCGGTGCTGCCATCATGGGACGCGTTCCCTTTATCGGTCAGCAACTTGTGGACTTCATGCTTGGTGGCCAGATCATCGCCTCCGAAACGCTCTCACGCTTCTTCGCGCTCCATGTTTTTGTTCTCCCAGGCGCCGTCATCGCTCTCGTGAGTCTCCACCTCCGCATGGTCCTCACCAAGGGGATCAACGAATACCCCGTTCCTGGAATGGTCGTTCGTCGTGAGACTTACGACAAGGAATATGCCGCTATTCTAAAAAAAGAAGGCGTCCCATTTTTCCCAAAAGCCATCGATAAAGATATCATTACCTCCGCATTCGTCATCGGAAGTATCGTTACCTGTGCTCTCCTTTTCGGTCCGAAAGGCCCAGGCGGTCCTGCCGACCCCCTTCAAATCGACGCCAACCCACGCCCGGATTTCTGGTTCCTCTGGATCTTCTCCGTAGCCGCCCTCATGCCAGCGGAAATCGAGAGCTTCGCCCTTCTCGTTGGCCCAGCCGTTATCGGCCTTGTCCTTGTCGCCCTCCCATTTGTCAACGGCACTGGTGAGAAAAGCTGGCGCCGCCGCCCCGTGGCCGTCATCGTCACGATCCTCGTCTGGATTTCCCTTGGAATGCTCACCTACCTTGGCGTCACATCCCCATGGTCGCCAGTGATGGATGGTTGGTCCGCCGAAACCACACCCGACGCCAAAATCCTCAACCGCACGCCCCTCGAACTCCAAGGCGCCGTCACCCTCCAATACAAACAATGCCGCAACTGCCACGCCATCGACGGTCTCGGCGGTGAGCGCGGCCCCAGCCTCAGTGAAGTCGGCTTGCGCCTCACCAAACCCCAACTCGTTCGCCAAGTCGTGCAGGGTGGGGGAAACATGCCCGCCTACGGCCAAAACCTCTCGCCCAGCGAAGTCGAAGCCCTCGCCCAATACATGATCTCGCTTCGCCCCGAAGGCATCCCGCCCGCCCGCGACACCACCTTGCCACGCAAACCGAATAATTAACCACGGAGAACACGGAGAACACGGAGGAAAACAATGTGTAAAAAACAGGTTTAAAATACTACTTTTTAAATTTTAAAACTAACCGCAAGATTAATAAAAATCAGATCACTACAAAGACCTCTCCTAAAACCATCTGGCTTCCCAATTCAATGCCACCTCTCCTCCTCCGTGCTCTCTGTGTCCTCCGTGGTTAATCCCCACCAACCGCTTCCGATTCCCAACGACTCCCAAAACACCATCCACTTAAAACTTAATACTTAAACCTTAATACTCCAAAACCCTATGTCCCAACTCGGTATGATCGGCCTCGGCCGCATGGGGGCCAATATGGTCCTCCGACTCCTTCGCAACGGCCACAAAGCCACTGTCTTCGACCGCTCCCAAGCTGCCATCGATTCCCTCGTCAAAGAAGGCGCGACCGGTGCGACCTCTCTTGCTGACTTGGTCTCCAAGCTCGAAGCCCCTCGCGCCATCTGGCTCATGGTGCCAGCGGCTGCGGTGGACTCCACCATCGAGGAACTCCTCCCGCTTCTGGAAAAAGGCGACACCATCATCGACGGCGGCAATTCCTACTACATCGACGATATCCGCCGCGCCAAGCACATCGCGCCCAAGGGAATCCATTATGTGGATGTCGGAACCAGCGGTGGCGTTTGGGGTCTGGAGCGCGGTTACTGCATGATGATCGGCGGCGAAAACGAAATCGTCCAGCGCCTCGACCCGATCTTCCGCACCCTCGCGCCTGGCATCGGCGACATTCCCCGCACCTTGGGACGCCCCGAAAACCAAGGCACCGCGGAACTCGGTTACCTCCACTGCGGAGCCAACGGCGCCGGACATTTCGTCAAAATGGTTCACAACGGCATCGAATACGGCATCATGGCCGCCTACGCCGAAGGCATGAATGTCCTTAAAAATGCCAACATCGGCACCAAAAGCCAAACGATTGATGCCGAAACCACCCCACTCCGCGACCCCGAGCAATACCAATACGACTTCAACCTCACCGACATCTCCGAAGTCTGGCGCCGTGGCAGCGTCGTAGCCAGCTGGCTCCTCGATCTCACCGCAAACTCCCTCGTCAAAGACCCCACCCTCACCAACTTCGCCGGCCGAGTCAGCGACTCCGGCGAGGGACGCTGGACCATCAAAGCCGCCATCGACGAAGGCGTCCCCGTCCCCGTCCTCACCACCGCCCTCTACGAACGCTTCAGCTCCCGTGGCGACGCCGACTTCCAAGACAAACTACTCTCCGCAATGAGATTCCAATTCGGCGGCCACCTCGAAAAGAAGGATTGACCACAGAGGACACAGAGAGCACGGAGGAGGGGATAAAGAGGCAAATCTAATGTGTAAAAACAAGGTTTTATTTATTGATTTTAAATAAACAAGTCAATCTTGATAGCGATGAGGTCACAGTTTAGGACAAGTAAAAGTTGAAATTGAGATTTTTTCGCTGACCTTTGAATCGATAATCAAATCTACACCTATGAAATCCGAACTTCTCGATCGCATCACCATCGAACCAGGCAAGTGTGGCGGTCGTCCGTGCATCCGAGGCATGAGAATTCGCGTGAAGGATATTTTGGAAATGTTGGCATCCCGTGTTCCCGAGTCCGAAATCCTGAAAGATTTTCCCTATCTTGAACCACAAGACATCGACGCCTGCCTGCAATATGCTGCTGCCCAGAACGACCATTCGATTCTCGGACCAACATCAGTCGCTGCTTAAGAAATACCTCGTGTGCGCTGGATTATCGATGCACAACTCCCACCGGCTCTTGCTGAATTCCTCCGCGCCCGCGGTCATGAAGCTAGCCATGTTCAGGATGTGGGATTACGCGATAAGACAGACAACGAAATTTGGAACCATGCCCTTAGCCATGGCTGCATCATTGTTACAAAAGATGAAGACTTCGCCCTTCGTGCTGGTGTCGCAAAAGTCTCGCCTCCAATTATCTGGTTGCGAGTCGGCAACTCCTCCCGCCGCGCTCTTCTGGATTGGATTCTCCCCCGGATCGAAGCCATAGAACACAACCTCCAACTCGGCGAACTCCTCATCGAAGTCCGCTAAAGATTAAATCAAAAACCGAAAACCTCCTGCTCTCCCCGACGCCCAAACTACCAATACTGAAAACTGAACTCTGAAAACCGAAAACCGAAAACTCAATCCCCCTTCGGTCAACGACTCCCAAACTCCCACCAACTTAAAACTTAACCCTTAAAACTTAAAACTCTTATGCTCACCTCACACCCCGCTTGGGAAACCCTCTCCATCCAATCCGAATCCCTTCCTCACCTCCGCGAGCTTTTCGCTTCCGATCCGGCCCGCGCCGAGAAGTTTCAACTCGAAGCCGCCGGGCTTTTCTTGGATTATTCTAAAAACCTGATCACCAGCGAGACAGTCGCTTGCTTGATCGATCTCGCGAACGCCGCCGGTCTGCGCGGCAAGATTGACGCCATGTTCCGTGGTGACAAGATCAACATCACAGAGAACCGCGCCGTCCTTCACACCGCCCTCCGCGCTCCCCGCACGGCGTCGATTAAAGTCGATGGCGTTGATGTTGTTCCAGAGGTTCATGCCGTTCTCGACCGGATGTCCGAATTTTCCAATCGCGTCCGCTCCGGCGAGTGGAAAGGCCACACCGGCAAGCGCATCAAAAACATCGTCAATATCGGCATCGGCGGCTCCGACCTCGGTCCTGTGATGGCCTATGAGGCCCTGCGCCACTACACCGACCGCTCGCTCACTTTCCGCTTCGTCTCCAATGTGGACGGCACCGACTTCGCCGAGGCCACACACGACCTCGACCCCGCCGAGACGCTCTTTATCATTTCCTCTAA
Organism: Terrimicrobiaceae bacterium; assembly: GCA_044369905.1. Classification (GTDB taxonomy): domain Bacteria; phylum Verrucomicrobiota; class Verrucomicrobiia; order Chthoniobacterales; family Terrimicrobiaceae; genus UBA967. Next base: position 4,611 of record JBILWM010000011.1, on the reverse strand, counting down.
AACATTTACCACGCTGGAGACCATGACCAATGCCGCCTCGGCCCGCGAGTGGTCGCTCGCTGGTCTGGGGGGTGACAAAGCCGCCGTCGCCAAGCACTTCGTCGCCGTTTCCACAAATGCCGAGAAAGTCTCCGAGTTCGGCATCGACACCGCCAACATGTTCGGCTTCTGGGATTGGGTAGGGGGTCGCTATTCGATGGATTCCGCCATCGGCCTCTCCAACATGATCGCCCTCGGCCCGGACAACTTCCGCGAAATGCTCGCCGGATTTCATGCGATGGACGAGCACTTCCGCACCGCGCCCTTCGAGCAAAACATCCCCGTCCTCCACGGCCTCTTGGCCCTGTGGTATAACGACTTCTACGGCGCACAAACCGTCGCCGTCCTGCCCTACGACCAATACCTGAAACGCTTCCCCGCCTACCTCCAGCAACTCACCATGGAGAGCAACGGCAAGCATGTGAAACTCGATGGCAACCATGTGGATGCCGACACGGGTCCGATCTACTGGGGCGAACCCGGCACTAACGGCCAGCACAGCTTCTACCAGCTCATCCACCAAGGCACCCGCCTCATCCCCTGCGACTTCATCGCCTTCGCCAAGTCCCTCAACCCGCTCGGCCGCCATCACGACATCCTCATGTCCAATGTCTTCGCGCAAACCCAAGCCCTCGCCTTCGGAAAAACCCTCGCCGAAGTCGAAGCCGAAGGCACCCCCGCCGCACTCGCCCCGCACCGCGTCTTCGACGGCAACCGCCCGTCCAATGTCATCCTCGCCGAAAAACTCACCCCCGCCATCCTCGGCAGCCTCGTCTCCCTTTACGAAATGAGCGTCTTCACCCAAGGCGTCCTCTGGGACATCAACTCCTTCGACCAATGGGGCGTCGAACTCGGCAAAGTCCTCGCCCAACGCATCATCCCCGAACTCGAATCCACAGGGGAGCCTGACCTCAAACACGACAGCAGCACGAATTCGTTGATCCGCAGATATCGGACGATGAAGGCTTGAAGCCGCTAAATCCGCCTTCATGTCGCAAAATTTAAAACAAATGTCAATAATTTATGCCTGACCCCTTTCACTACTCCGTGCTCTCCGTGTCCTCCGTGGTTATTTTCCCTCGAAGCACGCAGCGCCTGAGGGTTGCTTAAAACTTTATTGATGAAATTTCATTTCACCCTTCGGGCTGCCTCCGGCAGTCTTTCTCCGCTCCGCTACGATTCTTAATTCTTAAAACTTCCCAAAATGAGCACCACCACCACTACTCCCCGCCGTCCAATGGGCCTTGAGCACCCAGCCGTCCTCGACGCCTTCGCCCACGACAAACGCCGCGATACCCTCGTCTTGGCCATGTATGAGACGCGCCCCTGGACCGGCGACGAAGCGCACATCCTCCAGCTTCAGGAAAAACTCAACGCCTACGCCTCCTTCATCCTCGACGGCGAAATGGCCGAGGCATTCCCCCAATTCGTCGGCAAGCCTGTCGAAGTCCAACTCCGCACCCGCCACCAACCCGACCCCCTCACGCTCGGCTTCCTCAACCAAGCCAAAGACCAACTCTCCCTACAACAAATCACCATCGAAACCATCCGCATCGACTCAGCGGAGGAATTCGAACCCGCCCCCGCCGCCTCCAGCCACTCCTGCGGTTGTGACCACGGCGGCTGCGGATCCTGATCACTCGCCCTCCAGCCACCTTCATAAGCTTCACCATATCAAAATATCTTGATATCATCAAGCTACCCACATAAGCAAAAAGCTAAGTGTCCACTTTTTTCGCAACTTGACTGATAAACAAGAAATTTGTGTGACCAAACAACGTTCGGCATACAAAATATGAACACTATAATTCGACGGGTTGCGTCAAACAGGCAAGGAATTGGCTCAGCTTCAGCTTTAGATCGAAGGGGCGAATAAGATGCGTGTGATTATCATAGGCTCCGGAATAGCAGGACTTGCGGCCGCCATCGCCCTTCGACGCGTCGGTATAGATGCGACGGTCTATGAGCGCGCCTCCAAACTAACTGAGGTTGGCGCTGGAATCAGCCTCTGGGCCAACGCTTTCCGAGCACTCGACTACATCGGGGCCGGGGCCGCTGTCAGGGCTGCATCCTTACCTGTGAACTGCTCAGAATTCAGGACCCGTAACGGTCACAAATTCGCTGCTTCGTTCCTGACCGAATCTTTCGAGCGGCAGCTCGAAACGGCTCCGTTTCTGGCGATGATCCACCGCGCTAAATTGGTTGCCGCTTTATCTAGCTGCCTACCCTCAGACACGGCCCGCTATGGGTTTGAGTGTGTCGGAGCCCAAACTCATGGCTCTCGGGCTGTCGTTAGTTTCAAGAATGGACACTCCGACGAGGCCGATCTCGTAATTGGTGCCGACGGAATTCGTTCAGCCATACACACAGAGCTTTTTGGGCTCACAGAACCCCGTTACGCCGGTTACACCTGTTGGCGAGGCGTTTGTAGTCGCCCTCCCGCTGTCGCTGCGGGTTATCTTGGGGAGTGGTGGGGCCGCGGGCGGAGATTCGGCATTACGACCCTGCAAGGTGATCAGGTTTATTGGTGGGCAACAAAGAATGAGCCAGCTGGCACGCGCGCCGACGACGAGCGAGCCGCCGTCACTGCTGCTTTCAATGGATGGGCTGACCCGGTCTCAGCGCTGATAGCTGCCACACCTGCGACGGCCGTGCTCCGCAATGACATCGTCGACCGCCCGCCGATGCGGCGTTGGGCCTCCGGTCGTTTGGGACTCATTGGGGATGCGGCCCATCCCATGACACCCAATTTCGGTCAGGGCGGGTGCTTGGCCATCGAGGACGCTGCGGTGCTCGCGAGGCACCTGAGCAACCGGCCGGACCCGGAATCCGCATTGACAGAATTCGCGGCCGAGCGGTTTCCGCGCGCAACCGCTGTAACCAAGGAATCCCTGCGCTTCGGTTGGATCGGCCAGTGGGAGGGGCGAACTTCAACCTGGGGACGAGATACACTGTTCGAGCTATTCCTGCCGTTGATAGGTTCATTGAGCCTACCTAAGTATGCAAAATTCGACGTGGGGACACCTCGAAGCTTGTCCTGATTTTCCTTAAAAATCAAAAACCGACAGAGCCGAACGTTTAAGGGTGTAGCGGAGGCGAGGCACGAGCCCTCCGACTGCACCCATGGTTGAACAAGCCCGGTTTGTAAGGGGGAGGCGGGGCGTATGCGGTTTATGTTTGAAACGGGACTCTGGGGAGTGGAGGGCAAGCCGGTTGGGCTTGGAAAGTTGCCTCGTCGGGCGCTCTGGAAGGACGAAGGCCAGGTATTTTTAGCCTCCAAGGCCGGTTCAGCGCTGGCCATTTCTTGTCTGCGGTGGGCTTTTGGAGATTTTTGCCTACGGAACTGCGGGGCTTGATCCGTGATTTTGGAATAAGCCGCCTGTTGCGGAACTGCCTGAAGTGAATCGTTATGTCGGGCATGGAATATTCTGGGGCGGGTCGCGTCCCATTTTCCAGCGGGCGAGGATTCGCTCGAGGGGTGCCATTTCCTGTTTGCAGCAGTGACAGACGGGGGCGGGTTTGGGGGCGGGAGGTTCTTCGGCGTCAAGGTTGAGCGGGATGCCGGTGTGGAAGGCGAGGCGTTCGCGTTGGAGTTTGGCTGCGGGATGGCAGTAGCCGTAGCGGCGGATGGCGCGCAGGCCGATGGGCAGGACATGGCGCAGGTAGCGGGAAACAAACTCGACGCCCGAAAGGGTTTCGGTTCGCTTGGCGTTGCCATGGGCTCGGTTTTTCCAAGAAAAGGTGACCGTCGTTTCGCTGACAGCCAGGATGCGGGCGTCGGAGATGGCCGTCCGGCAAACATAGGTGCCCAAATTCTGGATGATGCGTTGGCCGTCGCCAAAGGGTTGGAGATGCACGCCCCAATCTTTTTTCCAGACAGAGGGTTCTACGCCGGGAAGGGCGGCCTGTTCCGGGCGTTGGCGCAGAGCATGGAGCTTTTGCTCAAAGAGATGCCGGAATGTCGCACGGAGCACGGGCTGGGGCACAAGGAACCCAGGGCTTTTGACTCGCACCACGCGACCCTCACGATCGAACCCCGCTCCCGGAACGATGCAATGAATGTGAGGATGAAAATGAAGGCGCTGGTTCCATGTGTGCAGGATCATGGTAAACCCATTGCGCCGGGCGCCCAGCCAGCGTGGATTGGCAAGGGTGGCGGAAAGCGCCTCGGAGGCTGCCGCAAAAAAGACCTCGTGGATCACCTTGGCTGCTGGAGTGAAAAACAGAGCCCGAAGCTCCTGAGGCAAAGTGAAGGTGACCATGAAGTAGGGAGCGCCAATGCGCTTGGCGAGTTCGCGCTCGACCCAGTCCGCGGTATCCTGTTTGCCACACTGCGGACAAGAGCGATGGTTGCAGGAATGAAACGCAAAGTGGGTAGTCCCACATTTTTCGCAGGCGTGGACATGCCCACCCATCGTCGCCGTGCGACAATGGGTGAGCGCCCAGACGGCGCGCCGCCGTGCCCGATCCCCCACGGGATGCACCCGCAGGAAATCGGGTAAAAAACGGCGTAGCGCCCCAATCACAGTGCCTGCAAAGGCCATGGGGTCGCGTGAGGTTAGCGGGGTTACC
>JBILWM010000010.1:0-56156 GCA_044369905.1 Terrimicrobiaceae bacterium | reverse complement strand
AACGTCGCGGCCAGTTTTGGTCTCCTCGTGGTCTGGCTCACATGCTCGCCATCGACGTCGCGCTCAAAAACGACACCCTGGAGTTCCTGTGGAACTGATTTTTTGCAACTATCGGAGATGCGCCCGCGGTTGGAGTGGCTGGTTGGATGACATAGCCGCCATCAGCCTGTGTAGTGATGCGTGGTGCGGCGTATTGTGTGGCTACGGGAACTTCTTGGCCAAAGAACATTCTCGTTTGGGCGGGAGCAATTGGTCTCGCGGGTTGGCCGAGAAACTGATGATTCCTGCGGATTTCCTGTTCCTCCTCTTCGTCGGGAGTCGGTGGCGGCGTCGGAGTTGGCGAAACTGTGGTGGCGTTTCCTTTGGTGCTTTGCTGGATATCCGCTTCGGGAGCGGAAAAACCAGCAGCCAGACAGGAAAAAAAGGCCAACAAAATCCAGCGCGGCATGGTTTGGGAATTCATAAAAACCCGCTAGTCCGGCGGCCCGGCTCAGTTGCCGTATTTGATCGAGCAGCCGTAGGCTTCGGTTTTGGGTGTGCTGACGGGTTTGCCTGCAAGAGTTTCATCGATGGCTGCGGCGACAAAGTTCTTTGCTTTGGCGATGTCCCCGGGGTCGGCGGATTTTTTGTCATCAATCGCCCCTTGGTAAACGAGGATGCCATCGGCATTGATGACATACATCTCGGGTGTGCGCTTCGCACCATAGGCGCGGCCGGTCGCGCCCGACTCGTCGATGAGGTAGGCGGTGGCGGCGGAGTTTCTTTCCGTGCAGGCTTTGAGGGCATCGGCAGGTGCGGCGTGGCCTTGCTTTCCCAGTGCGGACGAGCAGATCGAAAGCCACACGACGCCTTTCGCAGCGGCATCCGCTTGGAGTTTTTGCATGTTGCCCGAACCGTAGTGCTTCACGACGAATGGACATGCATAGTTGGTCCACTCGAGGACGACGACTTTGCCTTTGAAGTCGGAGAGGGACACGGACTTGGATTCACAGGTCGGGAGCGTGAATGAGGGAGCGGGTTTTCCGATTTCCGCTTCGGCGTGGACCCACGCTGTGGCTGCAAGGAGGATGAGAAGGGCTTTTTTCATAGGGCTTCAAACTACATCGCGGACCTCCTCTGGCAAACTGCCGTTTTCACCCGAAATGGGAGCGCACTTTTTTGAGAAGCACCCGCAGGCTTTGAAAAATATTCCGGAGGAGTCTTGGTAAAAAAATGAGAATCGTTGCGCAGATGATGACCGCCAAGACCAAGGCGACAAGCGGACTCCAAGCCAGCAAACCCAGGCCTCCGAGAACGAGTCCGTCCTCCACAAGGCTGAGGGCGATATTTGTGAATGGCTCGGGCGAGGTGTTCGCGGCCAGGCGGGTTCCCGCTTTCGCAGTGTGGGAGGAGAAGGCCATGCCACCGGCGAGCAGGCCTGCCACGACTTCAAATGCGGGGTGCGCGTCTCCCATCGCGGTGACAGCCAGTGCGGCCGCACCAATGGGACGGATGAGCGTGTGTATGGCATCCCACGCCGTATCGACCCAAGGAATCTTGTCGGCGCAGAATTCGATGGCATAGAGCGCCCCTGCGATGCAGAGGATCGTTGGATGTCCCAACACTTCCAACCCGGCGAGCGGCGAGGGGAGCGTGACCCAGTCAAAATGAAGGGCGAGTCCCGTCACCAGCACGGTGAGGTAAAGATTCACACCCGCCAGCGTTCCCAAGCTCAGGGCGACGGCGAGCGTTTTGAGGACTTCCATGAAAACTGCGGCTCAGGCCGCTGGCAGTTTGAGGCCGCTGAGCTTTTCGTAGGCTTCGATGTATTTTTCGGAAGTCTTGCGAACAACATCCTCCGGCAGGGGAGGGGCGGGAGGTGTTTTGTCCCAATCAAGGGTTTCGAGGTAATCCCGAACGAATTGCTTGTCGTAGCTGGGCGGATTGGTGCCGGGTTTCCAGGCATCCGCAGGCCAGAAGCGGGAGGAGTCGGGCGTGAGGCATTCGTCGATGAGGATGAGCTGACCACTTGCCATGCCGAATTCGAATTTTGTGTCGGCGATGAGAAGTCCTGCCTTGGCAGCATGGGCGCAGCCGTGCTCGTAGAGTTCGATGGTGTGGCGCCGCACTTGGAGGGCGAGTTCGTCGCCGAGGACCGAGCGGCATTGGTTCCAGGTGATGTTTTCATCATGCCCGGTCTCGGCTTTGGTGGCGGGTGTGAAGAGGGTTTCCGGTAGGCGCGAGGACTGCAGGAGGCCGACGGGAAGGTCGAAGCCGCAGGCTTTGCCGGTCGCGGTGTATTCTTTCCAAGCCGAGCCGGAGATGTAGCCGCGCGCGACGCATTCCACCGGCAACGGGCTCGCTTTTTTAACAATCATGGACCGCCCGCGCAGTTGCTCTTCGAAGGGTTGCAAAATCTCGGGATAGGCCTCGAAGCGGGCTGTGATGAAATGGTTCGGCACGAAGTCCAGCACGCCATACCAGAAGAGGGTCATCTGCGTGAGCACCTCGCCCTTGCGCGGAATGCCGGTCGGCAGGATGCAGTCGAAGGCGGAGATGCGGTCTGTGGCGACGACGAGAAGGTTTTCGCCGAGGTCAAAAACTTCGCGCACCTTGCCGCTGCGCAGTTTTGGGATTCCTGGGAGTTGGCATTCGAGAAGGGTGGGCATGTGCGGGATCAGGGTTCGGGATTGGCTTGGATGAAGTTTCGGAACCACCTTCCGGCGGGTTCCAGTTCGAGCTTCATCTCTTTTTTATTGAAACTGGTGAGACCGAAATTCGCGGCATAGCCCTCGGCCCACTCGTAGTTGTCTGTGAGCGTCCAAGGGAAGTAACCGCGTATGTCGACTCCGTCCTCCATCGCGCGGCGCATCTGGTTCACATGCTCGCGGAAGTAGCGGATTTTTTTCTGCTCGCTCTGGGTGCCGATGCCATTTTCCGAGATGACGATTGGTTTGCCGTAGCGTTTGGAAACGGTCATGAGCACGGCGTGGAGGCCCTCTGGATCGATGAGCCAGCCGTTCTGGGTGTAGTGGGAGCTTTGCTCGCCTTTGGGCCGCAAGATGAATCTACGGGCGGAAGCGACTTGCGAGTAGTAGTAGTTCACGCCGACCAAATCCATGGTGTCGGCCACTCGGTCGAGGTGGTCGTAATTCTGGTGCTGCATCATGTTGTAGACGGCAAAGGTCGGATCCTGGCCGAATGCGCTCGTCCAATTCGGAAGCGAGTAAATGCCCATGACGAGGGCTTTCGGGTTTTGTTTTTTGATGATGCCTGCGGCCTCGCGGAACATCTCCACCGAGACGGTCGTGGCCTTTTTGAGGGCACCGGGAGTGACGAGCAACCCGGGAGGCCAGTGGCCACCGAAATAACCAATGTAAAGCGCCCCGTTCGGCTCGTTCTGCGGAACCCACACCTTCACACTCGGCGAGAGCGCCTGCACCATGCGGGTCACATATTCCTTCCAGCGGGACTCCACATCGGGATGGAGAAAGCCGGATTGGGATTTTTTCTTCGAGTCGTAGAGCCAATCGGGGAAGGTGAAATGCCAGAGGGTGACGACCGGCTCGATGCCTGCGGCTTTGAGTTTGCGGGCCATTTCAGCGTATTGGCGAATCGCCTCTTCATTGAAGACCCCTGGCTGCGGCTCCACGCGTCCCCACTCGATGCCGAAGCGATAGTGGTTCACTCCAAGTTTTTTCAGTGCGGCGAGATCCTTGTCAAAACGCGACCAGGAGAATGTGGCGTCCTCGCCGCGCGGGGGGATATTTCCCTCCTCGGCGAAGAGGTCCCAGTCCGTCTTGAAATAGTTTGGCGAGTCGGGTGATTCGCCCCGGTCTTCATTTTGGAAGCTTGCTGTGGAGGTTCCCCACCAGAACTTGCCCGTTTTTAATGCAGTGGATTCGACGGAGGCGGCGGGTTTTTTGTAGGGCTTCGGAGGCATCACACAACCCGCGAGCGCCAGACAGGGGAGGAGCGCAAGCAAGGCGCGATTCGTATTGAGTGTCATTGGCGCAGGCTTATAGTTCGCGGCCATGCTGTCATCAACTTTGAAATGGAGTGCGATTTTCCTGCTCTGCCTGACACCGGTCTTTTTGCACGGGCAGAACGAAGGCTATGCGGAACCGGATTCCATTTTGCTCAAGGATGGATCCAGGCAGCGCGGAGTGATTGTTAAAAACATGGCCGACGCGGTTTTTTTGCAGCAGCGGTATGGCATTTCCGAATTTCCCAAGTCTGGGATCGTTCGCATTTTCGACGGGGTCGATGTGGGCATGGAGTTCGTCGAGGCTGAACAAAAAGGCGACCTGCCTTCGTGGCGCGTCATGGTCAATGACATCCGCAACAACGATGCCATCAAGAGCCTCAGGCAAATTCCCGCGACGCACATCGATAACGGCTACTTGAAAAATGTTCCCTACCTCTCGTTTCGCATCAACGACTACATCGAGATGAATGTTTACGGGAATCCCGATGACCCAGCGGCCATCGAGTTTGGAGTTTATGGGAAGCTTGCATCGAACGATAAAATGCGGCGCACCATTCGCAGTTTCATGGCGGGATTTTTGTCTTCGAGGTCGGAGGTCGGAGCCATTTATTCGATTCCCTTCACTGGCGGGGAAAAAAGTGCGGGCGACTTCCGGATCCGCATCACACCTGCCTCCGCGCCGGATGCCTACGGGGCCTGGTGGATTTGTCTCTACAATCCGAAGACTCTTGAAGCCGCCCGCATGGGTGATGCGGCATACGCCAAGTTAACGATGCCTCCCGAGCAGGTTGTTGGCAGCTCCGGTAAGGTGAGGAGTGGAGCTTGGAGTGAGGAGCATTTGAAGCGATCCCTTCGCGCCCATGACGGAGGTGACAGTGCCTCGCATTTTACTCTGGGATTTTTGCGTGAATCTGGCGGATGGCTCCGCATTTTTGCCCCGGGCGGCGAAAAAAAACCGCAGTAAAAAATCTGGAGTTTCCTCCAATGACAGGCTATTGCTCGTCGCACTCGTATGCCTGCTGATTACTCCTCAAAAGATCAAAGCCCGTATCTTAATCTGACAAATGAAGAGGACGGTGAACTCGGCGACAAAGTCCAGCAGGTCAGGGCCGAACTCGAGAGCCTCAAGCAGAAACAGGAGGAAATCGAACGCGAAAAGGCCCGTCTCGAAGAACTCAAGAGAAGGCAGGACAGCCTGGAACAGGGGCGTTCCGACATGCTCGACAAACTCACACGCGCTTTGGTGGTCGTGCAGCGCGAGACCGAAGAATCGCAAAAACGCGTTGAGCAGATGCACGCCATCTACGCCTCGTTCAGCCAGCACCTGCGCCAACTCGAGGACATCAACGCCCGCTCGTGGAGCCCGCAGGATTTGCCCCGCGAGTTGAGTAAGGCGCTCAGCTCCGTCGAGGACGCCCGTGCCGAATACATCAAGTCCCAGGCCAAGCTTTCGGTCGACACATCGTCCGAGATCACTCCCGCATCTATGATGGAAGGCGATTATCCGGTGGAGGAGGATCGCTCTTTTGGCTACTGGTTGCGCAGCGGATTTGCTTTCACTCTCCCGATCCAGATCATCGCTGTTGTTTTCCTTCTTGTTTACATCTGGTCAGCCACTACCGCGAAGTAATCCATGCGACTCAGAAAGTCCAATACCTCAACAAAACTCACGGCCGAGGAGCAACGTCTCTCAAAGGAGCAGGAAGTCACCAAGCGCCGCATGGAGCAGTTGGAAAAAGAGCTCCAAGCGTATCCCAAGAAAATCGAGGAAAACAAGGCACGCAACCGCGAGATGATCAAAATGCGCGCTGCCATGGCCGCTCCAGCGATCTCACTCGGCGGTGCCCGTGCCGGTCGCAGCAGTTACCAACCGGCTCGCAAACTCAAGAAACTTCCCGCCCGCGAATTCAACAGCGCCCGCATCAAATTTCTCGGCCTTTGCCTGATCCTCGCCACGATCATTTTCATGCTCTGGCGTTCGATTCCGTCCTAGTCGCCTTTGCGGCTTTCCTCCACGCTCTCGAGCACTGGAGTTTGTCCACGAAAATAAATCCACTCTGCGCCGAGTTCCTTCGCCGTTTCCCTCCAGCCTGCTTCCTGACGGAGCACGGCGCGTAGCTTGGCGAGCGGCTCCTGATAACGCAGCCCATGGCTCCAAAGGTGGCCGTCATATCCGCAGACCACGGGATAACCCAGGAGGATCACCGGGTGGTTGTATTGAGGATCCACCGCAATGCGCGTTCCTGCCGGAACATTCTGCAGAGCTTTGCTCGCAGCCGCGAGCTCTGACCGTTTCGCCAGTTCATAGCCGTGCCGTCCATCGAGGCCCGCCATGAGCGAGACCGCTCCGGAGAAGAAGAGCGCCACACAAATGGAGCCGCGCAGGATCGGGGCAAGAGGCTCGACAACGCGGGACCATAGAAAGGGCGCGGCAACAAGCCATGCCCAGATGAGGAGTTTCGTGTTGTCCCATTCCCAAGGCGCGAACGACACTAGGAAGCAAAGGAGAAAAACAGCGAGTGACAACATGACGAACGCACGCGACTCCGGATCGCCGCGCAGCGCGCATTTCGCAAAAAGCCACAAGAGCAGGGGAAGGCTGATCCCGAAATTCATAGCCCAGAATTTCCATCCCCCGTCCCCCTGCATCCAGCCTGGCAGCCAGCGCAGCCCGGACGCTGCGGAAAAGCCTCCGCTCACCAGCCACACAGCTGTTGTTGCCGGGATGACGGCGAGCGCCACAAACAGAATCAAGCGAAGGCGTCCCTGGCGTGTGAAAACAAAAATCGCCGCCAGCGCGAAGCTCAGGAAGAGGAACGCATGGACGCTGAAAAAAGGCATCGTGGCATACAGAAAAAATTGCACGCTCCGGGGTAGGCCCGATCCCTCGCGAAAAAAGTCATCCCTCCATGCGCGCAGGAGCAGGAGTCCACAAGGCAGCGCGTAGAGCAGTCCGCGTTGCGTCACCAGCATCGTCAGGAAAAAATTTTTCCAAGCCAGGTCGGATTGGAAGTCCCGGAGTTCACCGGTATGAAGAATCGCAAATCCTGCGAGTCCGCCATTAAAAAGCAAAGCCGCCATCCCAAACGCTCCGCCCCAGCGCCAGAGCGCCCAAGCGGTCAGGCCCGCGCCCGCGAGCCCCGTCCAAACAAGCCCCCGTTCCACCGGCACGCCGACGAGGAGCAGCAGGCTGTTCCACAAATCCGTGCCCAGCGGATAGCTCAATGGCACGCCGGTGAGAATCGGACTCGCCGGCCAGAAATCGACGCCTCCCGCCAAGTAGCGGATGAATTGCAAGTGCAGCGAGATATCCCCGAGATTGTAAGGCGAGAGAATCCGCCACTCGTCACCCACAGGATAAATCAGCCACAAAAATGCCCGCAGCGAGGCGATGGCGAAGAGGGCGAACAGCAAAACATCCCATGCGCTTGCGCGAGGCGCCTCTTTTTGGCGGGTTTTACAAAAGACCCAGATTCCTCCTGCAAGGCCGATCATCAATGCCGTCAAGGCCAGGTGGGAATTCAGACCCTTGAAGGCAAACGCGAGACAGATGCCGCTAACCACACTCGCTCCAGCGGCGCTGATGATTCCCGCCGCGATCCTGTCGCCACTCACCGCCCGGCTCCTGGTGATGGGGTAAAGTCTGGTTCTCCGCCGAGGAGATCCTTGAACTTCCGTGCCGAGAGGTAGGCCACGCACTCCTCCTGGCCGCTACGGAGCCGGAAGGGGAATTTGTAGTAGGAGTCTGTGAATTTCTCTTCCGCTTGCGCCGCATGGGCCGCTTCGATGACCACAAAATCCGCATCCCATCTCGCCGGCGGGGAATCCTTTTTAAAATACCCAACCCGAGTGAAGTCCCCAAAAATCCAGGGCAGGGGATAGTAGCTGTCGAGCATGATGACCCCCTCGAGTTGAAATCCATCGGGTTCGCTCTTCGCCAGCTTCAACACAGGCTCGGTGAGGCGCTCGATATCCTTGTAGGTTTGCACATAGACATAGGGCTCGCTGTCATCCGTGAAGCGGAAAAAATTCAGCTGGATCGTCATGTAGAGCGATGCGGCCAGCAGCGGCGCGGCAACGAGCCACACACGATCTCGCGCCACTCGGCCCGCCCACTCGCGCAAGACTCCACCAAGCGTGAGATAAAACGGCCAAAGCATCGAAACCACGCACCAAGGAGTTTTGTAGGGGATAATTGAATACGCGAGCAGCACACCTCCCGCCATGATCGCGGTGTAGCGGTAGCGGGCATCCGAGGGCCACACATACCGCAGGCAGGCGAGCAACCCCGCCAGTGCGGGCCACTCGTAGCGGGCCATCAGATACACCCAATACCAATTCAGCGGCCCCGCGAGATCATAGGCAGTCTTTTCATGCCCGCCGGACTCGATCCCGGTCGAAACCCACGCGCGGAAGGTCTCATAGAGCCCGCTCAGTTGGCGGAAGTCCCGGAAGGTGCCGGAATAAAAAAAGACAATCACCAGTGCGGCCACCCCGCCGGCAAGCACCGCGTCGTCGCGCGTCCATTGCTGGCGCGCCACCGGCCACATCGGGCGTGAAGGAACCAACATTTGATAAATCCAAAGCGTGGCAGCAGCGATCGCCATGCAGCCGATGTGCAGGACATAGGTCTCCTTGGTGAGAATCATTCCCGCCACGCCTGTAGCCACGGTGAACAGATGCCGACGCGTTCCCGTTTGCCAGAGGCCCAGCACGCCGTGGAGGAGCAGGATCGAAAAAAGAACCTGCCATGATTCGTGAATCGAATAGCGCCCGTAAAAAACAAAGGCCGGCGAGACTGCCATCACCAAAGCCGCAAGGCGCGAGACGCCCAGACCAAAAAACTCCCGGAAACGCAGCATCGCCCACACCGCCAGAATGCTCGCAATCAACGCCGGCAGTCGCAGCGCCCAGACCTCCCGGCCAAAGAGCGTCTGCGAAAGGAACACGGCATAAAAATGCAGTGGACCGTGGTAGTTCGTCGGATCGTAGCGGTAGTAGCCGTTCGCCGTCATCTGATCTGCAAACCATCCATTGATGCCTTCATCAAAATGCGGCGGCTTGATTTCAATCAGCCAGCAGCGAAAGAAGATCGCCACGGCAATGATGGCGATTTCAGGCAAACGGGCTCTCAGCGCGCGCAGGAACATCCGAATGGCATAACTCCTGCCCCGCCGCTGTATCAAGCCCCGGCCGCCGGGTTGATATTCTTTCTTGAAAAGCCCCACGCGGCGGATCAGATTGCCTTCCTTCAAATCGGGCCGTGGCTCAGCTTGGTAGAGCGCTTGAATGGGGTTCAAGAGGTCGAGAGTTCAAATCTCTCCGGCCCGATTTTTTCAACTGGCGCGGTTGCCGATTTCCACATTTCCGTAGATAACATGCGGGCATGAGCGACAGTATCAAGGAACTCACTGCGGAGATTTGCGCTTTCCGCGATGCACGGGACTGGGCCCAATTTCACAACCCGAAGGAAATGGCAGTGGCTATTGCTGCAGAGGCTGGCGAGCTTTTGCAGCACTTCGTCTGGCAGGATGCGGAGCAATCGCTTGAGAGGGTCTCGACGCGCCGGGCGGAGATTGAATCCGAGATGGCTGATGTGGCGATTTTGCTTTTTGAGATGGCGGCTAATTGCGAAGTCGACCTTGCTGCCGCGATGCGTGCCAAGCTGGCGCGGAACGAGGAGCGGTATGCTGTCTCCAAGGCACGGGGCTCCAATAAAAAATACAACGAGCTTTGATCGACGAGACGCCGCACCGCCGCCGACCACGCTATTCGGGCAAATACCCGCGACGGTTTGATCAAAAATACAAGGAGCTCTCGCGGAATCCCGAAACACTTGCCCGTGTGCTCGCTTCAGGCAAGACGCCGGCCGGCAGCCATGTGCCAATCATGGTGGACGAGATTCTGGAGGTCCTTGACCCTCACCCCGGTGAGATCGCTGTCGATTGCACATTGGGCTTCGGGGGACACACCCGCCGACTTCTTGAGCGCGTGGCTCCCGGTGGGCATGTCCTCGGACTCGATGCCGATCCGCTCGAGTTACCTAAAACGGAAGCCGCTCTGCGTGCCGAGGGTTTTGGTGCCGAGGTTTTCACTGCAAGAAAATCGAATTTCGCCGGACTCCCTGCCGCTCTCGTTGCGTCGGGGTTTTCTGCGGCGGATGTCATTCTTGCCGACTTGGGAGTTTCCTCGATGCAGCTCGATAATCCCGCAAGGGGCTTCACTTGGAAGTCTGCGGGGCCGCTGGATATGCGGATGAACCCCTCGCGTGGTGTATCCGCAGCTCAATGGCTCTCAAAAACAACCCCAACTGCGCTCGAGGAGGCACTGATTGAAAATGCCGATGAACCGGATGCTGCCGCGCTTGCCTCGGCCCTCGCGGGGAAAAACCTTGAGACCACGACAGACTTGGCCAATGCCATTCGAAGTGCGCTGCAAAATCGATCCGACGAACTCGTGGAGAAGGCGGTCCGCCGTGTTTTTCAAGCCGTGAGAATCGCCGTCAATGAAGAGTTCAGTGCGCTGGACGCCCTCCTGCGCGCCTTGCCATCCTGCCTCAACCCCGGTGGGCGGGTTGCTATTCTCACCTTCCACTCTGGCGAGGATCGTCGTGTCAAAAAGGCGTTCCAATCCTTCTTTCGGGAAGGTGTTTTTCAGGACATCTCTCACGATGTCATTCGGGCCTCGGCCCAGGAGTGCCATGCAAATCCTCGCGCCACATCCGCTAAACTTCGCTGGGCGCGCAGGGCGTGAAAAAATTTGAAAATAATTATTGCACTCCCGGATCGGTGCGTTAATTTGAACTCGTTCTGGGGGGAACAGAAGCCCGTTGCGACACTCGTTGCGACGGGCTTCAACTTTTATAGGAGCTGTGTTTTTCGCTCTTTCGCGACCGCCTGCGTGCTGACAGGATGCCCTCTATGAAATACCCGCGCTCGCCTAAGGAACAAGTCGGTGGAATCGTCTACTTCGGACGCATGATTGATAAAATCCGCCTCATGGCCTCGGGGGAGCTGCATCCCGACCTCCACGCCAATCTCGGCCAAGGCTTCGACGAACGCATCACAACATTTCTCGCCGTGAGTTACTCCGATTTGAAAAACCGCGTGCTTGCCGGTGGGACCGATGATGAGTTGCTCGAGTGGTGCTTCCAAAAAGGCACGCGCCTCACAGAGGAACAAATCGAGATTTGGAACAGCTTTATGGTGAAGCGTGGGTGGAGCGATGAACTCAGCGAACGGCTGGCCGGTCGTAAAAAAGAGAGCGGCTTTGAAAATCGCGACGATATTCAGACGATGTTCCACTACATCGATGCGGACGAGGGTCGGATGTAAAGTCCGCCTGCTTTTGTTTTGTTCCGCGGATTTTATCATTGAGGAACCGCCACTCCTCACCCACTTTCGCTTCACATGGATTTCGTCAATCTCACCCGGCATCTCGGGATTTCCTCAAATTGCTACTGGCTGCGCGTCGGAGGCAAAAACATCATTCTCGATGCGGGGGCGGATCCGAAGGTCGACGGGTTGGGATCAACGCCGCATCTGGCAACCGTTCCAGAGGGTATCGTCGATGCCATTATCATCACCCACGCGCACCAGGACCACATCGGCTCTCTGCCGGTCCTGACCCGTCGGCAGCCGCAGTCTCCGGTTTTCATGACCGAGGGCACGGCAAACATAGCGGACACCATGCTGCACAATTCCGTGAATGTCATGACCCGCCAGCGCGAGGAGTTGAAACTCATGGAGTATCCGCTCTACACCCACCGGGGTGTGGATTTTTGCCAGCAGGCGTGGGTGCGTTGCCGCCTTCGCGAGCGCCGCAACCTGGCGGGCGACCTCTGCGACGACGATAACGAAGTCACTTTCGAGTTCTACCACGCAGGCCACATTCTCGGCTCGGCGGGTGTTCTCATTCGCCATGGCGGAAAGACCTTTTTCTATACGGGGGATGTGAATTTCGAAAACCAGACGATCATGACCGGCGCCGATTTTCCGGAGGAGGGGGTTGATTACCTGCTCATGGAAACCACGCGTGGAGACTCGCCGACGCCGGTTGGTTTTTCCCGCGCCAATGAGGAGGAGCGTTTCTCCAACGCCGTGCGACAGGCAATCGCTGATGGAGGCACCGTGACGATTCCCGTGTTCGCTCTCGGCAAGACACAGGAGGTTTTGGCCCTGCTTTGGCAAATGCGCCTGCGCGGGGAAATCGGCAACATCCCGATCTACATCGGTGGATTGAGCGTCAAAGTAACAACCACCTACGATGCCATGGCGGCGACCTCAGTGCGGAATCATCCCGAGCTTCAACTGCTGCAGGAAATGGCACCCTATGTCCTCTCGGGGCGGGAAATTCAAAATGTCCAACCCCGCAAGCGCGCGATCTATGCCCTCTCGAGTGGGATGATGACCGAGCACACGCTCTCGAATATTTTTGCCCGTAAAATCCTCGGCGATGCCTCGCAGCATCTGTTCTTCGTCGGCTATTCCGATCCCGATTCACCCTCGGCCCGCATTCGCAAGGCCTCGCCAGGGGATGAAATCATGCTCGACAAGGACCACCCCGCCATTCCGCTGAAGTGCGATGTGCGCGAGTTCAGCTTCAGTGCACATACAAACCGGGAGACGATGCGAAACTATGCCACGCTTCTGCGGCCTTCGAAAATCATCCTCGTCCATGGCGACCGTCCCGCGCTGGATTGGTTTCAACTCGCGATCTTCCGCGAACTCGGCGGCACCGAGGTCATCGTTCCCGAGCCGGGTCGAACCTACCAACTTCAGTAGGCGCTGAATGTTTGTGCATCTTGGGATCGGCTTTGGCCGTATCATCAACACACCTCGTCTGTGGTATGGATGCTTGAAAAAGGATTTACTTCTCATGCGTAGGTGCAAATCTTGCCCACTAAATTGATGGCTAACGGACCGAGAGATCTCTTTCAAAAATGCAGGGAATACAGGGACAGTGCTGATGCGCGCGCCCAGGGATTTTATCCATATTTCCGATCTATCGAGGAACCGCATGGCAATTATGTGATCTGTGACGGTGAGCGAAAAATCATGATCGGCTCGAACAATTACCTCGGTCTTGCCCAGGATCCGCGCGTGGTTGAGGCCGCCTGCGACGCGACGCGACGCTACGGGGCCGGCTGCACCGGTTCCCGCCTCCTCAATGGCACCATCAAACTCCATGTGGAGCTGGAGGAGGCCATTGCCGATTTTCTTGGCTGTGAGGACGCTATTCTTTTCTCCACGGGTTTTTTTGCCAACCAAGGAGCTCTGATCGCGCTCACTGAGGAGGGGGACTCCATCCTCTGCGACCGCGAGAACCATGCGAGCATCATCGATGGTTGCCAGTTTGCGCCCGCGAAGTTGATTCCTTTCCGCCACAATTCCGCCACATCTCTGGAAACCCGCCTCAAGCGCCTGCCCGAAGAGTCCGGTCGCCTCGTCATTCTCGACGGTGTCTTCAGCATGTCGGGCGACATAGCCAACCTTCCCGAGATCATTCCTGCTTCGAAGCGCCACGGCGCCTTTGTCTATGTGGACGAAGCCCACTCGCTCGGAGTTCTTGGCCGCCAAGGTCGTGGCACGGTGGATCATTTCGGTGTGCAAGATCAGGTGGACATCACCATGGGCACCTTCTCAAAATCGCTTGGTTCCATGGGCGGCTTCATCGCTGGAAATGGCCAGATGGTCGAGTATCTCAAGCACCGCGCCCGGTGTTTGATTTTCACAGCTGCTCTTGCGCCGGCCGTCGTTGGCGGTGTGAAAAAAGCCCTCGAACTCATGCAGGAGGAGGAGTGGCGCATCGAACAACTTTGGCGGAACACCCGCAAGATGCACGAAGGCTTCAAGCGCATCGGATTCAATATTGGCGAAACCAAAACGCCGATTGTGCCAATTCTCATCGGTAGTGAGGCGAAGGCCTTTGTCTTCACCCAGCGTCTCTTCGAGGAGGGGATATTCGCCACGCCAGCCATCTATCCCGCCGTGCGTTACGGTGAAGCCATCGTTCGCACCAGCTTCATGGCCACTCACACGGATGAAGACCTCGACCGTGTGCTCGAGATTTTTGAAATACTCGCACGCGAGTTGGGAACCTTTGATGACCCTGCCTATGCCAATCCAGGACGCCGCAAAAATGTTTTCGATTTCCGTTTGCCAGACGCCGTCGCAGAGCATGCGGTTCGAGAGAACGGCGGAGAGCATTCACAAAACGGATCAGGCCTTTGTGCCGCCGTTTCCCGGTAGCGTCGCAAAGTTTCTCGCGCCCGATTCGACATTCCAGCGTCGCCACGGCACTATCACAGCCTTTATCGCCGAGCGCAGCGGGCGCCCCATAGGCCGCATCGCGGCGGTCGTGAACCGCTCGCACAATGAATACCACAAAGACAAGGTCGGCTTCTTTGGTTTTTTTGACTGCGTGAATGAACCTGCTGTGGCCCGCGCGCTTTTTGAGAAGGCTGCCGAGGTTCTCCGGGAAGCGGGCCTCGATACTTTGCGCGGACCTTACAATCCCACCATCAATGACGACTGCGGGGTTCTCCTGAACGGCTTCGAAAAACAGCCCGTCATCGGCTTGCCTTGGAATCCCTCCTACTACGCCAGCCTGCTCGAAGATCTGGGCTTCAAAAAAGTCCGCACCCTCTATGTGCTCAGTCTCCCTCTCCATCAGCTGAATCCTCCGGAGAGGTTTACCCGTATCGTGGAGCGCTTGAAAAAACGCGCCAACCTCACGACCCGCCCGTTCCAACTCAAGCGGCTCGACGAGGAACTCAAAATTGTCCGCGAAGTTTACAATGCCACCCTCGAAAGAAACTGGGGATTCGTTCCCATCGGCATGGAGGACTTGCTCGACTCGGTCGAAGATATTCGCGCCATTGCCGACCCCCGCCTGCTGCTCATCGGCGAATCGAAAGGCCGTGACGCCGGCGTGGCTATCACCCTGCCGAACTTCAACGAAATTCTCGCCGCTGCTAAAAACACCCCGCACTGGCTGCGGTTGATCCATATTTTTTTCCTGATGAAAACCCGGAAGATCAAAACCTGCCGCCAGACCGTGCTCGGCGTGGTTCCGGAATTTCGTGACAAGGGCCTCCACGCCTGGCTCGTGCATGAGCAATTTTCTGAGGCCAAAAAACACCACACCCACGCCATACTCGGCTGGCTCGAAGATACCAACGCCGAAATCATCGATGTATGCCAAATCGTCGGTGGCGAGCCCGACCGCGAGTGGGGTCTTTTTGAGAAAACCCTTTGATGTCCCACATCCCCTCCGCCACACGATACGACCGCATGGCCTACCGCCGCTGTGGACGAAGCGGCCTCCTCCTGCCTTCAATCTCGCTCGGCCTCTGGCATAACTTCGGCAGTGTCGATGTGTATGAAAATTGCCAGGAAATGATCCTCGGTTCGTTCGATCTCGGCATCACCCACTTCGATCTCGCGAATAACTACGGCCCCGTGCCCGGCAGTGCCGAGGAGACATTCGGACAAATTTTAAAAAACGACCTGTGCGCACACCGTGATGAACTCATCATCTCGACCAAGGCTGGTTACCGCATGTGGCCTGGGCCTCACGGAGAGTGGGGTTCCCGGAAATCGCTGCTCGCCAGCCTGGATCAAAGTCTCAAGCGCCTCGGGCTCGATTATGTGGATATTTTTTATAGCCACCGCCCCGATACAGAAACCCCGCTCGAAGAGACCGTAGGCGCCCTCGTGCAAGCCGTGCGCTCGGGCAAGGCACTCTACGCCGGCGTTTCAAACTATCCCGCCGACATGACTCGCCGCGCCGCTGAACTCCTCGCATCCGCCGGCGTTCCGCTTCTGATCCACCAGCCCCGCTACAACCTGTTCGACCGCTGGGTCGAGACCGGTCTTTCAGATGTCCTCCTCGATGTGGGCGCCGGTTGCATCGCGTTCTGCCCGCTCGCACAGGGGCTTCTCACAAGTCGCTACCTGAACGGAATCGAAGACGGATCCAGAGCCAGCAAACCTCATGGATTTCTCAAGCCAGACCAGGTCACCGAGGAAAAAATGCAACGCGTTCGCGCCCTCACAGAGATCGCCGCGAATCGCGGTCAGACTCTCGCCCAACTCGCATTGGCATGGGTGCTCGCCCTGCCCGCAGTCACATCCGTTCTCATCGGAGCAAGCAGCCTCAAGCAGATTCAGGAAAATGTGGCCACTCTGGAAAAAACACACATCACCCCCGAGGAACTCTCCGCCATTGATGCGGCTTGCAGTCTCTGAATAATCCGAGGACATCCCGCTCTCAACTGAGACGATGCTACACTTCATTGTGGCGCAATTCTTAAAATTTTGTTCCATGTTTTCTTGATATGGCACTCAGTGCGCCATATTGCTAAAATGTGGCACAAGAATTAAAAAACGACGCCGTATCTTCCAATCCGTGGCAGCCGGATCAGCCATTTGACCAGATTCCGCTTCTTCCATCGCGTGTGGAGCTGGAGACAAAAGCGGTTTTGAAGCAATGCATTCGGGCCCGCGCATCCTTGGCGGAGTTGAAACAGGCAGCGGAGTTGATCCCGAACCAAGGGATTCTCATCAATACGCTGCCCTTGCTTGAGGCTCAGGCCAGTTCGGAGATCGAGAATATCGTAACAAGTGCAGACAGGCTTTTTCAATTTCGTGCGGGCGATGAGCAAGCTGACGCAGCCACGAAGGAGGCGTTGCGCTACAGTCGAGCATTGCTGGATGGCTACCACTCGCTGAGGGATCGTCCGCTTACCACCGGCACGGCGGAAAAAATCTGCAGCACGATCAAGGGAACCGAAATGCGGATTCGGCGAGTGCCCGGCACAACACTTGCAAATGCCCGCACTGGTCAAGTCGTCTACACGCCACCAGCAGGCGAAGCGCATCTGCGTTCGCTCTTGGCAAATTGGGAAAATTTCATCCATGGCGAGACGCAGATCGATCCGCTGGTGCGCATGGCCGTGATGCATTACCAATTCGAAGCCATACATCCTTTCACCGATGGCAATGGACGCAGCGGTCGCGTGCTGAACAGCCTTTTTCTTATTGAATCGGGTTTGCTGACACTGCCGATCCTCTATTTGAGCCGCTACATCATTCGAAACCGGGAAGACTACTACCGCCTGCTGATCGGGGTGACTCGAGACGAGGCTTGGGAACCATGGATTCTCTATGTCCTGCGTGGCGTCGAGGAAACAGCAGTCTGGACCCAAGCTAAGATTGAGGCCATCCGCAAACTCTCCCGTCATACGGCGGAATTTTTCCGGAGCAGGCTGCCAAAGCTCTACAGCCGCGAACTCATCGATCTCATTTTCGAGCAACCCTACTGCCGGATTCAAAACATCACTCAAGCAGGATTGGTCGAGCGGCATGCGGCTTCGCGTTACTTAAAAAATCTCGTTGGCATCGGCGTCTTGGAAGAGAAGGCCGTCGGACGCGAGAGGCTTTTTGTGAATCCGAAATTGCTTAAATTGCTCACGGAAGAGGCGAACGATTTCGAGTCGTATTCGCAGGAAGTCATCAGGAAAGTGGAGCCATAAAAAAAGCCGCTACCAGCCGCCGAAAAAATATTTAAAAAAAAGTATTGCGCACCTCCGACCGTTTGTTAATTTGCAATCGTTCTGGGGGGAACAGAAGCCCGTTGCGACACTCGTTGCGACGGGCTTCAACTTTTAGAGGCCGATTTCATTCGCCCAAGGGTTGCATGCCTTTCCTTCCTGACCTATGAAAGACACGACATGGCCAAAGACGACTGTATCACGAGTAATGGAGTAGTAGTGGATGTGCTTCCTGGAACGCTTTTTCGGGTCAAGTTGGCCAACGACCATGTTCTCCTCTGCCACATCTCTGGAAAAATGAGAAAGCACTTCATCCGCATTGTTCCGGGGGATCGTGTCACCGTCGAAATTTCTCCCTACGATCTTACCAAAGGCCGCATCACTTTCCGCGAATCCGGATCCCCGCCTCCCCAGCGCTGATTAGACCGCTCTGAGGGAAAAATCTTTTCCAAATCATGATTGCAGGAATCGATCTTGGAACCACTCATTCCCTCGTGGGCGTTATGGAAAGCTGCTTCCCGGTTCTCATCGCCGATGCCGAGGGTTGTCGCCTCACACCCTCCGCCGTATGGTTTCCTGAAGAAGGGGAGCCCGTTGTCGGTTGGGCGGCGCTGGAAAAAAAAGCGACACATCCCGCGCAGGTCGTGACCTCCGTGAAACGCCTCATTGGCCGCCGGGTTGGCGAGGCCTCGGCCTCATCGCCGGGCTGCGCCGTAGAAGCAGGGCCGGATGGGGAGCTTCGGATCTTGGTGGGAGGGCGTTCTCTTCGTCCCGAGGAAATTTCCGCGATTATCCTCTCAAAACTCAAAACCGATCTCGAGCAATCCTGCGGCGTTCCCGTGAACCAAGCAGTCATTACAGTTCCAGCCTACTTCAACGACGCCCAGCGCGCCGCCACCAAGAGGGCAGGGGAGTTGGCAGGCTTCACCGTGGAGCGGATTCTTAGTGAACCGACAGCAGCCGCCTTGGCCTATGGGCTCGACCGCCTCGGCGAGCGAGCCAAGGTCGCCGTTTATGACCTCGGCGGTGGCACTTTCGATGTCTCCGTGCTCGAGCTGAATTGTGGAGTCTTTGAAGTCTTGGCCACAAACGGCGATACCAGTCTCGGCGGCGATGATCTCGATGTCGCTCTCTCGAAAATCTGGAATCTTTCCCGCTTGGATGCTGAAAAAATCAAACGCGCACTCACCGATGCGGAGAGTATTGAGTTCGATGGTCGCACCTATCATCGCTCCGATCTGGAGACTGCTTGCTTGCCGATCATTGAAAAAACCCGACGTCATTGTCTGCGTTCGCTCTCGGATGCCCATCTCGAGACCTCTGTGCTGGATGCCGTTGTTTTGGTCGGCGGGGCTACACGCATGCCGGTGGTTCGAAAGTTCGTCGCTGAAATCTTCGGGCGCGAACCTGATGTGAGTCAGCATCCCGACGAAGCCGTTGCCCTCGGTGCCACAATTCAGGCGGGCATCCTCGAAGGGGGACTTCAAAATCTCACGCTCCTCGATGTGACTCCGCTCTCGCTCGGCATCGAGACCTTTGGCGGCCTCATGAATGTCATCATTCCCCGCAACACCACGATTCCATGCAAGGCGGGCGAGATGTTCACAAACGCCGTGGCTAACCAATCTGCCATGAGCATCACAGTCCTGCAGGGCGAACGCGAGATGGCCCGCGACAACTGGCCGCTCGGCCGAATGGATGTCGCCTTCCCGCCCGCGCCAAAAGGCCAAGCCCGTGTCGGTGTGCAATTCGAACTCGATGCGAATGGTATCCTCCATGTCCTCGCCCGCGACACCAGCAGCGGCCTCGACACCGTCATCAACATCCATAGCGCGGTGGAAGTCTCCGACGAAGCCGTCGAAAAAATGCTCGGCGACTCGCTGGAACACGCCTTCGAGGACATGGACGAACGAATCTTCACCGAGGCCAAACTCAAGGCCGACGAAATGCTCCCAGCAGTGGACTCCGCACTCGAAGCACTCGGAGAGGAGGTTCCCGCCGAAATCCGCGCCGCCATCTCAGGCCTCGTCCAAAAAATCCGCGCCGCACGCGAAGCCCGTTCCACCTCCGATCTCAAAAACCTCCTCCGCGAACTCGACACCATCACCGAGCCCCTCGCCACCGCCCTCCTCGAGAAAACCCTCGCTTAAGCCCCCTCAAAAAATCCCGCACGACTTCGACCAAAAATTTGGACGATCGTCCAAATTTTTGGTCAGCGGCTGAGCGTGAAGTTCACGGGAACATCCACCGTTCCCGCCATGGTTACACCGCCGATTGTGCGGGGTTGGAATCTCCAGCCTTTGACTGCTCTCAGCGCGGCTTGGTCCAACACGCCGTAGCCCGAGCTTTTTTCGAGCGCGACACTGATTGGCGAGCCATCGGCGGAGACTTCCACGCGCACGGTGACGCGGCCTTCCCATCCAGCGCGTCTGGCTGTCTCTGGATAAATAGGAGGCGTATTGCGGATCACCACGGGTTGCGGAACATTGGCCGTCTTTGTCGCTGCCACTTGTATCGGGCGTTGCAGGGCAGGCTTTTTTTCGATCTTCTTGGGCTCTGGCGTCGGCTGTGTAGCAGTTACCACTTCGCTCTGGTTGGTTGTGAGAATTTCTTCAGTTTTCGGAGGCGGTGGTTCCTCGGGCACTGGTTCTGGAGTCGGCACAGGTTCGGGGGTTGGCTCCAGAAGGGGAGGGGCTTCCTCAATGAGGAAAACTTCCGTTGTCTCTCCGCTTGAGAATTCGATCTTTTGCGGACTCGAATGAACGAGGAAAATTCTCACGAGCACAAAATGCGCAATCGCCGAAATACCCAGCAGCACAGGGAAAAGCCATGCCCGAAATCCCCAAGCTCGATCCATTCCATTGCTTTTCACTCTGTGCTCTCCGTGTCCTCCGTGGTTAAAACCTTAAGGCCTGCTTGCTCCGAGAGGCTCGTGAACCAACTGAAACTGCTGCGCTCCGGCGGTTCGTGCACGGCTCATGAGTTGAAGGAAAATTCCGTAGTCTACCGACTTGTCGCCCCGGAAATGCACAACGTTGGTCGCATTTTTCTGGAGTTCGATTTTCAGCAAGTTCTCGAAGTCACCGTCAGCAATAACTGTTTCTGAGATGGAAACTCGGCCTTCCCCATCCAGGGATACCACCACCTTCGCCGAATCCGAACTGTCCTTGGAAGCGGTCTGTGGCAGCGTGAGCGGGACTGATGGCGGCATGAAGCTCGATGTGAGCATGAAAAAAATCAGCAGCAAAAAAACGACATCGATCAACGGTGCCATATCGATCGAGAGCGTGGGGCGTTTGGGACGGCTGAACATGGCAAATCAGGCTACGGAGTTCAGGTCTCGACTCGCTTCAGCTCGGAGCGGCATGGTTTTTCCGCTCACCGCGCATACCGAGGAGCATGTCGGCTGCAGGGCGTCGTCAAGAGCGGTGACGGCTAGCTCCATGCGGCGTGCGATTTTGTCCGCGTGACTCTCATACGCATGGTAGGCGGCCATGCACGGGATGGCTACAACGAGGCCGAAAACGGTTGTGAGAAGCGCCTCCCAGATGCCTCCGGCGAGATCTGAGGGTTTTGGAGCACCGGCAAGAGTTTCGATACTCGCGAATGCCACTACCATGCCCAGCACCGTTCCGAGCAGGCCCACGAGCGGTGAAAGATGAGCGATCGAGGCCAGGACGCGTAGGCGTTTTTCGACGGATTCCAGCACGAGGCTGCCCTCCCGCTTCACATTGTCCACACGAACTTTTGCGGGACGTTCGAGATTTTCCAAATAAACCTGCACTACCCGCGCCACGGGATGCCGACTTGCTCGTGCCATTTGAAGCGCCTCGGGTGTGCGTCCGGCCTCCATCTCGACGAGCACTCGATTAAGCCATCGATCCGCTCCGAAGCCATACGAGAGATAAACCACCGCCCGCTCGACAATCACCGCCGCACCCACCACAGAAAAGGCCAGCAGCACCCACATCAGCTCCCCGCCTCGAATGAAATAGTCCATCAGTGTTTCCATAGCGCCCGTTTTAAGCATAAGAAACTCACGGAGTCATGTCGAAAATGAGACGCAGTCTCAAAATAACACTTGCTACTGAGACTCTGTCTCACTAAATCTGCGGGCAGATATGCAAAAAAACTATCTCATGAATCGGAAGGTTGGGGCTGCGATCTTGATTGCGGCATCGACCATGGGCACGCTCTTCTCTCAGGGCTCCGTGCAACAAATGGATGAAGTCCAGGTGCGGGCCGACTACGACCGTGAGGTCAGCGGCGCCTTTTTGCCGGATGTCGATGGCACAAAAATCCACGCGGGAAAAAAAACCTCGAATATCGATTTGGAGCAAATTCCCGAGATCAGCATGGACAACTACCGGCAGGTTATTTCGAAGACGCCGGGTCTCGTCCTCGCCGAGGAAAACACGCCGCTGCTGAGCATAGGGTATCGCGGTTACGATCCGCACCGGACTCAGTTTTTCCAAGTCCTCGAGGATGGCATTCCGATTCACGCCGACATGGTGGGATATCCCGAGGCCTACTACACACCGCCCCTTGATGCCGTTGAAAGCGTCGAGGTGGTCCGTGGCGGAGCCGCGCTCATGTATGGTCCACAGCCAGCCGGCGCCATCAACTTTGTCATGAAAAAACCGCCCCTAGACACGCCGTTCACTGTCGAGTCCACAAACATTCTCGGCAGTTTCGACATGTATTCGAATTTCACCTCCTTCGGCGGCACGCTCGGGAAGTTCGGCTACTACGGCTACTACGATCACCAGCAAACAGACGGCTTCCGCGAGGCGAACAGCGACTTTTTTCTGAACGCCTGGGGCGGCACATTCGCTCTCGATGCCACAGGCCCCGTGCGCTGGTATTTGAATGCCACCGCGTATGACGAAACCCACGGCGAACCCGGTGGACTCACGCTGGAAAATGGTCCGAATACCGTCAACTACAACACCGACCGCGACGGCACCTCCCGCTTCTACGACCGCATGCGGGTGAGCCGCTACGCCGTTTCGGTCATTAACGAGTGGGACATCTCGGATCGCACGCTCTTCACCTTCCGCACATGGTTTGACTACTACCTGCGTTTCAGCCGCCGTCAGAATGGGGGAGGCTTCGGCACGCTGCCTACCGGGCCGAAAGCGCAGACCAACCAGCTCGAAAACCAGCAATTCTACACCTACGGCGCAGAGCCGCGCATGAGTCATAATTGGGACTGGCTTGGAAACACGCACACGCTCACTGGCGGCATGATGTTCTACTACGACTGGTCGCCACGCGTGGATCAGACCGGCAACTCGCCCACGGCGATGACCGGCAGCACGGTGAACCAAAGCAACCGCGAGAGCGTTTACTACAGCCTCTTCGCCGAGAATCTTTTTCAGTTCGGCAGCTTCTCCATCACTCCCGGATTCCGTCTCGAGAACATCTGGCAAAGCGTGCGCGAGCTCGTGAACAAATCCTCTTTCCAGACCGGCAAGCCACTCCAAGACGAGACGACTTACAATTTTGCCCCGCTCTTCGGCCTCGGCCTCGAATACGACTTCACGCCCGAGGTGGCCGTTTACGCCAATGTCTCGCAGGCCTACCGTCCACCGATTTTCACACAGGCCGTCCCCACCTCGCCGAATGTTGCCGTCGCCGGCAATCTGCAGGAGAGCAACATCGTGAACTACGAAATCGGCTTCCAAGGCGAGCCCGTGGATTGGATCACATGGGACACGAGTTTTTTCCTCATCGACAACTCCGACCAGATCGGTTCCCGCGCTGTGAATGACGGCCAAATCACGACCGTTATCGAAAACTCCGGCCGCTCCATTGTCTATGGCTGGGACCTTTACACGGAAGTCGACTTCGTTGGCGCCGCCAATGCCGCTTGGAACAAAGACGACGGCAAGGATTGGGTGAACCGCTACGGTTCTATTTCCGCCTACACTGCGCTCACTCTGCAAAAGGGGCAATTCATCAACGGCCCGAACGATGGAAAAACCCCACAGTATCTCTCCGACTACATTCTCCGCCTCGGCCTCACCTACAACTGGCGCGACCGCATCAAAGCCGCCTTCATGGGCAACTTCATGGGCTCCACCTACGCCGCCGACAACAACCCTGCGAGCCGCTTCATCCCCGCCTACAATGTCTGGGACCTCACCGTCGAAGCCAAGGTCTACAAAGACACCGTGAGCGTCATCGCCGGCGTGAACAATGTCTTCAACAAAGACTACTACGCCCGCATCCGCGCCGACGGCATCGACCCCGCCGCGCCCCGCAACTGGTATGCCGGCTTGAAAGTGGAGTTCTAGACGCGCAGGCCCCGCCGAATCTTGGCAACAAAACCCCAAGCCCGAAAAAAATAAAAAAATCCCCTTGCATCCAAAAACTGCCAGGGTATTATGAAATTCTCAAATCGCGGGGTGGAGCAGCCCGGTAGCTCGTCAGGCTCATAACCTGAAGGTCAGAGGTTCAAATCCTCTCCCCGCAACCACTCTTAACATTCGTTAAGTGTATTCCTTACGAAGAATCCTATGCTTCGTTTTCCTCTTGCTCGAAATCCCTCCAAATGCACGAAAATGTCATTAAATTTGCACGCGTAGTCATGCGAGGACAGTGAATCCTTCAGGAATCACAAATCCCGCTGCCGACCGAAGCGCGAAAAAGAGGGGGGGCATGGTCGTCTCAACCGTGCAGACCACTGGCATGGCAACCTCATCGACCGCCTCCCGACGCGCTGCTGCTGCGTCCGGTTTTCTGCTTGGGGTTTTTGCTTGCAGGAGATAGGCGGCATAGCTTTTCTTTGAGACATGAAATCCCTTCTTTGCTCCCTCCTTGTCGTGGCTTTTGGCACTGCGGCGTTTGCTGATATTCAAGCTCCGCCGGCTTCGGATTACGGGCCGACTCGCAAATTGGGACGGGGACTCGGAAACATCGCTTTTGGAATTACCGAGATTCCCTACCAGTGGGCGGTTGTGAACGACATGGAGGGCAATGCGGCTGCTTTCAGTTATGGTCTTGTCCGGGGAACCGGTCGCGTGCTGGCAAGGCTGGGCTATGGGATTTACGAGGTGGCTCTGTTCCCGTTTCCTACTCAAAAAGGCGGTTACACTCCGCCTTATCGCAGCGACATTCCTTGGATCAATTCGGGTTACTCTGAGTTTCCGCCCGAGTTGGGCTTTGAGACGCGCTACGACTATGTGCGCCAAGATCCGAGCCTCTGAGAGGTTTGGGTTTTTTCTGGGTTTGCCTTGACGCCCGCTCTTCCCGAATTGAAAAGGGAAGGCTTCCGATATTCGCATGATTTCACTCACCGTTCCGGTTTACAACGAGCGCGAAGCTCTTGGGCCCCTTTTTGAAAAAGTTCAGGCCGTCATGCACCGGGATTTCCCCGGGAATTGGGAGATCATTTTTGTCAATGATGGCAGCCACGATGGCAGTGCGGAATTGCTGGACGGGTTGGCTGAAAAAAATCCTGAGGTCAAGGTGGTGCACTTCCGTCGCAACTTTGGTCAGACGGCTGCGATGATGGCGGGCTTCGACTTTGCTTGCGGCGACATCATTATCCCGTTGGATGGGGATGGTCAGAACGATCCGAAGGACATTCCTCGAATCGTAGCCAAGCTCGACGAGGGTTTCGATGTTTGCTCGGGGTGGAGAAAAGACCGCCAGGACAACGCGCTCCAGAGGAATCTGCCAAGTATCATGGCGAACAAACTGATCTCCACCGTATCCGGTGTGAAACTTCACGATTTCGGTTGCTCGCTCAAAGCCTACCGCGCGGAGGTCATCAAAGGCGTCCGCCTTTATGGCGAGATGCACCGCTTCCTGCCAATCTACGCGAAGTGGCACGGAGCACGCATCACGGAGCTGCCTGTCGGTCACCACGCCCGCAAGACCGGGCATTCGAAATACGGTTTGGAGCGGGTTCTCAAGGTGGTGATGGATCTTCTCACTGTTCGCTTCATGGACCGCTACATGCTCAAGCCGATGTATCTTTTCGGCTTTTGGGGATTCATGTTTTTCGTTGCTTCGTTTGCCTTCGGAGCTTGGGCGATTTACATGCGGACGCAGGGTTATTTCTTCACAGGAACTCCGCTGCCGATGATGTCGGTTTTTTCGTTCATGACGGGAGTCATCTGCATGCTGATGGGCCTCCTCGCGGAAATGATCACTCGCACCTTCCATGAGTCGCAGAACAAATCCATCTACCTCGTGAGCAAGACCCGTAACTGCGAGGCGCAAACAGGCCCGGTCTGATGTGCGGCATAGCCGGATTTGTCGGCGCGGGCGGCAGCGCGGATTTGCAGCGCATGACCCGCCGACTCACGCATCGAGGGCCGGATGCGGAGGGTTATTTTGAAAAAGCCGATGCAGGCGTGTTTCTGGGGCATCGCCGCCTTTCGATCATCGACCTCGCAGGCGGCGCGCAGCCCATGGTGTCCAGCGATGGGGCGTTGGCCATTATCTTCAACGGGGAAATTTACAATCACCCGGAACTCCGCCGCGAACTCCTCGGCAAGGGGCATGTTTTCGCAACCGACCACTCGGACACCGAGGTTCTTCTCCACGCCTGGCGCGAATGGGGCGAGGGCATGCTTTCCCGGCTCAATGGCATGTGGGCTTTTGCCATCCACGATTCTCGGCCGGGGCGACTTTTTCTGGCTCGCGACCGTTTTGGAAAGAAGCCGCTCTACTATTTTCAACGGAATGGCACCTTCGCGTTCGCATCCGAGTTGACCTCCCTCCTTGAGCATCCGCTGGCTCCTCGAAACCAGTCGGAGATAGCAAGGGTCAAGTTCCTCGCCCACGCCCTCATTCCGGCTCCGCACTCCGCCATCGAGGGCATTTTCAAACTCCCCGCCGCGCACCATCTCACGCTGGCTCCTGGCGGGGGATCACCACGCCTCACCCGCTACTGGCGCTACACGCTCGAGCCGGAGGAGTTGGGTAAAAGCGAGTCTGCACTCGCTTCGGAATTGCTGGAGATCCTCACCCGTGCGACCCGCCGCCGCTTGGTGGCGGATGTTCCCCTTGGCATCTTTCTCAGCGGGGGGCTGGATTCCTCGACGATTGCCGCTCTTGCCGCCCGCGAAATCCAAGGCGCAAAACCTCAGACCTTCACAATTGGCTTCAAGGAGCCGAGTTTCGACGAATCCAGCTTCGCTGCGCGCGTTGCCGACTATCTCAAGACGGAGCATCACACCGACACGCTCGGCCTTGATGCGGCCTTGGAGGTCATGCCGCGCATCTTCGATTTGTTGGATGAACCCCAGGGCGATGGTTCGCTCCTGCCGACATGGCTGCTGTGCCGTTTTGCGCGCCGCCATGTCACAGTGGCCCTCAGCGGCGACGGAGGTGATGAACTTTTTGCCGGTTACGATCCCTTCCGTGCCCTGCGGATGGCCGGCCTTTACTCAAAAATGGTCCCCCGGCCTTTGCACAAGGCTCTGCGCCTTCTGGCGGCCCGCTTGCCTGTTTCCCACGCCAATATCAGCCTCGATTTCAAAATCAAACGCACCCTGCGCGGGTTGGATCATCCCTCGCGCCTTTGGAATCCTGTCTGGCTGGGTGCTCTCGAGCCTTCGGAACTCGCCCGCCTGACCGATTCGCGCTTCAGCATTGAAGAAATCTACAGCGAGGCCATCGAGGCTTGGGAATCCTGCTCCGTTCAAAATCCCGTGGATCGAACCCTTCAATTCTACACCGAGATTTATTTGCAAGATGGCATCCTCGCCAAAGCCGACCGCGCGAGCATGATGAATTCCTTGGAGGTGCGGAGTCCCTTTCTCGACATCGAAGTCGCCAACTTCGC
The DNA here is from genome assembly GCA_044369905.1 of Terrimicrobiaceae bacterium. Lineage (GTDB taxonomy): Bacteria > Verrucomicrobiota > Verrucomicrobiia > Chthoniobacterales > Terrimicrobiaceae > UBA967. The sequence continues at coordinate 28,832 of JBILWM010000010.1, read as the reverse complement.
CCGCCGTCTGCCGCATCATTACAAGCTCCGTGGCAAGACCACGAAATATCTGCTCAAGCGGGCCGTTGAGGAATTGCTTCCGCATGACATCATTTACCGAAGCAAAAAAGGCTTTGGCACACCGGTCGGAAGCTGGCTCCGCAGCGGGCGTATCGCACCCGAGGCGAACTCACCCATGCTGCGGGAAAAACTCTCCGCCCACCTTGCAGGGAAATCTGACGAGCGTCTCTACCTCTGGTGCGAACATGTTTGGCAACAATGGCAGCTGAGAAATCCCTTGTGAAACGCGTCCTCCACATCATCGACAGCCTTCATCTCGGCGGCGCACAGGAGGTCGTTTTGAACTTGGCTACTTGTGGCAGTTCCCGCTTCCGCCATGAAGTCGCCACGCTTCACGGTCACGGCATTTACTGGGATCGCCTGAAGAAGGCTGGAATAAAAGTCCACTCGCTCTCACCTCACAAGTTCCTCCCCGTTTACCTCGCCTCGATCCTTTGGCGGATTCTCGCCGACAGACCCGATATCCTCCACTGCCATCTCATCCCGTCGAACATCATTGCCAAGCCGCTCGGAGCCTTGCTGGGCGTTCCCGTCATCATCAACCACGACCACACCAACGACCCGCACCGCATCGACAACAAAATCCTTCTCGCCCTCGACAAATCCACAAATCGATTCGCCCATCACATCATCGCTGTCGCCGCCGCTTGCAGGGACTTTTTGACCACTCATGAATCCATCCCCCCGGAAAAAATCTCCCTGGTTCCCAATGCCATCGATCTTCGCCGTTTCAGTCCCGGCGAGGTATCGCGGGATGAGGCGAGGGCCCGGCTTGGTCTTCCCGCCGGTTCCCGCATTGTTGCTGGAGTCGGTCGTTTGAACCCCCAGAAGAACTTCGCCCTGTTCCTCGACATTGCCGTGCAACTCGCCCCGCGCTTTCCAGCCCTGCATTTTCTTTTGGCGGGCGAGGGACCTGAGGGACAGATGCTCCGTGAAAAAGCCTCCGCGCTCGGGATTGCAAACAGTGTCACATTTTCTGGCTATGTCGCCGACACGCGCCTGGTCTATCTCGCGGCCGATGTCCTTCTCATGCCTTCGCGCTACGAGGGCCTGCCAATGACGCTCCTTGAGGCCATGGCCATGGGCCTGCCTGTTGTGGCTTCAAAACTGGATGGCATCGCAGAGGTCATTAGCGATGGTGCTGAGGGTTTTCTTGCCCCCTCGGATGATGCCGCGCTTTTCGTCGAACGCACGGCGGCTTTGCTCGCCGATGCTCAACTTTCCTCACGCATATCCAAAAATGCCCGCGCCAAAATCGAAGCCCACTTCTCCGTTGAGCGAATGACCTCGGCCGTGGAGGACATCTACAACAGGTTTCTCCCATGAAAATCCTCGTCCTCTGTTACGAATACCCACCAGTAGGCGGGGGTGGGGGGCGTTTGGCGGCATCTGTCGCCGAGGGTCTTGTGCAAAATGGGCATGAGGTTCGTGTCATTTCGGCCGGTTTGCGCCATCTGCCCCGCGAGGCGGTGGTGAACGGGGTTCGAGTTTTCCGCCCCGAGTCGTTCCGCAAGCGGGAGGACACCTGTTCGGTTCCTGAAATGGCGTTGTATCTTCTCACGGCCTTTTTTCCTGCATGGAAGATGTGCCGTTCGTGGAAGCCGGATGTCATTCACGCGCACTTTGTCGTTCCCACTGGCGCGCTGGCCTTCGCCCTGCATCTTCTAACGCGCATTCCCTATGTGCTCACCGCGCACTTGGGAGATGTTCCCGGCGGTGTGCCGGAGCAAACCGATTCCCTCTTTCGCGTGCTTGGGCCATTTATCCAGCCCATCTGGAAAAAGGCCGCGTCAGTAACGGCCGTGAGTGGGTTTGTGGGAGACCTCGCTGCAAAAAACTGCGGTGTCCGTGCGAAGGTCATTCTCAACGGGGTGCCGATGATTGCCGCGTCGGATGTCGTGAAGGCAGGAAATCCCCCGCGCATTCTCATGCTGGGGCGCTTGAGTGTTCAAAAAAATCCCCTGCTTGCGGTGCGAGCGCTGGCGCAAATCCAAGACCTGCCATGGCATTTCGAAGTCATTGGCGAGGGCCCCCTGGGCGCTTCGATGAAAGATCTCGTTCAGTCGTGCGGTCTCGCAGATCGAGTCACCTTTTCAGGCTGGCTTGCGGCTGAGGGGGTTTCCAAACGCCTCGAGTTGGCGGATGTTCTTCTTATGACATCCACTTCCGAAGGACTCCCCATGGCAGGAATAGAAGCCCTCAAGCATGGTCTTGCGATCGCTGGAAGTCGAATCGGAGGCTTGAGCGATGTGATCGAGCATGGTGTCAACGGACTGTTTTCAGATCTCACGGCAGAAGATTTTGCCAAATCCCTGCGAACGATCTTGGGGGATCGCGAGCGCCTTGATGGCATGCGTCGCGCGTCGCTTCAGAAAGCTCACGCCTTCAATCTTCCGGATCGTGTCAGGGACTACGAAGGCACACTCCGCGAGGCCGCCTCCCGTCTGTGATGAAGTCCCTCCAGCGCAGCCTGCTTTTCTGTGCCGCCACGCTACTCCTTTTGCTGATCGTCGCGTTGGTTTCAGGATATCCCGTTTGGTTTTCCAAGATTTGGCGAAAGGCTTTGGTCATTGAGTCGCCGATTGAAAAGCCCGACGCCATTGTTGTTTTAGGTGGTGAATCGCAGGCGCGCCCGGTTCTCGCCGCACGCCTTTACCAGAATGGCGTTGCTCCGCGCGTTTTCATCATTGGCACGGGTGACCACCCCACAAACCGCCGCGCCCTTTTGCAGGCGGGGGTTCCAGAAGAGTGCATCACGATCGAGAAGGAATCCAAGACCACATGGGAAAACGCCCAATTCGCCAAACCCCTGCTCGAGGCATCTGGCGTGCGCCGTGCGTTGCTGGTCACCTCCTCATTCCATGCCCGCCGCGCTTTGGCGACCTTCCAACAACGCATCCCAGGAATCGAATTTGGTGTCACCACCTCTCGTATCGGCTGGTGGGACACGCCTCCCGGTCGCCTGCAGGAGGATGAATGGGCCCGTATCGAAATGTGGAAAATTCCTGCCTATTGGATTTTCCATGGCATCACTCCATGGGTTAAACAACCCCAAGCGCCAAAGGGCACCTGATATGCCATCCATCCTTTTCATCAATCGAGTCTATCCGCCATCCAATGGCGCCACGGGCGAAATGCTCCGCGATATCGCCGAGGCCCTCGCCAAAGGCGGTTGGGATGTCTCTGTTCTCTGCACGGGAGAGGCAGGCGAGCCCAAAATGGCCAAACGAGGAGGTGTGCTTATCCACCGCGCCGGGGCGGCGCTCTCACGCCGTAGTGTCATCCTGCGGGCGGCAAGTTATTTCCTGATGATTCCCTGGCTTCTTGTGAGGGCCCTGCTCCTGCCGAGGACAGATTTTGTGGTGACGATGACCGATCCGCCCATGCTGGCTGTGCTGGGGCCGATGATCGGTTTTTTTAAGCGCAACAAGGTCGTTCACTGGGCGCAGGATCTTTACCCCGAGGTCGCCGAGGAAATCGGTGTGCTTCCGAAGGGCAGTCCACTTGTCGGTCTGCTGCGGTCTATTTCCACCATGGCGCTCAAGCGCTGCGATGCCGTTGTGTCGATCGGTCGGTGCATGACATCTCGACTCGTTCAGCGCGGAGTTTCCTATGCGCGGATTTTCAACATCCCGAACTGGGCTCCGCCGGTCACACCCATCGACCGCAAAAACAATCCCTTCCGCCGCGAGCATCATCTGGAGGGGGATTTTGTGGTCGTTTACTCCGGCAACATGGGCCTCGCGCATGATTTCGACGCTGTGCTGAATGCCGCCGAGAATCTCCAGGGCCGGCACATCGTTTTTCTCATGATCGGCGATGGACCAAGACGCTCCGAAATCCAACGCTCCGTTTTCGAACGCGGACTGACGAATGTTCGATTTCTTCCTGCGCAGCCTGCGGCCAAGCTCTCCGAGAGCCTCTCGGCGGGTGATGCCCACCTCGTTACCATGCGTCCGAACCTGTGCGGTCTCGTCGTTCCCAGTAAAGTCTATGGTGTCCTTGCGGCCGGGCGTCCCTGTCTTTTCATAGGTCCAGCAGACTCCGAGGCGGCGCGATTGATCTCGGAGCAGGATGCTGGACTGGTCATCGATCCCTCGAAACCTGCGGATCTTGCTGGCATTCTTCTCGACTGGGCGTCCGATCCCGTCGTCCACGCCGCCGCATGTAGGCGGGCACGCATCGCGGGAGCCTCCACTACCAGTCAAAATGCCGCAGAGGATTTTGAATTCATGCTCCGCTCGCTCCTTTCTTGAAAATGGAAAGCTCCCTTCGCGATTTCATTTTCTCGCTTCCAAAAACGGAAACCCATCTTCACATCGAAGGCTCCCTCCCATGGTCGCTTCTCCAGGCTGCCAATCTCGGGAAATACCAGACCACGCCCGCCTCATGGGCACCGGACTTCCGCTTTCGCGACTTTGCCCATTTCGAGTCCGAACTCCTCGGTTACGCGGGTGATTTCTTCACCTCCGCGCAACGCTACCACGACTGCGCGCGGGCGGTTTTTCAGGATCGTTTGGCGCGCAACATCCGCTACATGGAAGTCAGCTTCGCCTCGGGCTGCATCGACTTTATGAATCTCGATGGACGCGAGATCTGCGATGCCATTCGCAGTGCGGTGCCAGCTGGACTCGAAGTGAGAATCTTCTTTGGTATTCACCATGAGGGTTACACCCAAAAAATGGCACCCATCTTGGAGCAAGCTCTCAGTTGGCCAAGCCTCGATGGTATCGACCTTCACGGTGTGGAGCCTGCTCCACTCGGCGAGTGGGCCGAAACCTACTGGCGCCGCGCGAGGGATGCCGGAAAGTTCACTAAAGCTCATGCCGGCGAATTCTGCGGACCGGATTTCATTCGCCATGTTGTGGAAAATCTCGGAGCGCAGCGTATCGAGCACGGCGTTCGCGCCATCGAGGACGACTCGGTGATCGACCTCCTGCGCGAGCGGGGGATCGCACTTGATGTCTGCCCGATCAGCAATCTGAAGCTCGGCGTCGTGCCTTCTCCCGACAGGCATCCCGTTCGCCAACTTCTCGACGCCGGCATTCCTTGCACTCTCAGCACCGACGACCCCATCAGTTTCGGCAACACCCTCGAGGACGAGTATCTCTTCCTCGCCACTCATCTTGGTTTCTCCCAAGACGAGCTTGCCTCTGTCGCCCGAAATGGATTTCGCGCCGCACTCGTCAGCGAGGAATGGAGGAGCGCCAATCTCGCATCGTTCTAAACTTTTGCTTGGTTCGGGGCGTTGTGGTTTGTTGTGGGTGCTATGAAACTCACTTATTTCGGACACTCTTGCTTTCTGGTCGAGTCTGGCGGAACGCGCCTTTTGTTTGATCCTTTCATCACGCCAAACCCGCTTGCGGCCGGGGTGGACATCACAAAACTCCAAGCCGATGTGATTTTGATCTCCCACGGTCACGCCGACCACATCGCCGATGCCGTTGCTCTCGCAAAGCAGACCGGCGCGAAGGTGGTTGCCAACTGGGAAATTGCAGACTGGCTCGGCCGTCAAGGCGTCTCGAATGCGCATCCCATGAACCACGGTGGATCTGTGGCCCTGCCTTGCGGCACAGCGAAAATGGTCAATGCCATCCACTCCAGCTCTCTGCCCGATGGCACCTACGGGGGCAATCCGGCAGGCTTCGTGATGGAAACAGGTGAGGGATCATTCTACTACTCCGGCGACACTGCGCTCACCCTCGACATGAACCTCATCGCCGAGGAATTTGCCCTTCATTTCGCCGTCCTGCCGATTGGCGACACCTTTACCATGGGCGCGAAAGATGCCGTGAAAGCCGCCGAACTCTGCGGCGCGAAAAAGGTCGTTGGGGTGCACTACAACACCTTCCCGCCGATCCAAATCGACACTGCGGCAGCGCAGGCGGTCTTTGCCAAGGACGGCCTTGAATTGCTCCTCCCTGCGATTGGCGCGACGATGGAGGTCTGACAAGCAAAGGCAGTGGAGACCTCAGATTACAGCGCCGTGTCTCAGCCCAAATCCCTTTCCATTAAATCGTCATTCCGAAAAAGCCGTTCTCCGCGCATCACATAAACGATGTAAACAACCTCACTCTGTGCGCGATAGAAAATACGAACCGGTGGAATGACAAGTTGGCGATATGGCGTGCCTTTGAGCTCGGCGGGCACTGACCCGCTCTCTGGGTGATTCCTGAGTTGTTCGATTAGTTCAAAAACCCGTTGGACAAACCTGCGCGCCGCTTCTGGCTTATCGAGGGAAATGTAGTCCGCTATCCCGTCGAGATCCAAGAGGGCGGGTTCGGTCCAGATTATGCGAGCCATCGTGCCATCCTCTGCTTGGCCGCCGCATGGGAAAGAACACGCTTCTCCAGAATGGCCTTCTCACCCCGAGCGATGCCCTCCAGAAGCGTCAATCTGCTCTGCATGGCTTCATACATTTTCACATCAATGAGGTAAGCGGCGGGGAGTCCATGCTGGGTTATGAGCACGGGTTCCTGGTCGCTGGCGAGTTGAGAAATGACATCGGTCGCATTGCGCTTGAGGGTTGTCACGAGTTCGGTTCGCATGGAGTGATACTAAAGTGGCACTCGCAGCCGCGCCAGAGTTTCTTGTGAAGCCCGGTGGCTGGCAGCTTCTCCTTGAACACCGGTGTGCTTCGCGGGGTCGGGCCAGGAGTGAAATTCACTCCTCTTTTTGAATCCACTCGGCTGAGCCGTCGTCTTTCACGACTTCGATCCACTCGCCTTTGAAGGCGAGCTTCGCGGCGAGACTCGATTGCTTGGTTTGAACCTGTGGGAGGGATGTCTTTTGCTTTTCGGCTTCGGATTTCATCAGAGTCATGCGGTCGGCGTTTTCGGCATCCACCGTCTTGCGGATAAAGTCGCCATACTCGCCTGGAGTGTCCACGCGGATGGCGAGCAGTGCGTCGCGGCCCTCGCCGACAAGGCGCGAGTTTTTGAAGGTCTGGATGTCCGCCATGCGGTTGCGCCGGGCCTCGGTTGGATCGGTAGCCGCCGTTGCGGGTCTCGATTTTTTCGCCGCTTCCTTGGCGTGTTGGTAAACATCCAGCCGCACGGCGATATCGACCTTGATCGGTTGCGGCGTGGCGAGGTTGACTGTTGGCGCGGCGCAGGAGGCGAGTAGGAGGCCTGTGGCAGTAGTTGCCAATGCGAAAGGAATTTTCATCGTGGTGAGGTGCGGCTCCACGCGCCCGCGTTGGATTCGCCGTCATGGAGCACAGTTTCAAATGTGCGGGAACCCAGCGGGCCTTGCAACTTCAAGTCAAAGACGCCTTGTCCATCGGTGAACCAAAAATCCCCTGAGCCTGTTTCGTAGTCGAAGTCCCTTATCGCCTCGAGGGCGACGCGCAGGCTGTCGCGCTTGAGGTTGGTCCAGCCTGTGGGGATGCGCGCGAGAAGGTCGTCGATCTTGCCGATTTCCATCCGGCCCGGGGCTTGGGTTTCCAAGCGGCCTTTCAGGCGGCGGATCGATTTCGACTCGGCATTGACCTGGCCAGTGAAATCGAGCGGACCAGTCATGCGGAAGTTATGCGGGGCCATGATGTCTGTGAGTTTTCCAAGATCGACACGCGTGCCGCTCAGCCAGCCGATCCAGGGTGATTTGTCATCAAAGAAAAAGCTGAATCCGCCCGCGATAGTTCCGCTGTAGAGTTTCCCTCCAAAAAAACCATTGATGCCCTGGCGGTCGAAGGTGGCGGTGATCCACGAGTCGCTGCCTCGAAACTGTCGCCAGCGGAGATTTTTGATGCGAACCGTGCCGACGACATTGCTCATCGATTTCTCCGGGGGATATGAAAACTGTAGGCTGCCGGGCTCGGTGTTGATTTCGATCTGGTAGGCGGGGAATCCATATTCTTGCGCGGGGATTTCGAGGCTTCCGCGCAGGGTTAGCGAGGCGAGGTCGTCGAGGGAGACATTCTCCGCCGTGGTGCGGAAGTTCAGCGGCAGACCGTATTCCGCCCGGCCGCCGCTGCCGATGACGACGCTGCCGAATTTGACATCGAACCTCTTGATGCGCCATCCCGGCGCGGGCGTATCGCTGCCGGCGGCCATCCGTTTCTTGGCGGCTTCCATGTAGGCAAAGAGGTCCTCGCCGATGTGGATGACAGGATGCAGCACTGTGACATCCTCCAATTCCTTCGCAAGAATCCCTGCGAGGGTGAACTTGAGAAACACGCTGCGCAGCGACATGACACGCGTGAAAGGATCGTTGGGGGAGGGGATGACAAGGTCGCTGATTTCGATTTCCTGTCTGGTGGCGGCAAGGGTGTTTGTGATTTCCGCCGGGGTCAGATTGCGGAGGGTTGTGTTGATTGTGAAGGCGGCGTCCGTTTCCGAGCGCCAGGGATTATTGCCGATGCTTGCTTTGAGGCCGCGAATATCGACGGCGCCGATTTTCCAGGTGAATGCAGGTCCGCTTGGAGTCTGAGCGGGCATGTGGGCGAGCTGCTCAAGGGCCTGTCCTGCTGCGAGTGAACCGCCTTTGATGTCGAGATGGCGGAGTTCGAAATTTTTGACCATTTCGGCCGGGGATCCTGTGAGACGAACAAGATCGAGGATGAGAAAGGGATCGCGGGACTGCGGAGCGCTCGCCTGCACATCCCAGAGGGTTAGTTCAAGAGGGTCGGGTGATTCCTGGCTGAAATCCTTCCAATCGAAACAAAAATTCGCGCGCACGGTGGGCTTTCCATCCTTTTCGCCCTCATAGACGACCTCGCCGAAGTCGCAAACGATGCGTCGAATGCGCAGCGCGGAACCGCCGGACTTTTCGGGCACAGGCGGAAGGACGCCCGACCATCCCGGCGAAATGGCAAGCTTGGGATTGTGCAGGTGGATTTCTCCGATGCGCCCGGCGGCGAGATCGTCCAGCGCAAAGACGATGCGGCCGCTCTCCAAGCGTGCGAGTTCCTTTCCCGTCTGAGGATCGTTGATGACGAAGTTCGTGAACGAGATTTCGCCGGGACCTGTCATCTGAACCTCCTGCACATCGATTTTCGAATCGGGCAGGTTTTTTTCAAAAGTCCAACGCGCCAGAGGGGCGAGGTTGCGCGAGAGGAGCAGGATTCCGGCGCCTGCGGCCAAAATCAGGAGGATGAAAATCGCCGCCAGCAGGCGAAGGATGCGACTCTGAAAGCGCTTTTTCAAAATGGCATCAGCCAGAGTGTGGCGCCTATTTTCTGCGGTTGCGCGCGACTTCCTCGAACAGTTCGACGATGCCGTCATCCACGCGCAGGTCCACGAGTTTCCATTTGCTCTCCGAGCGGTAGAAATAAAAACGCCAGCGCAGTGGCAGGTCCTCGTTCAAGGAAATACAGGTTTGGCGGAAGAGCGCGTTGCCGATCTCGAGTGTATCGACGATCTCGTAGCCCTTCACGGGGCCGAAATTGTCCAATGCGTCGCGGGTGCGCTTTTTCAACTGCTCGAGATTCTCGGCTTTGGAAGCGACGAGAGTGTTTTTTGCAAGTCCCTCGTAGGCGGCATCCAGCTTGTCGGCCTTCAACGCCTCGAAGAATTGCTGGAGCAGTTCGGTAGGCTCCATGTTCGCCGCCGGAGTCGACGCAGGGGCTGGGCTTGTGTTTGAAAAAAGAATCTGCTTCTTTGCCTTGCCCGATTGCTGAGCGAGGGCGGTGGAGACCACAAACAAACAAGCGAGTATTGAAAAAATGCGCATAGCCAAGAGTCGCGGCTTCGCCACTCTGATGCAAGCCTTAGGGCAGCTTTGACGCCAAGAGCGGCGAACGCACCCGAGTAAACTTAACTTTTAACACGGAGTATCCAAAAGCTGGCGATCGCCAAAAAATGCATGAAAGGCTTGGCTCGAGCTTTGATTGGGTGCTGGAGACCCCCGGCAAATTCTGCCTGCTTTGCTTCGCGGAGGATGCTCGCGACTCGCGAATACAGGGTGGCACAGCGGATGCTGTGTAAATGACACTATGGTTGAAGGAATTTACACCAACGCTGCCTCGCTTTCGGCTCTTGAGCGGTGGCAACAAACTATTTCACAAAACCTTGCGGCAGCCAATGTCGCCGGTTTCAAGAAGGCCAATTTCGCCATCGAGAGCGACGAGAAGAAAACCACCGAATACTCGCCCGATGGAGTCACCGCCGCCAAGCACACCGGAGGCATACCATCCCGCACGACCAGTGTGAATTTTGCCCCCGGCGACATGAAGGTTACCGGGAAAAACACCGATTTTGCGGTTGATGGCCCCGGTTTTTTCCAAATTCAAAATGCCGATGGGAAAAACCTTTACACAAGAGACGGCGAGTTTCACATCAACCAAGACAATATCCTTGTTACCAAACACGGTCTCCCCGTGCTCGGAGATGGCGGCCCCATCACAGTCAATCCCGAGCAAGGTGAACTCTCTGTGGCAAGGGATGGCTCGATTTCCCAAGCCGGGAATGTGCTCGGGCGCTTGAATCTCTACGATTTTGACGATCCAGATCAATTGACCCGCGTCGAAGGCGGTTTTTTTGAAGCTCCCGAAGGTGCCAATCCACAGGCTCTCGAACAAGTGGCTATCACCCAAGGCGCCATCGAAGCGAGCAATGTCATGCCCATGACTGAACTCGTGAATCTCATCGCTGTGTCTCGCGCCTACGAGGCGGCCCAGCGCTCGGTCACATCGCACGACGATCTCATTTCGAAAGCCATCAACTCACTCGGCGCAACCGCCTAACCCTGAAATACTATGTTAAGAGCCCTTCAAGCCGCTTCCACCGGAATGGAAGCCCAACAGATGAATCTCAACACCATCGCGAACAACCTCGCGAATGTGAACACAACCGGTTTCAAGAAAAACAAAATCGAGTTCCAAGACATGCTCTACCAGAAGAAGCGCGAGGTTGCTGCCGAGCAGGGTGCCGGAAATCTCACGCCTACTTCGGTGGAGGTCGGAAACGGAACTCGCGTGGTCTCGACAGCGAAAATCTATACTCAAGGCCAACTCACGCAAACCGGAGAGAAAATGGATGTCGCCATTCAAGGTGATGGCTTTTTCGAGGTTCAGCGCCCCGACGGCACCACCGCTTACACACGCGATGGCGGCTTCAAGTTGGGCTCCGATGGACGCGTTGTGACCAATGACGGTCTGCCTGTTCTGGGTGGTTTCCAGCCGATCCCGGTGGATGCCCAGAATGTCACCATCTCATCGACCGGCCAAGTCACCGTCGAGACTCCCGGCGGTCAGCAGAACTTCCAGTTGCAGTTGGTTCGTTTCAACAACCCGGCTGGACTTCGTAGTGCGGGCGGCAATCTTTTTGACGAAACCCCTGCCAGCGGTGCTCCCAATTTGGGAAATCCTGCTCAGGCTGGATTCGGCTCGCTTCTGCAAAACCATCTTGAAACCTCGAATGTCAATGTCGCCGAAGAGATGGTGAACATGATTCTCGCCCAGCGCGCCTATGAGGTGAATGCCAAGGCGATTCAATCATCCGACCAGATGATGGAGCAGGCTAATAACATCAAGCGTTAATGAATCTTCTCACCGCAATTTTTCTTCCCATCGCGGCGGCAGCCTCGCTACAGGCTGCCGATCTGGGAGGTATTACCGCTCCGTTGGCCCATGCGCCGACAAATCCGCTGGCCGCGACTTTTCAAAAAGCCGAGCCTGCATCCGCTCCGGCCGTGGTCACGGCTCCAAACGCTGTGACCATTGGCGAGCGCGAACTCGTCGATGCCTTGCAACGGGAACTCACTGCCCGCTACTCGATCGACGGGGATCTCAAAATCTCGCTTACCCAGGACTGGAAACCGCTCGAAATCCGCAACGGCCGCGATTGGAAGCTCGTCATCGATCAAGCTCCGCTCGGAGGGCTTTCCTCCAGACCTCAAATCCGCTTCCACATTGTAGCCGGTGGCAATCAAATCGGTTCCTGGCAAGAAACCCTTCGCGCCTCTCTCTGGCGTCCCATCTGGATCGCTACCCGCCGCTTGGACCGCGGTGCCACGCCGGATTCCTCCTCCTGCGCCCTCAAAAATATCGATACTCTTGCTGAAAACCTCTCCTATGTCCCTGCGGATACCGATCTTTCCATCTACGAGATGGCGCAAGGCGTGGGACAAGACCGCCCGCTCACTTCGCGCGACCTCTCCCTGCGTCCGCTGGTTCGCAAAAATCAACTTGTTGATGTGATTGTTTCCGAAGGCTCCCTCAATATCACCATGAAGGGTCTGGCACTTGGCACGGCTGGTGCTGGGGAAATGGTAAGCATCCGAAATCCAGATAGCCGCAAGGACTTTCAAGCCAAAGTCGTCGGAATCAACGCCGTCCAAGTCAAATTTTGATATCCACCATGAAATTTTCTTCAGCATCCCTCGTTTCCGCCTGTGCGTTTTCCGTTTTTGCCTTGGGTTTTACACCAGCCCAAGCCGGTTCGCTCTGGCTCAAGGAAGGTTCCACGGAGCAGAGCATGTTCGCGGATAAAATTGCCCGCAACATTGGCGATATTCTCACGATTATTGTCTCCGAGGACACCTCCACGCAGCAGACCGCCCGCATCAAGACCTACGAGAACACCGAAGGCGGCACGGGTATTTTCCCGGCCCTTAACGCGACGCTGAATGGATTCGTTCAGGCGCTCCCAAGCTGGCTCAGTAAACAATCCAGCGGAGCTGTGGATGAAAACGATGTGCAGATTCCCACCCTCGATATCGCTGCCAAGAGCGAGTGGAACGGCGGCGGTGATACACAAAATACCCTCACCATTACGAATCGCACAGCCGTCACCGTGGTCGATGTTTTGCCCAACGGAAACCTCGTTGTCGAAGGGGCCAAAATCATCCGCGCCGGGCAGGAATCACAATATGCTTACATGCGAGGCATTGTGCGTCCGATTGATATCGCCTCCGACAATACAATCCTCTCCACCAAAATCGCCGATGCCCAGGTGGAATTTATTCCCGAAGGCGAGCTGACCGAGGCCCAGAAGAAAGGTTGGCTCGTTCGTATGTGGGATAAAATCAGGCCCATGCCTTAATCTTTTAAAATCGTGAAAAAGCTTGCTCTCATTCCACTTCTCACAGCGATTCTCGTCAATCCGCTCCCCGCGCAGGTCGGTGATTCCTCGCCCATTACCCTCAACTACTCCGGTGGTTCCCGCATCAAGGATCTCATCGATGTCGAAGGCGCGCGGGACAACCAATTGAACGGCTACGGACTCGTTGTCGGTCTCGCCGGCACGGGTGACAGCAAAATCGACTCGACTCTTCAGAGTATTGCCAATGCTTTGAAAACCTACGGCATCAATGTGCCTGCTGATGACATCAAGTCCGGCAATGTCGCCGCCGTTATGGTGACCGCTGATATTGGGCCCTTTTCCAAGCCCGGTTCCCGCATTGATGTTACAGTCTCATCCATCGGCGACTCAAAAACACTTCAAGGCGGCGTCCTTCTTCAAGTGCCAATGCAAGGTGCCGATAAAACAGTCTACGCTGTTGCCCAAGGTCCCATCGCCGTGGGAGGCTTTCTCGGCGGTCAAGGCGGTCCCGGGGGGGCGACTGTTCAGAAAAACCACCCCACCGTTGGCACAATCCCGAATGGCGCCATCGTGGAACGCGAAATTCCCACGCAGATCGTTCAAAACGGTTCCTTGAATCTCAATCTCCGCGAAGCCGACTTCATCTCGGCCGCTCGCATGGCTGAGGCGATCAACCGCGTATTCCCGAACACCGCCGTGGCACGCGATGGACGCACCGTGAATGTGATTGTCCCGCCGGAATACAACTCCTATGAAGTAAATTTCCTCGCCAGCCTCGGTGGCATCGAATTGGAGCCCGACTCCGTCGCCCGTGTCGTCATCAACGAGCGCACCGGCGTGATCGTCGCCACATCCAATGTCCGCGTGTCCAAGGTGGCCGTCAGCCATGGTTCGCTGACCATTTCCATCGCCTCCACACTTACCGCCAGCCAACCGAATGCCCCGCTGATCGGCAATGCCGCCGGAGAAACGGTTGTTTTGCCGAGCACGACCACCGATGTGAATGAACAGAAAGGCTCCTTCAAAGTCGTCGAAGAGGCGCCTACTATCGAGAAGGTCGCCGCCGCACTCAATGCTCTCGGCGTTTCAACCCGCGACATGATGTCCATCTTCCAAACCATGAAACGCGCTGGTGCCCTCCAAGCCGAACTTGTCTTGAACTAAATTTATGGAAATCTCAGCCCTCACGCCCCAAATTCAAGCCGGCCTGACACCGGCAAACGGCAAAATTTCCTCACCTGAGGATGCAAAAATTGCCGACTCCTGCAAACAGTTCGAATCGATCCTCTGGCGCAGCATGCTGGAAAAGGCTCTGCAGCCCATGATGAACCAAGATACGCCGGGAGCCGATAAGACAGGAACCTACAACTACTTCCTCTCAAATTCCATTTCCGAATCCGTAAGCGGTGGCCCCAACGGCATTTCCTCCCTCCTCCAAGCCCAGCTTTTGAAGAAACCTCAATCCATTTAATACTATGAACATCCAAGAGAAATTCAAAGAGATCGTCGCCGCATTGCAAAACGAACTCCAAGAGTATGGAGGTCTGCTCCACCTCTTCGATCGTCAGCAAAATTGCATCATCCACCAGGACCCAACGGGATTTTTGGACATAAATGTCGATGTGGACGAGCAGATCGCCAAACTCACCCACATCCGCGAACAGCGCGAGGAATTGGTTCGTCAAACGGCTGTTGCCATCGGAAAGCCAGCCGATATCACCCTCTCCTCGCTCACTCACACCTTCCAACCCGAGCACCAACCGCTCCTCCGTGCCCTCATCGATGAGATCAACGACCTCATCACCCGCACCCAGCGCCGCACCCGCCAAAACCGGATGCTCCTTGCCCAGTGCGTGGAGTCGGCACGACAATTGCTAGTAGTTAGAAACCCCGGAGCAATGCCAGGCACCTACGGGGCACACGGACAGATCAGAACATCATACATACAGGAAAAATACACAGCGGCAGTCGCCTGACGAGTTCAGGCCAGGTCGCCTCGAAAACTCAACAAGGAAGTTAATTTATGTCAGGCCTCATCGGTTCACTCCAAAACAGCAGTGGCGCCCTCCGCGTCCACTCCAAGGGTCTTGAAGTCGTAGGCAAAAACCTCGCGAACATCAACAACCGTGGCTATTCCAAAGAACGCGTCGCAATCGGTGACCGCGGATCTATTGACACAGGCATCGCCACCGAGAGCATGGGCGTCGAAGCCATGGGGCTCCGCCAAAACCGCGACGCTCTCCTCGACAAGAGCGTCATGCGGGAAATCACCTCCACCGGTTCCCTCGAAGCCGCCAAAAAAGTCCTCGAAAGCGCCGAAATCGCGCTGGGTCAGTTTCTTGATCGCACCAAAGATTCGACTTCTATCCAAAACGCCTCTGGTGCCAGTGGTGGTGGCATTAGTGATGCTCTTACCGACTTTTTCAATGCTTGGAAGAGCTTTTCTGTCAAACCAAACGATGTCGGAGAGAGGCAACTGCTTCTTGCAAAAGCACAAATCCTTGTAGATAAAATCAACGCGACGGATAAACGACTGGAGCAAGTTCAGAAGGACGCCGATGCCCAGTTGACAACCGATGTAGGCGTTGTAAATGGCCTTCTGGAGGAAATAGCCAAAACTAACGAATACATCGCCAAGGCGGAACTGGGGAGGCCTTTTTCTGCTCTCGATCTTCGCGACCAGCGCCAAGCCAAACTCGAAGAACTCTCGCAGTATATCAATGTCCAGTTCGAGCCCATCGTGCCCGATGGACTAGGGCAGATCACCGTTTCATCGAATGGAATAAATCTGATCGATGGCAAAAATGTCCTTGGTAAATACGAATACGATCCTAACTCCGCCGCACCTACGGCTCCAGCTACCCGTTTGAAATTTAATGCGTTAGACGACACAAAGGATGCCACATTTAATCTTGGTAATCTTCCAGAAGGTAAACTCGGAGCGCAAATCACTGCCTCGACATCGAGTGTCAAAGGTGCTCGCGATGGAATCTCGCTTCTGTCAACAAATTTGAGGGCTTCTATAAATGAGGTTTATCAACAAGTTGATACAACGAATAATCCTCAGTTCTTTGCAGAAACCGCCGCAGGTTCCAAAATCACATTAAACTCCGCAATCACAGCAAATACTCTCAAAGCCTCTGCCAGAACCGGAGCCAACGATATTGCCCTAAAAATTGCTGGTCTTGGAACAGACCCGATTGCGGCTCTCGGAACCAATGTGACATTTGTGGGTCACTTCAATAAAACAGTGACAGTTATTGCCCAAGAGCTGAACACAACAAACATCCGGCTCGAGGATCAAAAGCTCAGTCAGGAAATGGCTGTGAACAATCGCGATGCATTCAGCGGTGTTTCCCAAGACGAGGAAATGACGGACATGATGAAATTTCAGCGCAGTTTTCAGGCCTCAGCCCGCCATGTGAATGTCATCGATAGCCTGCTCGAACAAGTTGTCAACCGCCTCGGAGTAGGCTAAGAAAGCTAAATCGCCATGAGAGTCACCTTCAATTCCTTTCCCGATACACTTCTCGGTCGCCTTCAATCGCTCGGCAGCGAGCAGAACAAGGCACTCACACAACTCAGCACAGGTCAGCGCATCGCAGCGCCCAGCGACGATGCGCCCGCCATGCAGCGAATTCTGAACCTCCGCGTCGAAAAGAAGCAAAATCAGCAATACCATCGCAATTCGACAGATGGATTGGAAGTAAGCAAGGTGACTTTTTCCTCTCTCAAGCAAATTAAAGACCTCCTCGTTCGCGCATCAGAACTATCTGCCAATGTCAATGGAGCCACTTCCGAGCAGGAATTCAAAGCCAAGGCCTCCGAAATCGACCAACTCATCCAGCAGGGCCTGAATGTCGCCAATACCAAATTGCGCGGTAGCTACCTGCTGGCAGGAGAGGCTTCTGGAGCGCCGGATGCGCCGTTCACAGCAAATTCTACCAATGGCAAGGTGACACAGATTGATTATCGATACCCAATCGCTGACCAACCAGACGATGCCAATCCCCAGATGCACATCGGTGAGGATACGAAAATCTCCGCATTCACTACTCCGCGCGAGAATCGTCAGGTTGCCGATCTCCTCAATAAAATGATCGCCATGCGCAATGCCATGACCGATACGCCGACCGCTCCTGCAACCAAGGCCTCCTCTGTTTTGGGGTTGCGGGACGATCTGGCTGAAAAGGAAGATCAAATCCTCTCCGCCCTCTCCCGCGCCGGCACCATCCAATACCGCCTCGAGACCGCGATGAAGGATTTGGAGGTCCGCTACGAGGGCACCGAGAAGCTCATCTCGACAGATGCCGACATCGACTTCGCCGAGGCCACTGTGCGTCTCAACCGCGCTCAAATGGCTTATCAGGCGACTATCCAGAGCGGTGCGAAAATCCAGAACAATTCTCTGCTCGACTACTTGCGCTGATTTCGTTAGCTAATTTATATCATGCTCGTTGAAGCCTCGATCTCGGGTCAGCAGGAATTTGTTCCTGATGAAACGAACAACCAATTTTACATGCCAGAGGGTCTCATCGGCCTTCCGGATTTCAAAAGGTTCGAGCTTATTGTGGACCCGGAGAGTCTGCCTTTCGTGGTGTTGCGAGCTGTCGAGGGTGATGAAATCCAAATCCCGGCCGTGGAGCCAGTCGGGTTGGTTGAAAACTACCGCCTCGACATCGGAGATGCCGACGCCGAAATGCTCGGCCTGGTCGGCGCAGATTCGAATCCCCTCATTCTCAATGTAGCGACCATCAAGTCCTACGAACCGCAGAAGGTCACACTCAACCTCGCGGCCCCTATCCTCATCAACCGTCGCACACGGGTGGGAAAACAAGTCGTTCTGATGAATTATCAGAACTACTCGACCACCCATGTCCTCATCGACGAAACAGCGTAAGCATCCACAGAAAAAATACTCCGATGCTTACACTTTCTCGAAAAATCAACGAAACGATCCAGATCGGTGACAATATCGTTCTGATCGTCAAGCGTATCGATGGCGACAATGTGCGCATCGGTATCGAAGCACCCAAGACAATCCCTATTTACCGGGGCGAAATCTACGAGGAAATCAAAGCCCAAAACCTCGAAGCCATCCGCAATCCCCAGACCTCGCTCACCAAACAAAATCTCGGAAAGCTCCGCCTCGCTGCCCAAGCCGCTCGCGACGCCGCCGCGCGCAAGGCTGCCGAGGGGCCCAAGACGGAGTAGGGGACGAAAAAGTTTAGACAGGATTGCAGAATCAACATGATTAGCAGAAAATGTTCTGCCCATGTGAAATCTTTTCTTACTTTCTCTCTCCGTGGTAAAATACCCCCCCCCCCTTGGGCATCGCAGAGATTCGCGATCACTCCAAAAACTTCCTGCTTCCTCGCGGCGCAAATCTTCCAATATTCGCCTTCGGGCTTCGCATGTCTCGAGTTGATTCATCCATCGGCAAAAAACCCGCATTCCCCGAAGCAAAGGACACCATCGCCTTGCCACCATGCCGGAAGTGCGCGGTGACCTCGCGCTCGTCGATGCCGTAAAATTCCTCCAGCATCGGATTTCGAGCTGATGCCGGCCTCTGGAAGGTATTGACCTGGGCCGCTGTGAAGAAAACCACCACCTGCGACGGATCGGAGAGCGCCGTTTGTCTCTTGAGCGCCGCGCTTCCCATGAAGCCCCCGCCGAGAAGCGTGTTATACCCCACGCCTATATATCCATTCCGGTATTTCGGTTTGAACGCCTTCCCGCCAAGAGCAAAGCTGGGATCCGGCCTGAATCCCTTTGGCACATAGTTCGCCAGCGGCCCTTTTGTTGGATTAAAATTCCTCTGCCCCTCCGGACTGCTCATGCTCGTCGAACTCTCAAATCCAAACCACCAAGTCGCTCCCACGCCATTCGCGGCATCATTCGTCCTGTAGGGCCAAAAGGTATAGTTGTTGTCGCCCAAGTAAGCCATGCCGCCCGCTGCCAGTTGACGGATATTATTAGCCGAAACAGCCAGCGACGAACTCGCATAAGCCTGTTTCGCCGCCACAAAAACAATCGCTCCCAGCACGCAAACAATCGCCATCGACACCATCAACTCCACCAGCGAAAACCCGCGAGAAGGGAGCATGGCCGTCCCGACCGTGCAGACACTGGATACCTTTGCAAAGCGGAATCTGTTTTTCACAACGCCGCCAACTGCATTCACAGGCGGGACGCCTGTGTTCCTCTCTTGAAATGCCTCACGACAAACAAACCAGACGCAACCAAAACAAGAATTGCCACCGAGGGCTCTGGAATGGGAGCCGCAAAAGGCTGGGCAAAGTTATAGGTCTGAGGCCCGTCAGACAGTATCCATCCATACCATCCGCCATTGACAAGCGATGTGTCGGCCATTCCGACTTCCGAAAGATTAAAAGATGTGCTTGGCCAGGCTGAGGTCCCTGCAAAAGAGAAAAGATTATTCCAGTTTGTGCCGTCCCATCCGCCGAGGTTCAAGGTGCCCGGTGGCCACGCACCGCCAAGCCCGCTTTGCTCATATGTCAGAGCATCGATGTTATAACCCAAGCCTCCGAAATCTGTGACGGAGATTGAAAGTCGTGAATCCGATCCTGCAACAGCAGCAGGTCCGCCTGTAATCACTCCGGCCAGATCGAACACCATGGTCTGCAGGTTGGTGCCTCCGCTCCATTTGTAGCCCCAAACCACCGAAAACGGATTCGTGGGACTGTTGAACTCAACCACCAACGCCGACCGATTTGGGCCACTCCCTGTCCAGAATTCGATATCATCAAAACTCTGAACCAGCGTCTGCGCCTTCACCCCGAGGGTGCCTATTAAAAGCAGCGATGCTGCCAATACGATTTTCATTTTTGTCCTTCTTTCAAAACACGGGGATGTCATAGGACAATCCCTTCCCCCGTTATGCGAAAGGACTACCCCCAACACGGACAGTCATGCGCTGCCCGCGCACCGGTTTCAGGTGCTGTGCGGTTTTCTCCGCCGGTTCGAACCCGGACTTTGACCTTTGCGCGACAGTGAGGGACTTCCACCCTTGCTTTCCTAGGCCGACGGATTGGTTGAAATGTGAAAAAGAGCTGTTCGAAAATTCGAGCATTCAACAAAGCCGAGCCTCTTGAGAGAGGTGGTCAGTTGAAATATATCCTCATATTGAAATATGTTGATATGTTCTGTCAAGGCGGAACATAAAAAAAGTTTCCGAGCTGTTTCGTCTCCTCAGGCAAAGTCGCCAAAATCTGAGATTCGCCCGCAGAGGAAAAAAATGCCGACTTTGAAAGCGATCGAACTCCTTGGCAGTGGCACTTTTTTCCAGTTTTCCGGCTTTTTTCCTAATTTAAAGACTTGGCACGGGGTTTGCTTTGAATTTATTCGCAGTGAAACGACCCATGGATTGGGTCACAACCAATAAATCATTATGATATCAATCAATGTCAACCCAGCAGCCAGCGGAGCTGGCCTCAACCTCGGAAAAGCTAACGACGCCCTTCAGAAAAGCCTCTCACGGCTTTCAAGTGGCCGACGCATTGTAAACTCCAGCGACGACGCCGGTGGTCTCGCGGTTTCAATGAAAATGGCAGCAGCCCAAAAACGCACGGAAGCTACTGCAATCAACCTTAGGAACATCCAATCCTATCTGGATACCCAAGACGGCGCCTTCAAAGTCGCTGACAAAGTCCTGAGCCGTATGTCGGAACTAACCACACTCGCCCGCGATGTGACTAAAAACGGTGGAGATGTTGAGAACTACGACAAAGAGTTTCAAAATCTTCAGCTCCAGCTCACAAGTTTGGGAACGGAGAAATTTAATGGTGTCAATCTGTTCTCAACCAACTCCGTAGGATCCGTTTTTACTGTTCCTACTTCGGAAGATGGCTCCCAGTCTACATCTGTTACAAAAGCGTCCATGGACTCCGATCCTTGGGTCAGCATGATGATTGATGGATTTAATATTTCTGTTACAACTGATAATAAAACACTTTATGTTCCAGTTGGACAATCAACAGGTTACTCATTGAGCGATCCAACTACGCCAGTTACCGTTGGAACCAACGCTACAACAACAACGGTATCGTCTTCGGGCGCTCTGACTTACGACAACTCTGACGAGTTCGTTCAAGTTGTTCAGATGGCACTCCAGCAAGTGGCCGACATGCGCGCTCAAAATGGTGCAGAGATGAGCCGCGTGAACTTCGCTCAAGACCTCTTGAATATCAACGCTATCAACCTTGAAGCCGCGAACAGTCGTATCATCGATGTCGATGTCGCTGCCGAGAGCAGCCAGTTGGCTCGCTTCCAGATCCTGCAACAGGCTGGAACGGCGATGCTCGCTCAAGCAAATACGAGCCAGCAGTCGCTCGTCAAATTGCTCCAAGGCTAATTGCCAGAAACAAGTTGAATTAACAAACATGAGGCTCTCCGAAAGGGGAGCCTCTTTTTTTGTGCTCATAAAACCCTGCCTGGGCAACGGCACCTCCGAAGGGATGGCGAGATAACACAGAATGCCCACCATGCGATATGGGGCTTGCAACCCATTTTCTGTGTGGTTAGTAACTTCCATAGTCCTTGGAATTCAAATCATGAGCACGAAGAAAAAAACGGATATTGATGATGTTCCAGTCAAAGCAAAAACGCGAGTCCCCTGTGCGAGAAGCAAGGCTGGGACTTCGGTGAAAAAGGTTAAATCTCCTGACAGGGGATCGTCGTCTGTTCCCAAAAAAACAGCGCAGCGGAGGGAGATAATACCAATAGTGCAGGAGACTGTGGCGGCAACTGCAAATGATCTCTTGAATGATTTGGGCAGCCTGCCTCGCAGTTACGGCGAGGAGGTATTGTTTCTTGTCGCCCAAGATCCGCACTGGCTCTTTACCTATTGGGATATTGATATTTCGCGACATCCGGGCGGGCCTTGTGTTTTGAGGGTGGAGCATGCTTCCGGTGATTTGGAGCAGGAGATCGAAGTCTCGTTCGAGACGCGAAACTGGTATATTCCCGTTCAAAAAGCGGGTGGATCGTATGCGGTTGAGTTGGGTTTCCACCGCTACGGAAAATGGAACTCAATCGCGCGCTCGCCGATTGTCACCACGCCGCGCGACAAGTTTTCCGAGTCGGCGGCGTTTGATTTTGCCACGCTGCCGATGCACATCAGTTTTCAGCGATTGGTGGAAAATGTGTCGCATTCGTTTGCGTCGTCGGAAGAGTTGCTGCCTGCTCTCATCAAGATCCAGCAAGCCCTGCCGCTTGGCCTCTCCAGTGGTTTTCCGCTCGAGGCGCGTGGCCGCGAAATTTTACAAGCCTTGTTGGGAAGCGAGATTCTGGCTGGCATTTCCAGCGGGCAGTGGAATTCCGAGGAGTTGCACTCTGCCATTTTCCAACGCCTTCGCGAGAGTCTTTCATCCGCTGAGGTGGAGGAGTTTTTCTCGCGTCTCCCGCAGTGGAACTCCGAGAGTGCCCTCTTCAGTGGATTTCAAAAATTGGCCACCGAACTTTCGGGTTCCTCATCGTTCCTGGGATCCGCTGGATTCGTCGGGCTTGTGGTGCGTCTTCAAGAATTGCAGACGGAGAGCAGTCTCTTCAGCGCTTTTCAAAAATTCTCCGCCGAGCTCGCGACCTCCTCTTCCTCGATGGGCTCGGCGGCCTTCGTCGGCTTGCTCGCGCGTCTTCAGCACCTGCAAGCAGAGAGCAGCCTCTTCAGCCAGTTTCAAAAGATGTCCACCGAGCTTTCCAGTTCCTCCTCGCAGCTGGGCTCCGCCGCTTTCACAGAAATTCTGGCGCTCAACCTCTCCAGTTGGCTCACAGGACTCGTCACCAGTTGGGGAGGGGCCTCGGAAACGCTGACCCGCTTGTCTGCGCCGACATCTTGGAGTGGATCCGAGTTGTCATCCGCCAGCGAGTTCGCCGCGCGGGCGGCATTGAGTTCCTGGCTCGCCGAGTCGTCGTCATCCTGGAAGGGCGGCGAAATCTCCATGCAGGCTCTGGCTGCCATCTCCAGTTGGAGCAGCGAGATCATGGCCGCTCAGGGATTCGCTGCCAGCAGTTGGAGCGCATCACAGAATTGAAACGCCGCGCCGCCAAAAACTCGCCGTCCAAGGCTGCGCCTCTGGATCGCCAAGCCAAAGAGTTTTTGCGGCATCTTGAAGCTGAGAAAAACGCCTCGCCACAGACGATTCGCACCTACCGCACTTCTTTGGAGGCATTCCGCAAATTTCGTCCCTCCGGCTCTTGGACGGAACTGCGCGCTGACGACTTCCGGGCCTGGATGCTCGACATGATGAAAGCCGAAATGGCGAGATCCAGTGTGCGTTTGCGGTTTGCCGCGATGCGGGCTTTCTATGCCTTTCTCCACATGCGGCGCACAATCTCCAAAAATGTGCTGCTCGAAGTCTCCCTCCCAAAAGCCGAGAAGCAACTCCCCCGATTTCTCACGACCGCGCAGGTGGACAATCTGGTTGCGGCTCCCGCTGCGGCTCAAAAAAACAAACAGGCTCCAGCTTGGATGGCGGCGCGCGACACGGCGGTGATCGAGCTTTTCTACTCGACCGGCATGCGACTCTCGGAACTCGTCGGCCTGGATGTGCGGGATGTCGATCCCATCAGCGAAACGGCCCGCGTCACAGGCAAAGGTTCCCGCGAACGGGTCTGTCCGGTCGGTGGACCCGCCCTCGAGGCGATCCAGCGCTACCGCCACGCCGCCCGCGTGCATGCGGGTCCGCTCTTCATCAACAAATCCCGCCTCCGCCTCTCAACGCGTGCGGTGAATTCCCTCCTCAAGCTCCGCCTGGCCCAAGCCGGCCTGCCAGCAGATATCTCGCCTCACAAACTCCGCCACAGCTTTGCAACGCACCTTTTGGATAATGGAGCAGACCTCCGCAGCGTGCAGACCCTTCTGGGCCACGCCAGCCTCTCGACGACCCAAATCTATACCCATGTCACAATCGAGCGCCTCAAGGCCGCCTACATGGCCGCCCACCCGAGAGCCGAGGGTTAAAAAAACGCGCCTCCCCCTGAGACGCCGCTTCGCGGCTGAAGAATGGGTCAAGCCGGAGGTCGACCCTCCAAGGATTACGCGCTGCCGCGCGGGTTTGTAGCGGCTGTCTATGACTGCCGAATCGGAGTCGAACGGCAACCGCGCGGCAGCGAGTTCGTGCATACAGGGTAGGGTCGGCGCGCCGCCGCTGACCCATTTACGCGGCGTGCTTGCCAAGCCGGAGACGCGAAGCGCAGAGGCTGGAGCCGCCTTTGCATCCAGAAGAAACGCCGCTTCGCGGCTGAATCTTGGGACGCCGACGGCGCGGCATCCCTGGGCTACGAAGCGCGCCGCCACCTCATCGACAAACAAACCACGCTCGCGCCTGCAGCGCTCATAGAGCGGACGCGATCCCCGGGACTCAGGCTGCTATTCCAGATTCTGCCGGCTTTCCGTGACCTTCGCCGTTCTGGCGGGGTTGCTGAGTTCGATCAGGTCGCTAATGATGCGGACGGCTTCGTTGCGGATCGGATCTGGTTCGGGAGTTTTCTCGGACTCTTTTTTTTCCTCTTCGGTTTCTTCCGGATCCTCTTCGAGGTTGTATTTTTTGTCGCGCTCGCGCTCGTAGGCGACGACTTCCAGGTCTTCGCGGTTATTCTTCACATCGTCGAGTGTGACTTGCCAGACCTTGGCATTGACCATCGAACCACGGGCTGCGCGCTCCTCTTTGCGGGCTTCCTTGCGTTTTTTTTCGTCGGCGAGTTCCTTTCGTCGGATGTCTTCGTTTGTGCTGATGGTGTTTTTGGCCAAGCGCTCGCGGAAGCGTTGCATGTCCTCGTTTACATAGATGAACTCGGGATCGCTCAGGATGCGTTTCTTCGAGCGTTCGCGAAGCTCGTCGAGAAAGAGGTTTGCGGCGGGTGTCTTGTCCTTCGATATCAAAACAACAGGCGCCACTTCGTCGTAGTCGAGCGGGTTCTTGAGCGAGGCCTCGCCGATCTCGGCGTTGTCGGTGCGCGAGGGGAGGACGATGTCCGACTCGACGCCTTTGATTTGGGTCGATCCCCCGAGAATGCGGTAGAACTTTTGGATCGTCAGTTTGAGCGCGCCGGCCTCGGGCTTTTTGACATTGAAAAACGGAAGCGACATGGATTTGTCGAGGTCCACAATGGTTTGCACGGTGCCCTTGCCGAAACTGCGCTCGTCACCGACCACCAACGCGCGACCGTAGTCCTGGAGCGCGGCGGCAAAAATCTCGCTCGCCGAGGCGCTCAGGCGGTTCATCAAAACAATCATTGGACCCGTGTAGGAAACCTCGGGGTTCTTGTCGCTGTTCACCGTGATCTTTCCGCTGGGGTCCTTGGCTTGCACAACCGGCCCCTGCGGGATGAAAAGCCCGGTGAGATTTATGGCCTCTTCGAGCGAGCCGCCGCCATCTCGTCGCAAGTCGATCACGAGACCTTCAATGTTCTCCTTTTTGAGCCGTGTCAGGAGTGCTTCGACATCCACTGTCGTGCTCTTGGGCTCCCCGTCGCCGCTCATGTTGGCGTAGAAGGATGGCAGTGTGATCCAGCCGATGCGGGAGACTTTGCCTTCGGCATTCGTCACATCCAGAAGCTCCGCCTTGGCCTCCTGGTCTTTCAGTTTCACTTCGTCACGGGTGATCTCGATGATCGAGCGCTTGGAGGGATCATCCGCATCGTTCGGGATGACCTGCAGGCGGACGACGGAGTTTTTGGCTCCCCGGATTTTTTCAACGACCTTGTCGAGTTTCATGTCGACGACATCTTCAAACTCCTTCTCCCCTTGTCCCACAGCGAGAATGCGGTCGCCAACTTTCAGGCGTCCATCGCGGTCGGCTGGTCCTCCGGGAACGATTTCCATGATTTTTGTGTATCCATCCTCCGAGCGCAGGACGGCTCCAATGCCCACCAGCGAGAGCTTCATGTTGATCTGGAAATTCTCCATCTCCGTCGGGCTCATGTATTCTGAGTGGGGATCGTAGCTTTGCGTGAGGGCCTTGAGGAAGGTGCTGGTGACATCATCCGGGCTCATCTCCCGCACATTCCGCAGGGCCTGGTCGTAGCGGCGTGTCACGGTTTCCTCCGGGGAGCGGAGTTTCAATTCGCTGAGATGTTCTTGAAGGAGTTCGGCCTCCACGCGGTCGCGCCAGATTTTATCGGCTTCCTCGAGGTTTTTTGGCCACGGGGATTTCTGGCGGTTCAGCTCGACTTCGCGCTTGCCTTTGAAGTCGTATTTTTTCGTCGCCAGTTTTTTGTTCGATGCGACTCGGTTTTCCACGCGTTCCTTGAAGCGGTCGAAAATTTCCCTCGAAGGCGAGAGGTCGCCGGAGCGGATGAATTTGTGCAGGGACTCGGCGTATTTCAGATTGAATTCATCGATATCCTGCTGGGTGAAATAGAGCTTGTTGTAGTCAAGGAGTTCCAGGTAGGTCTCAAGGAGCTTTGCAGACATCTCCCCGTCCATTTCCTTGCGGCTGTAGTGGGCCTGCTGGAGCCAATTTGCGACGGCCAAGGCGACTTGCCCCTGATCGACCGCGTTGGATTTTTCGGCGCGAACAGGCAGGAGGAGGACCAACGCCGTGAAGATGGAGGCGATGGCGTGTTTGGAAAAATTCATGATGATTGGATTGAAAACCTTGCAGAGATCCCGACAAAAATCAAATCTCCGCTTCCTCATCATACGACCCGATAGCACATGAAGCCGTTCAAAATTTTCACCGGAGGTCCGCTGGACACCAACGCCTACTTTTTCCAGACCCCTGCGGGAAACCTTCTTTTCGATGCTCCGCAAGGCGCCGACGATTATTTTGCTGGGGAGAAGATCGATTGGTTGCTTCTGACCCATGGACATTTCGACCATGTGATGGACGCCGCAAAAATCCAGCGTCGCCATGGTTGCCGCGTCGCTTTTCATCCGGATACCGTTCCCATGCTGGCTGACGGGGCTTTTTTCAAGAAGCATGGATTCGACATTCAATACGAGCCCTGCAAGGCGGATTTGCTTCTCGAAGAAGGCGAAACCGAAGCGGTTGCCGGGCTCAAAATCCTGTGCCTCCATGTGCCAGGCCATTGCCCGGGGAGTTTGTGTTTTTATTTTGCCGAAGACAGTTTGCTTGTGGCGGGGGATGTTCTTTTCCATGAGGGCGTAGGTCGCTGGGATTTGCCTGGCGGCGATGGTCCGCTCCTCTTCGATGGCATTCGTAAAAAAATCTTTCCACTCGACGCGGCGACTCGCGTCCTGCCGGGCCATGGCCCCGAAACCACGGTCGGCCATGAAATCGAATGGAATCCGTATGTCGGCCAGTCCTGAAAATCCAAGCTCGACAGACCACAACGGATTCCGCATTTCTTTCTAAAGATACCCACCAACCCCGACCCACTTTATGCCAAGCTTCAACTATGTCGCACTCGACGCCCGAGGCCAGGAAACCACCGGTGTCATTGACGCCGCCTCCCAAGCCGAAGCCGTAGCCCAGATCAGGCAGGCGGGATACTTTCCCAAGTCGATCACGGAGGGAGGCAAGGCCCCCAAACGCAAGGCCGCAGCGCCTTCGGCATCTGTCGCCAAGAAGGACATCAAGATCAACCTGAACATCCCCTTCCTTGAAAAGAAGACGATCAAGGGGCGGACTCTGATGATTTTCACGCGGCAGTTGGCCACGCTCATCGACGCGGGTCTGCCGCTCCTTCGCGGGTTGACTGTGCTTTCCAAGCAGGAGCCCGACCCCGTCCTCAAAAAAACCATCGTTTCCATAGCCGACTCCGTCCAAGGCGGAGGCACATTTTCCGAGGCTCTGGGCGGCCACCCGCGCATTTTCAACAAACTCTACATCAACATGGTCAAAGCCGGTGAACTCGGTGGCGTGCTGGAGATCGTTCTACTCCGTCTCGCCGAGTTCCAAGAGAAAGCGCAGAAGACGAAAAACAAAGTCGTCTCGGCCATGTTCTATCCTGTGATTGTTTTGGTCATCGCCATCGTCATCATGGCTTTCCTGCTTGTTTTCATCGTCCCCAAATTCGAAGCCATTTTCGCCGACATGCTTGGCGGCAAGCCATTGCCGGGGTTGACGCAGTTCGTCATCGGAACAAGTAATTTTGTTAAAAACAATCTTCTGCTCATCGTTGGAGCGATTGCAGGAATCGTTGTCGCCTACAAATTCGCTTCCCAAACACCGAAAGGCTCCGCCGCTATCGACGCATTCCTCCTGCGCGCCCCGCTTTTTGGCGATCTCACCAAGAAAAGTGCGATCTCCCGTTTTTCCCGAACACTCGGCACTCTCGTCACAAGTGGCGTCCCGATTCTCCAAGCTCTCAACATCACACGCGAAACGGCAGGCAACGCAGTGATCGCTGGAGCCATCAACCGCGTGCATGACAGCGTGCGCGAGGGCGAGTCGATCGTGCAACCACTCGAAGCCAGCGGGATTTTTCCTCCCATGGTTGTGAGTATGATCGATGTTGGTGAGGAAACAGGTCAGTTGCCCGACATGCTTCTCAAGATCGCCGATGTTTACGACGACGAGGTGGATAATGCCGTTGCAGGCCTCACCTCCATGCTTGAGCCTGTGATGATTGTTTTCCTGGCTGTCGTGGTGGGAACAATCGTCATTGCTCTCTTCATGCCGCTCATCAGCATCATTTCCGGAATGCAACAGTAGAAATACTCGGCTTCGCAAGCTCCCAGGGCGTTTGGCTGGATTGGTCATAGAAGGGGACGCGTGTTGAGGATGAGGTTGAGGGCTTCTCTGCGGTGGCGGTGGTAAAATTCGAAGAAGGCGGACAGAGGTTCTCCTTGTTTGAATGGAA
>JBILWM010000063.1:0-17886 GCA_044369905.1 Terrimicrobiaceae bacterium | reverse complement strand
AGCCAGCGCACTTTTTCCTCACCTACTTCACGTCCCTGAACTTTGATCGGCCATTGCATGGCCCCTCTTTGCTCTCAAATCGGATTGTAGTCCAGCTTTTTTTGCAACTATCGGAGATGCGCCCCTGGGTTTTTTGCTGTGCGCTTTGCAATGGCGATGGGTAGTTTCGCCGTCTTATGAGTTCGGAGCCTGATACGCAGAAGTCGCTGAAGGAAATGACGCGTGCCATCGCGGATCACAAGGGCGTGGTGAGCGTTCAACCAGTTCCGGGCAAGTCGGCTTTTGAGATCGAATACGATCCCTCCGCGCTCAGTGAGGAGGATTTGCGGCATATTGCGGGAAGTCATGTGCCGGATGTGTCGCTTCAAAAGCGGACGATGCGCCTGGATGGCAGCGCGTGCGAGGCTTGTGCGATCCGTTTGGAGAAAAAGGCCAAAAAAATTCCCGGTGTCCGCAAGGCGACGGCGACCTATATCGGCAAAATCCTGTGCCTGACATTCGATGAAAAGCTCGCGGACGAGCATACTGTGATGGCTGCGCTGCGCGGGCTTGGGGCCGATGTGCGGCCTTATGAATCTTCGCCGGAGGCCGAGCAGGGTTTCTGGAGCCGCGTGAGGTCGGGATCATTGAATGAGGAGATTTCCGCCGCGCTGGGTTTTGTTTTTCTGATCGCCTCCTTTGTTTGCGAGAAATCCCTCGGGAGCAGCGCGGTTGCGACTCTGTCGCTCTATGCGGGAGCTTATATTTTCTGCGGTCAGCAGGGAGTGCGCTCGGCGATTGCCTCGCTGAGGGGCGGGGTGCTTGATGTCGATGTGCTGATGGTTCTGGCTGCGATCGGTGCTGGGATTGTCGGGCAGCCCTTTGAGGGCGCGTTGTTGTTGTTTCTTTTTGCGTTTTCCAATGTCCTGCAGAGCTACGCGCTCGAGCGCACGCAGAGGGCCATCCACTCGCTGCTGAAGCTGCGGCCAGACAAGGCGCTGGTGAAGCGTGACGGCGGCACGCAGATGGTTCGCGTGGAGGAACTGAATGTTGGCGATGTAGTGGTGCTGAGGCCGGGCGAGCATGTGCCGGTAGATGGAACCGTGGTGGAGGGCACGAGCCATGTCGATGAATCCAGTCTCACTGGCGAGTCGATGCCGGTCACCAAGGCCGTCGGCAATCCGGTTTTTGCGGGCACGCTCAATCAAAGCGGCGGCTTGGAATTTTCCGTCAGCAAGCGCGCGGAGGACTCTACGCTCTCGCGCATGGTTAAGCTCGTCGAGGAGGCGCAGGCCGAGAAGTCCGGCACGCAGAGGTTTCTCGAGCAGGCGGAGCAATACTACGCAACCGGCGTGATCGCGTTCACGGCGCTGGTCTTTGTGGTGCCGTTCTTTTTCATGGGGGAGAAATTCTCGGATGCTTTTTATCGGGCCATGACGGTGATGGTCGTGGCTTCGCCGTGCGCGCTGGTCATCAGCACTCCGGCGACCGTGCTCTCGGCGATCGGCGGCGCGGCGCGCCGTGGCATCTTGATCAAAGGGGGCTCACACCTCGAACGGACCGCGCAGATCGATATCGTGGCTTTTGATAAAACCGGCACGCTCACGGCTGGAAAGCCTGTCGTGACGGAGATGGTCGATGCCAGTGGAGCGCACAAATTGGACGCCACATTGCCTGCCAACTTAGAAGCGTTGCTCGCCCAGACGGCCGCTCTGGAGGACAAGTCCGAGCATCCACTGGCGCGTGCTGTTGTGAAAACTGCCCAAGCCCGTGGCATCAAACTTCCCGAGGCAAAAGACTTTCAAGCCACAGCCGGCAAGGGGGCGGAGGCCTCGATCGATGGTCGTCGACTGGTGGTCGGCAGTGAACGGCTTTTCCAGGAACTCGGCGCGGCAGGGATGGATGCCATAGCCGCGCATGCAGCGCCTCTCGCAGCGAAGGGAAAAACCTGTGTTTGGACCGGGATTCGCGATGGAGACTCTGTGAGGGCCCTTGCCGTTCTGGCTCTCGCCGACACACTGCGGCCCGAGGCGTTGAAAATTGTCGGCAGCCTCCATGCTTTGGGAGTGAAAAAAATCGTCATGCTCACGGGTGATCAGAAGGCTGTTGCGGCGGCAATCGCCGAGGAGGCTGGCGTGGATGATGTCATGGCCGAGTTGCTGCCCGAGGGCAAAGTCGCAGCGATCCGTGAATTGAAAAAACAGGGCCGCGTCATGATGGTGGGTGATGGCGTGAACGACGCGCCTGCTCTGGCCACATCTGATATTGGCGTCGCCATGGGAGCTGCCGGAACGGATATTGCGATGGAGACAGCGGATATCGTGCTCATGGGTGACAAACTGGAAAACATTCCAATCCTGCTTGCGACCGCACGCCATGCCAAACGCGTGCTCTGGCAAAATCTCACTTTTGCAGGCTCGGTGATCGTCGTGCTTTTGATTGCTGCTTTTGGAATCAACCTGCCGCTACCGATGGGCGTGGTGGGTCACGAAGGGAGCACGGTGCTTGTTTGTCTGAACGGTCTGCGCCTCCTCATCTACAAACCGAAAATGTGATTGCACGCAGGCGATCCCTGCGGCAATTTTCCGAATATGTCCGACGACAGTCAGTCTCCTCTCCAGAAGCTTCTTGATAAGCTCAGAAACTCACGGGATTTCACGATCTCCCTCCTGTTCCATGTGATTCTTGTATCGATCTTCGGTGGTGCCGTCCTTTTCGAAGCTGTTCAGGAGCCGCCGGACTTTGAAGGCGGTGGTGAGGGGGGATTTGTGGGCAGCTCCGAGCCTGTCGCGGCTCCTCCTCAGCAAACGCAGGTTTTGCCGCCTACCCAGGACATGTCCGTGATGGCCACTCCGGTCAATAATTCGGCGGTCAACGCGATCACCACCACGGCCACATCTCCGATGAATTTCAATATGTCGCAGATGGTCATGGCTCCACCGGCTCCTGCGGCTCCCACTGCGATGGCCGCTCCGAAGCCTGTTGCGCCTCCCACTGGTCCGGCTATGCAGATGTCCGCAGCCGACGCTTCGGCGATCAAGGCCTTTACCACGGATTGGGGCAAGGGCAGCGGAAGCGGTAGCGGCACGCGGAGCAGGGAATTCGAGTTCGTCGCTTACATTGGCCAATATGGTGGAGCTAATTCCGGTTGGGATTCCACAATCAGCACGGTCGGCGACACCAAGGGCGTGATCAACAACGGAAGCCTTCCGAACCTCCTCGCCTACATGAGCACCCGCTCGAAGAACAAGGTCCGGACGAACTACGACAAGGTGAAGGCCATTAAACTCGACTCCCAAGAGCTTTTCTCCGTGAAGCCGCCTTTCATTTTCCTTACTGGATCGAAGGATTTTCGCCTCAGTGATGCCGAGGTGGAAAACCTTCGTAAATATGTGAGGCTCGGCGGTGCTATCTGGGGCGACAGTTCGGTGCCCGGACGCAATTCTCGCTTCGACTTGGCCTTCCGCCGCGAGATGAAACGCGTCATTCCCGATAAAGACAAGGATTGGGAGGAGTTGCCAAAAAACCATCCGCTTTTTGATGCCCGCCAGGCTTACTTTCCCGAGGTCACCACAGTGCCGCCAGGAATCAATTTCTACAAGGAGCCCGTCTATGCCCTGAAAATCTACGGTGAGGTAGCGATCATTTACACCGCCAACGACTACGGAGACATGTGGCAGATCGGTCTCCTGCCTGATGGCAAAGTCGATACGCGTCGAAATGAAAAAAATCAGCCTGTTGCCCTCAATGAGGTGATTTGGAACAACCGCGATGTCTACCTTCGAAACATTTCGCAGCCCTCACTCGATCTGACCTACAAATTCGGCACGAATCTTGTGCTTCACCTCCTGACTCGCTGGGATTCGAAGGTCAAGTCGGCGCCTGCACTCTGATATTTAACGGTTCAGGCGGGCACCTTACTGCTCGGGACTCATGAGTGCGGCGGTGCGGCATTTCAGCTTAAACAGAAGAGAACCGTCTTCAAACGCTCTGAGGTTTTCGGGGCTGCTCCGGTCGAAATCCGCAAGGAACATGGCTTCGACCTCCGTGGCGAATTGTTTATCCTGCACGGCGGCGGAAAGCTCAAAGTTGAGCATGAATGACCGGTAGTCCAGGTTTATAGAGCCGACGAGTGCCATGTCATCATCCGCAAGCAGCACCTTCTGGTGCATGAAGCCTTCCTCGTAACGCCAAACCTTCACGCCCGCCTCCCTCAATTTCGGGTAGTATGTGAAGGAGGAGAGCCAAGGCAGGGTATGGTCGGCCATGCGGGGCAGGATAATTCGCACATCCACGCCGCGAATCGCTGCGTGGCAGATGGCGTAAAAAAGAGGGCTCGAGGGCACAAAATACGGGCTCGCGATCCACAGGCGGCGGGTTGCGCAGTGAATTGTGGAAAGATAAACGGCCGGGCAGATGCTCCAACTCTCGGCGGGTCCGGAGGCGACGGGAAAGATGCTCGCATTCCCTCCGTGGGTGAGAGAGGGCGAGTGAAGGCGGAGAGGGGCGATTTCGCCGGTCGTGTAGTTCCAATCCTCCAAAAAAGAGAGCTGGAATCCTGCCACGGCCGGGCCTTCGATTCGGATGTGCGTGTCGCGCCATGGGCCGAACCGGCGGCTCCAGCCCATGTATTCGTCGCCCACATTCAAACCGCCAAGGAAGGCAACACGGGAATCTGTGATGACCAGTTTGCGGTGGTTGCGGAAGTTGATCTGGAAATTCCGGCCAAACTGACGGTTCGTGACGAATGCCTCGACGGCGATACCTTCGCGGCGGAGTTTTTTTGCCCAAGTCGCGGGCAGTTTTTTTGAGCCGACTTGGTCATAGAGCACGCGGCATTGCACTCCTCGCCGTGCTGCGGAGACCAGCTTGTCGGCCAGCGTGCGGCCGAGGCGGTCGTCGTGGATGATGAAAAACTGCACCCAAACGGATTCGCTGGCTTCATCGATGGATTGAAAAATCGAGTCGAAGGTTGCCGCCCCGTCGATGAGGAGCTGAATATGATTCGAACCCGTGGAGGGAAGGCCGGAGAGGTTTTCCGCCATACGGGCAGGTTCGTTGAAAAGACCCCGGAATGCGGTTTTATAGCCGTCGAGGTGTCTGATGATGGCCTTCAGGGCGTCTTGCAGTGGACCGGCTGGAGAGGCTGGTGCCAGCGTGTAACCGGCGAAGCGCGACTCGCCAAAAACCAGAAAGAGGGGAATTCCTACAATCGGTAAAACCACCAAAACCCCAGCCCAGGCGATGGCGGACTGGGGAGTCCGGGCGATGAGTATGGCCCGCATGGCCAAGGTGATGCCCAAAATCTCCAGTAGAATCGTGAGCGTGGCGTAAACTGGATTGAGAAACGACACGGACTTCTAAAAAGAAAGCTCAGGGCGTTTGTGTCACGGCATCCTGCATGCTAGCTTGAGGCGATATCTGCGGCTCCGGCGCAGGCTCTGCGGCGGGTGAGGGTTGTTTTTGAGTAGAGCGCAATTTGTATTGGAGGGTGGCGATATTGTCCGTGAGCTTCCGCGCTTGTTTTTTCAGATGCATTAGGGGCTCAATAACTTTTGAAAGCAGGAGAATGCCGAATGCCGCAGTGGTGAGGATCAAGAGCGGAATGAGACCCCAGCCGACCATTTCCAAAAACTCCACCTCGCGGCGGAATTCCTGCATGGAGGCAAAGACGCGGATATCAATCGCGGCGATGAATCCCGAAAGTCCGTTGTCGGTTTTTTCCTGCAAGGCCTTCTGATCCGCGTTATAGGGCGGGGCGGTGGCTAGCAGCTTTGCATTGTTTGAGACAATGTCATCAAGCCGGTCGAGGTCCGAAGCGGAAAAAAGCAGGGCCGGTCGCTTCAGCTTCTTTAGCATTTCAATACTTTCAGACGCCTTGGTGGCGCTCTCGGGCGAGGGGGGGATGCTTTGCGCCTGCGCCGAGTCCGGGTCGTTGGAGGATTTCCAGACTGCCCGCGCATCGCGCAACGCATCGTTCAGGATTTCCCTCGAACGCAGAAGCACGGCCTGATCAACAAGAATGCCGTTTTGGATCGAGTTGTATCGGAGGGCAAGCAAGGCCAGACCGACTTCCAAAATCAAAAGCGCACCGAAGCATGAGAGAAACAGGGTGCGTATGGCGCCGACATTGATTTTTTTTGATCTGCTGTCCGACATGGATACTCAGGAAGAAAGGGTTGTTGTTGCGAGCGCGTCCTGAATCGCTTGGAGGATGATTCGCGAGTTGCAGGGCTTGGAAAGAATGGCGTGAACTCCGAGTTCGGACACGGATTTTTTTCCCGAGGATGATCCGAGGCCGCTCGTGCAAATAATTTTCACGGATGGATTTATTTTTTTCAAGGCGGCAATGAGAGCGGGGCCGTCCATGCCGGGCATGGCCATGTCAGTAATAACCAAACTCACATCGCGTTGATGTTGCGAGTAGAGGGCGAATCCTTTCTCTCCATCCTCGGCGGGAATCACCCGGTAGCCGGATTTCTCCAGCGAGCGGGCCATCACTTTCAGCACGGTGGACTCGTCGTCGACCAGAAGGATGGCCTCTCCGTGGCCTGCTGCCTGCGGGGGCTTGGGAGGGGAGTCCTTGGCGGATTGTGAAACCGCACGGGTTGAAGATGCGGGCAGGAAGGCGTGGAAGGAAGAGCCGCAGCCCTCTTCTGTCTCGAGCGTGAGAAAGCCGCCATGGTTGCGAATGATTCCGACGGCTGTGGCAAGGCCGAGGCCGGTGCCTTTTTCGGGACCCTTGGTGGTGAAAAACGGTTCGAATATTTTTTTCCGAAGCGGCCGGGCAATCCCATGCCCTGTGTCGCTCACGGTGATTCGCACATAGTCTCCGGGTTTAGACTGGGGATGGAGGCGGGCGAATTTTTCATCCACATGGAAATTTGACGCGTCGATTTTGAGTCTGCCGCCGTCGGGCATGGCATCGCGGGCATTGACGGAGAAATTGAGCAGCACCTGCTCCAGTTGGGTGGCATTTCCGATGACGGAGCTGATGTTTTCAGGAACCGAGACCTGAAGGTGGATTGTTTTTGGAAATGTTGGTCGGATGAAATTGGCAACCTCGGAGATGAGTTCGGGAATATCCACCGCGCGGAGTTCGGTGCGCACTCCGCTGGAGAAGCTGAGGATTTGCCGCACGAGTTCGGTGGCGCGTCGGAGGTTCGCTTCCACGGCATCAAGCATCTCGCGGCTCTCGGTGTCCGGCAGGCGATGACGGAGCAGGTCGAGAAACATCGAGACCGGTTGCAGGACATTGTTCAAATCGTGCGCGATGCCTCCGGCCAAGGTTCCAACGCATTCGTGGCGGTGGGCTCGAAGGCGGTCCTCCTTCAATTCGCGCAACTCCGCCGCGTCCTCGCTCAAAACAAGGATCGCCTCGGGAGTCCCATCGCCGCCATGCAGCAGAACCCAACGCATGAGCAACTCGGTATTCTCTCCCGTGGCCGAGATGATGCGTGTCTCCCCGGACCACTCCCCGTCCTGCAGCACCGACCGCAAGGCCGTCTCAAAAACCCCGGGCGGCATGGCCAGGCGGGCGGGCAGCTTTTTTCCAAGCACCTCGGCGGCCTTGAACCCGTAGAAGCGTTCCGCCCCCAAACTCCACTGGGTGACAATGCCTTCCAAGGTCTGGGTGAACATCACCTCGGCGGGTTTTTCAAAAAACACCGCTTGCGCGCGGGCGTGGTCCTCCGTGCGGCGCTGCACCGAGCGGTCGCTAATTGCGCAGTAGAAAATGTCGCCGCCATCCTCCGAGGAGGCGTCGATCGAGACATCGCGAGTCGAGCCATCGTGGCAGCGCAGGCATGACGGAAGGCCGTGCGCTTTTCCAGTGGCAAGGACGGATGCGGCAAGATCGCGAAACTCAAGACCCGACAGCAAAAACTCGTCCACGGAACGGCCTTGGAATTCCGCCTTCGAGTAGCCCAAAAAATCGAGCGCCGCCTTGTTGGCCTCAAGGATCACCCCCTTGGCGGACAGCTTCCAGAGCACACTCGGCAAGGCATCCCAGAACTGCTCGACTTGGCCGATTGTTTCATCCTTGGACGCAAGGACGCCCTCCGCTTGCGCGCTTTTCTCGCGAATCGTGGAAGCGGGCAGGGAGTCATCGATGCGGGGGATCAAATTCTTTGGCATGCCGGAAAACTGGAATTAGACGCTAAATTCTTTGAGCTGAGTGTCAATCGGAAGCTCTGGCTTGCAGGTGGGGGTATTTTTTCGGCGGCGGCCAGACTGTTACAAAAAAGTAACAATTCCTGATTTTTCGCCGTCCCTTCCTCGGGCGGATAAATCCTCACCAGAATGACAATGCGTTATCGCACAGGCTGGATTTCCGATGTTCACCTTGGCACTCGTGGAAGCAAGGCGGGCGTCCTCTTGGATTTTCTCAAGGATGCCGAATTTGAGACCCTCTACCTCGTGGGCGATCTCATTGATATCTGGGCCCTGCGCCGTGGTATCTACTGGCCGCAGGAACACAACGATGTCATTCAAAAGCTTCTGCGCAAAGGCAGGAAGGGGACTGAAATCATTTATATCATCGGCAACCACGACGAATTCCTCTCTGCATTCCACGGACACTACGCGAGCGTGACGCTGCAAAAAAATGCCATCCACGAAACGGCGGACGGCCGCCGCCTGCTCATCATGCACGGGCACGAACTCGACACCGTTGTCCAAAACATGGGCTGGCTCGCGCATCTGGGAGACATCGGCTATGTCCTGCTCATGCGGTGCAATTGGATCGTTAATTTCATCCGCCGCCTCGCCGGCCTCGGCCACTGGTCGTTGAGCGCCTATGTGAAAGCCGAGGTCAAAAATGTCGTCAGCTTTATTGGGAAATTCGAGGAGTCCATCGTGCGCTACGCCAAGGACTACAATGTGCAAGGTGTCCTCTGCGGCCATATCCACACGGCCTCGGTTCGAGAAATCGACGGCACGGCCTACTACAATTGCGGCGATTGGGTGGAAAGCTGCACGGCCATGGTCGAGCACTTCGATGGACGCATGGAGCTACTCCACTTCGACCAGGCGACGGAACCCGCCAAAAGCAAAACCCCCGACTCGGTCAGTGAGAGCGGCACGCCCGCACTCATGGCTTGAGCACAGCGGGAACCGGCCACCACGGGGGGAATAACATCCTGTGGCGCGGCTCGAGAAACCTCCGGTCGACAAGCAGGATCGATCCCGTGTCGGTTTCTGTCCGGATCAGCCGCCCCACGGCTTGGAGCACTCGCTGCATGCCGGGAAAACGGTAGGCATAGTCGAATCCGGAGCCTTTGGTATCCTCGAAGTAGGATTGCAGGATATCCCGCTCCAGGGAGAGCCTTGGCAAACCCGTGCCGATGACAGTCACTCCCACAAGCCGTTCTCCTGGGAGGTCGACCCCCTCCGCAAAAATTCCACCGAGCACGGCCAGCGCGATTGTGCGGGATCCGGGTTGGAAGGAATCCAGAAAAGCATGGCGTTCGGACTCGGACATTCCCCCAGATTGGACAAGCAGGCTCCCGGCGGGCAGGAGATCGTCGAGCTTTGCGGCGAGCTCGTCGAGGTAGGCCAGCGAGGGACAAAATATCAAATGGTTGCCGGGTGTGTCTTGCAGATGCTCCTTCACGGCGTCCGCCACTCGATCCAGCGAAGCCGCCCGGCCTTTGTAGGTGAGGTCCGCCGCAAGAATCCGCAGTCGCATTTGATCTGGTTTGAACGGGGAATCGAAAACAGCCAACGCGTCCTCCTCCGTCCCTCCCAGCAGCTCATGGAAATAATCCGCCGGCGAAAGCGTGGCAGAGAAAAAAACCGCGCTGCGCAGGGTTTTCAAATCCGCACGCAGGCGAGACGAGGGATCCGCGCAATAGACGGTCGCGCTCTGTTCCCGGGGGTGGATCAGGAACCGGCAAGTGTCGTCGAACGCCTCAGCCGCCCGCAGCCAGTCGTTGAGGGCAAACCACGGCTCGATCCAACCTCCCAGATCGGTTCCGGGTTTGAGGGATGCGAGAAGGCCCTCCAGTGAGCGGGCAGCGTCGCGACAGGAGGAGAGGAGATTTTTCGGAATCTCCAAAAACACCGAGCCATCGTGGTAGTCCCGCGCGGGAAGAAAATTCGAGCCGGGCATCCCAACGGCTTCAACAAGCAAAGCCCTTGCGCTCTCCAAAGCCCGCCTGACCTTCGCCGCGCCCTTCGCCCGCGCCGCGCCAGGTCGGACTTCGAGATTCTCGGGTGTGATTGTGGCCGAGTGCATGTCGCGGCTGCGGTCCACGAGGTTGTGGGCCTCGTCCACCAGAATGACATGGCGTCCACCGCTCTCGGCGAAATGCCTCTGCAGGCGGGCGGAGGGATCAAACGCGTGGTTGAAGTCGCCGATCACAATGTCGCACCAGGATGAGGCGTCGAGGGAAAGCTCGAAGGGGCAAACTGTGTGCTTCCGCGCGACCGACTCCACAATTTCACGGTCAAGGGTCTCGTGTTCCAGAAGCTCGCGCAACGCCGGCCGGATGCGGTCATGGTAGCTGATGGCATAGGGGCATACGCGCGGGTCGCAACCGGCGGGATTTTCCGTGAAGCAAATCTTGTTTTTTGCCGTCAGGGTCAGCGATCTCAGCCTCGCTCCAGCCCGTCGGAGATGCCCCAGCGCCTCCGCCGCCGCGATTCGGCCGGGGGTTTTCGCTGTGAGAAAAAACACCTTCCCGTCGCCGAGCAGGGGGAGGGCTTTGACGGCGGGGAAGAGCGTCGCAATGGTTTTTCCAAGACCTGTCGGAGCCTCGGCAAACAGATTCCGCCTGTCGCGGATCGCGCGGTAAACGCGGCGCGCCAATTCCCGCTGACCGCCCCGGAATCCCTCAAAGGGGAACTCGAGCTTTTCGAGCGAGGTGTTGCGGAGCGAAATCCACCGCGCCTCGACCTCGAGCCAGTCGAGCCAGACGCCGAGGGTGCTTTCAAAAAACTCTTCCAATTCCGCACGAGTCAGCCGGAAGGGCAGGACTGTTTCGCCGTCCGTTTCCAGATTCAGATAAGTCAAATGCAACTCGACCTCCGCCCAGTCGCGTTGGATGGCCAGAATCGCAGCGTAGATTTTCAGCTGAGCCAGATGCAGCAGGTCGGCGTTGCCATCCCAAAACCGATCAACACTTTTGATCTCCTCGACCACCGGCGGGGAATGGCTTGCGCGAAGCCCGTCGATCCGGCCAGCCAGCGTGAGATCCACGCTTCCGCGAATGGCCTTCCAATCTACCGGCACCTCGGCCTCATAGTCCCCAGTGCGCCTCCCCTGCACACGCCGGTGGGCGCGCCCGCCCTCGAGCGCACGGTCGGACGCGCGGAACGCGCCGGTGCCCGCGAGACCGCCCGTGCGATGCACAAAAGCGACAAGCTCCCTCACGGAAGTCTGGAAGACAATAGGTGTCACGGATGTGAAAACTCGCCCAAGATTCACCGCCCGTCGAAGGGATTCGGCACCCGGCTAAAGCCGCTTCAAGCTTTCCGGAAGCCCGGTGAATTCAATCGTCGATCCATCCGGCTTCCAAACCACGCGCCCATCATCCAGAACTCGAACCACCGTGCCCGAACTGCTCCCGCGCAGCGTCTGCACTCGATCCCCCGTGCTGAGCGCAGCGGATTCGCAAAGCGACTCGACGATAGAAACCATGGAGTCCCGATCCAAAACACCCGCAATGTAGTGCGCGACAGCGGAGGCGAGTTCGCGTCGGCGAATCGCCTGAAGATCGGCAAAAACGACATCGCAAGTTCGACGGCCAATGTCGGCGAATGTGTTCCCGTTGAAGAATAGAAACGGCGCGGATTTATGAAGTGAGCGAAGGAAATCGAGCGTTTCGACCAGGGAGATTTCGCTCAGGCGTTTTTCTTCCCAGCTTCTCGAGCACGAGTCTCCAACTTGTGGATTAGCGCCGTGCTGCGCTCGACCTCTTTCGCACGCTGCTCGATTGAGGCTGACGACAAGCTCCCAGTTCCAGTTTTTGAGAAAAGCGGCTCTGGCTTGTAGCGGGGATTGTTCGCCAAGACCTCTTCGCGGAGGTCCTCCTCCGTCAACTGCTCCAGAAGATCCAAGCGGAGTTTCATTCATCAACAAGTAAGCCTGAAGGAAGGCGTTTTCAAGCGTGCGTCATGTTTTTTGCCAAATGGCCTGGCGGTTACGGCTTGTAGGTTATTCCGAAAATCGTGTCCGTTAGCCAACCTCTGAAAGACTCGTTGTCTTGGAACTGCTTAAAGAGTTGGGCGTCGTCTTTGAACATGGCGGTAAGAACACGCTTGAGGGCTTTGTCATGTTCAATTTTTGCATTCTGGCGGTCGGAGTTCTTCCGT
The DNA here is from genome assembly GCA_044369905.1 of Terrimicrobiaceae bacterium. Classification (GTDB taxonomy): domain Bacteria; phylum Verrucomicrobiota; class Verrucomicrobiia; order Chthoniobacterales; family Terrimicrobiaceae; genus UBA967. The sequence continues at coordinate 5,592 of JBILWM010000063.1, read as the reverse complement.
GCATTCTGATAGGCAGGATCTGCGGAGACTTTTTCTGGGATTTCCCCCTTGATGCGTTCCATCGTTCGCGTTGGGTCCTTGTAGTCGCCTGCGTAACGCTGATTGAACTCGTTCACGATGTTCGAAAGCCGATCCATTTCCGGTTCGGGTTTGCGTCCACCAGCAGAGGTCGGCACTGGCTCAATCTCGGCATCTGCGTCGGGCAATGCGATGGCCATCGTTGCCTTCTTTTCTGCGCGGTAGCTGTCCATATCAATGGCTTCAAGGATGCCTTTGGAGAGGTCGATCTCAATGGGAGCAGGTAGCTTCGGTATCAGGAAGTTGAGGAAGATCGAGAGCTTCTCCCAGTCCTGAACGCCATACGGGAGGATCGTGGCGAGGAAGTCGTAGGTGCGTGTGAATCCCTTCGCCTTGCCTTTAAAATCAACCTGACCGTCTTCGTCGAGGTCGGCGACATAAACGGCCACGCAGTTGTCGAGAATGGGGTCGAGTTTGTCGCGGTCGGCTCCGGCAAGATAGAGCTCCACGAGCGCGTCGATCTGCTCGGGCGAATAGACCTGATACTTGTCCAACTCACCCTTCAGAGTGTGAAGCTTGTTAGGGTCTGTCTCCTTGCTCAGAATCGTGGTGCGGTAGTAATCGGCAAAAGATTTCTCAATGATCTCTGTGTCGTTTTGGAAATCGAGGACGAAGACATCGTGCTTCTTCGGATGGGCGCGGTTCAGACGGGAGAGCGTTTGCACGGCTTTGATGCCGCTGAGAGCCTTATCCACATACATGGTGTGCAGGAGCGGTTCGTCGTAGCCGGTCTGAAACTTGTCGGCGCAGATGAGGAAGCGATACGGGTCTTCTTGGATGCGATCCGCGATGTCGCCACTCGAAAATCCATTCAACTTCGACTCGCTGACTTTCTCGCCCTTGTATTCCGGTTCGCCTGAGAAGGCGACGATGGGTCGGTAGGGGCTCTTGATGTCTGTGAGGTAGGCGTTGAAGGCGAAAAAGTATTCAATCGCCCGCTGGATGCTGCCGGTCACCACCATCGCGCGCGCCTGACCGCCGATCTTGTTCTGGCCGATTACCTGTTCAAGAAAATGGTCCACCATGATCTCCGTCTTGTCGCGGATGGCCTTGCTATGGCTCTCCACATAGACACGCAGTTTCTTGCGGGCCTTCTTCACATCATACTCAGGATCGCCTTCTACGGTCTTGGCGAGGCGGTAGTAACTCTCCACCGGCGTGTAATGCTTGAGCACATCTTCAATAAAGTGCTCCTGGATCGCCTGCTTCATTGTGTAGCCGTGGAAAGGGCGGTGCTTCACTTCGCCACCTTCATCATAAGCCTCGCCGAACATCTCCAGAGTCTTGTTTTTCGGCGTCGCGGTAAAGGCGAAGTAGCTGGCGTTCTTCGCGAGCTTTTTCTTTTTGATCCGCTCTTCGAGGGCGTCGTTGATCTCGTCTTCGCTGTCGGCCACCGCCTGACTCACCGCCGAGGAAGTCTTGCCGCTTTGGCTGGAGTGCGCCTCGTCGATGATGATGGCAAACTTCCCGCCGCGATGTTCGTCGCCGATACTGTCGAGCACATGGGGAAAGGTCTGCACCGTGGAGATGATGAGCTTCTTCCCGTCCTTGAGATATTTGGTGAGCTGCTCCGTCTTGGAAATTCCCGCGCCTTCCTTGACCGCGCCGATGATGCTGCCCACTTGGGCGAAGCCCTTGATCGTCTCGCGGATTTGTTTGTCCAGAATCCGGCGGTCGGTGATGACGATGACGGAATCAAAGACCGGCTTCCCGTCCTTAGTCAGGCTGATCAACTGATGCGCCAACCACGCGATGGAGTTCGACTTCCCGCTGCCCGCGCTGTGCTGGATGAGGTAGCGCTTGCCCGCGCCGTGCTCTTGCACATCAGCCAAAATCATCCTCACCACATCGAGCTGATGGTAGCGGGGGAAAATCTGCACCTGCTTCTTCTTGCCCGTCTTCGGGTTTTCCTCCTCCACGACTTGCGCGTAGTTCTCTAAAATCTCCGTCAGCCGCGCCGGGGTGAGGATGCGCTTCCAAAGGTAGTCGGTCTTGAGGCCGGCGGGATTCGGGGGATTGCCCGCGCCATCGTTCCAGCCTTGATCGAAGGGCAGAAACCACGAGTCCTTCGCCGTGCCGCCCTTGCCTTTGAGCGCGGTGCACATCGCCACCTTATTGTCATCCACCGCAAAATGGACGACACAGCGGCCAAACATGAAGAGCGGCTCGCGGGGATCGCGGTCGCGTTTGTATTGCTCGATGGCGTCGTCGACCGTCTGCTTGGTCAGGCTATTCTTCAGCTCAAACGTGATGACAGGCAGCCCGTTGATGAAGGCACACAAATCCAGCGACCGCTTGTTTTCCCGGCTGAAGTGCAGTTGCCGCGTGATGCTGAAGCGGTTCTTCGCATGGCGCTCCACCGCCTTCGCGTTCTCGGCCGAGGGCTTGCCGTAGAAAAGATCGAAACTCAGCGCCCCGTGCTTGATGCCGTGGCGCAGCACATCGATCACCCCGCGTCGAGTGATCTCCCCTTGTAGTCGGGCGAGGAACTTCTGCCGCGCCATGCCTTGCTTGTCCTTGTAATTCCCGATGCCCAACTTCGCCCATTCCTCCGGTTGCGTGGCGGTCAAGAAGTTGAAAAGCTGCTCTGAATCCACGGCAAATTCCCGGTCATACGCCGAATCATTTCCCGCCAACCAACCACTGCCACCCTTGGCGGGAGCAGCCTCGGCCACGACACCCGCCGCGCCGGAAGTCAGGCCATCCGACCCGGTCATGTGGCGCATGATCAGGGTTTCGAGTCCTTTTTCGGTGGTGTCGGTTTTCATGGCGGATGCTTCAGCCGTTCAGCAATCGTTGCATCGCATCCAGCTTCTCACGCACTTCACCGTTTAGGTCGGCGAGATCACAAAGCGGAACCAGTTCATGCAAATCACCCTTTCTTGCCAGCATCCGGGTTCCCGTCTCCTTCGCGAGGCGACGGTAGAACTCCTCGGCGAACAAGCTCAGTTTCTTGTTCTGAGTCTGTGCTCGCCAAAGCGTCTTCCGGGGGGAGGCGTCCAGCTTCTGATAATTGGCGAAGTCCTCGGCGCTCCCATCAAAAACCTGTTCAAGGATCAGTCCGTCCAGGAGCCGCTGCCGCGTTTGGGCAAATAAATCCTCTCCCGGAATTTGCTTGTCCGCCCAGGCCAGCAGCAGTTCCGGCGTGATGAAGTAGTTCTCCGGCTCGTAACGCTTCCACACTCGGATCTCCAACGCGGCCTGATTGCTTTCGCGGTGCTGCTTCCCATCGCTGTCACGGATCACCAGTCCGCGAAGCTCCGGGATCATGCTGCGCAGCGCGTGGTAGTGCTCGGCCGCGCTCATGCCATAGCCGCCTTCCACGCGATCTAGTTCCTCATCCTGGCTGCGTTCCGGACCGGGGAAGTTGTCCTGAAGGTAATACACATTCAGCCGCGCGCCGTCGTCCAGCGCGGCCATCACCGGATGTTCCAGTTTGTCGGCAAAGGCCCGCAGCATGTCCACATCTGTGCTCCCCTCTACATAGAAGACGTGGCCCGTTTCCCGTGCTTTCACATAATGCTCCGCCCCGAAATGTTTCAGCGCATTCGTGATGTTCGTCTTCGTTGCCAGATTCTCGACTTGCCCGCCGAGGATCAGCGTCAGGTTCGTATCCAACGCCTCGCGCAAGACCACCTCCGAGTGAGTCACCATCACCACCTGACAACCATTCCGGTGAGCGATGTCGCGCAGGAGGACATAGACTTGTTGCTGCCGGAGGATTTCCAGATGCGCGTCCGGTTCATCAATCAAAAGGACGCTCCGTTTGTGCAGATACAGGTGGGAGAAGATCAGCAGCATTTGTTGAAAGCCGCGCCCCGACAGTCCCAGGTCCATCTCTCCACTCGTTCCATCCTGCTCGTAGGCGAGATCCACTCCGCCCTTCTCGTTCCCTTGCGGCTTGCCAAGTCGCACGTGGAAAAGCCGGTGCATCAACTCCGAAATCTCCTGCCAGTCTTCCGGCGTCTTTTCCAGCACTTGCAGGCAGATGTTCCGCAGCACTTCCGCCGTGCTGCCCCGACCCATTAGGAACTCAATCCGCTTCGGCAGGATCACTGCCTCATCCGCCGAAATGCCGGACATGGGATACAGCAGCGATACATCAAGCGCCGCTGCCGCCTGGAACACCTCCTCGTTCTCCAGCGTGTCCGGCGCGGGTTCGCAATAAACCAATTCATCGCTCGCATGATGGCGGAAGACCATCGTCACTGGCGATGGCTGGCCCTTGACGTCCACCCCAACCGTAATCAGCAGATCCTTGTTCCCTGTTTTCAGGTTGTGCCAGAAGTGGCGCGTCTTGGGCACGGGCACCGGCAGGATGCTCAGCCGGTTCAGCGCCTTGCCTTTTCGTTTCTCCGCCTTCGAGTTCTCCGACTCCATTTTCCAAGTCCGCAGTCCGATGCTCCACAGCGCGATGGCCTGCAACGCGCTCGTCTTTCCGCAGTTGTTCGGGCCGATGAGCACGGCAGGGTGATCCAACTCAATGCGCTGGATGTCCCCGTAGCGCTTGAAGTTCTCGATCTCAACGTAGTGCAGCAGCTTCATGACTTCAGTATGGGTTGGCAGGATGGGAAAACAATCACTCGGTGTCGTCGGTTTCGACTTCTTCCAGCGGCTCGTCGGGGGCGGGTTCGGTGGGGGCAGCGGTGGGCGGGGCGGTGGGCGGGGCGGGGAGATGGGCGGCGGCTTCGCGCACGTCCAGCTTGCCCGTCACGAGGTCGGCGGTCAGGCGCGTCCGGTATTCCTGCATCAGCGCGATTTCTCGCTCCGTGCGGGCGATGGCGGTGGTGACGGGTGCTATCTCAGTTCCTATGCCCGCAACTATCGCTTGTTGCTCGCTCGACGGGGGATAAGGAATCTCGACTCGGTTCAGTTTCCCCATCGGGATTCTCATGCGAATCGTGTTCAACTTCCCGGATGATTTCGATTGAATCACCATGATGCCATTGCCGAGGCCAAACAGGCTGCGCTGGAAGGCTACATCGTGAAAGATTGAATCGAAATACTCGACGGTGTCCTTGCCCTGGCGCGGTCGGAGCATGTAGTAAACAGGGCTGACTGCCCCAAAATACCGCGAAAGTCCCACCGAACCGACAACGACGTTCATGCTGTTGACGACAATGTCGCCCGGGTAGGCCAACTTGTAGGCAGTGAGGTCGTCTTTAGCCTTATTGCCGCCGGGCCTCGTCTTTTCAGCGTATGGGACAACGCCGTCATGCAGGCTCAGCGATAGAATATTCTTCGTCTTGATTGGATCGTTGCTCTCCTGCCGTTCTACGAGCACCCGGCCAAGCGGCAAAACCTCCCAATGCTTCGGGATGTCGCCGAGCCAGGGGATGCCGGAGGGCTTTTTGGGCAAGGTAGAAGGTTGAAGTATGAAGGAAGAATTTCACAGGCATCCCATAGAGGAAAAAAATGCACCTCAAGGAGAGATGGACGGGATGTTTGAAACCTGCCACTTGGCAGGCTATGAAAAAACCAAAACACCCCCGTCCATCGGCTTCAAAGTTCAGC
>JBILWM010000009.1:0-56174 GCA_044369905.1 Terrimicrobiaceae bacterium | reverse complement strand
TTTTGAGCGTTCACCCGTTTGAAAAAATGCCTTTAAATGAATTGCTTATGAAAACCACTTCCCAAAAGTCAAGTGGTCGGAATTCTAATCAACTGGAGCTGTTTAACTTATAACCGGACAGTAGTGAAATGTCATGGGACTATCAGCTGAGGAACTCCACAGTCTTCCAATTCCAGATATCGTTCTTGTCTCCAAAAAAGATATTTATGATCCACAAAACGCGATTTCTTTTTTTTAAGTGAGCGAAGCTATGCAACAAGCTATGTTACTGCGTTTAGTATTTATAAAAAGCCTGCATTTTGAAGAATGAATTTTAGTGAGCTTCATTTTTGGTCAAGTCTGCTGGGCGTGCTCTTGCCCATTTTACTCGTTAGGCCATTTTTTATCAGGCTGACTGCTAAAAATCCTAAGGCGGTTTCGCTATACGATCGCTCAAGCCTTCTGCTCATTGGGCTTTTTTTGCTTGGTTGTGCTAATTTATGGACTCTCATTATCTTTCTAAGCGTCAAATTTATAACATACTTTGGCCTTGCTTTCATCTTGCAGCAAAAAAATCGAAACAAAAATCTGTTTTTATTCTTTTTGGTTCCCATTCAACTGGCGCCGCTGATTTATTACAAATATGCAGATTTTCTTGCTAATGGAATACTGGGCTTGGGAATAAATTCATTTTCCAATATGGTCATACCTATTGGATTGTCATTCTATAGTTTTCAAGCAATTAGCTTTGTTATTGATACAGTGGTTCACAAGGAGCCGCTACCGGGGTTCTTGAATTTCATGAATTTCGCGAGCTTCTTTCCACAAATTGTTGCCGGTCCCATTGAGCGTCGTCAGGATTTGCTGCCGCAAATGGAGAGCTTTCGATTCCGATGGAATGCGGCGGCTATTGATCAAGGCGTGCCCTGGATTGTAATAGGGCTCTTCTTCAAAATTTGTTTGAGCGATAATCTGGCCCTCTACTTTGATCCGAGTTCAACCACCAATCCTTTTTCTATTTGGTTAAATAACATCATTTTCGGGTTCCGCATTTATTATGACTTTGCCGGCTATAGTTTTGTTGCACTTGGAATTGCCCGGTGCTTCGGGATAAGTCTCACCCTAAATTTCGCCAGCCCCTACCTTTCAACAAACGCTCAAGAGTTTTGGCGCCGCTGGCACATCAGTTTAAGCACATGGTTTCGTGACTATGTGTATTTGCCATTAGGCGGAAGCCGCACAAAAGTTTGGTTCCTAAGCATTATTCTCGTTTTTGTCGTATCGGGCATCTGGCACGGGGCGGGTTGGAATTTCATGTTGTGGGGCCTTCTTTGGGCCATATTTTTAGTGATCTTCCATCTCTGTCGGCGAGCACGCCTGCACCCGCTCTTGGGCTGGGGCATAACGATGCTGGCAGCTTTGTTAGGCTGGCTTTGTTTTTATGAAACCCGAACAGATGTTCTGTTACTTAAATTAGCCACCACGCTGGATCCATTCAACTACACTTTTTCTCATTTGAAGATGGCCATTTCCTCGGTTGATTCCACAGAGTTATTCGTGCTCGGAGTATTTATCTTGCTTTCCATCGCCACCCTTTTTGTCGAGTGGCTCTCCCTCCGCAACACTGGAGAACCCTACTCTTACTTGAAAAAGCCACCTGTCCTCTGTGTGTTGGTTATTCTCACGGTTCTCTTAAGCGTCGCAAAGAAAAACGACTTCCTCTACTTCGCTTTTTGAATGCAAGAGCTCACCATGTCTTTGCACAATCCATCCATTTGACTGGCATGCAAATCCCGAGACTTGCGGTGCTTTTACTAGCTCTCGCAATCCTAACTGGCATCGCCGGGGCCTGCTACACCTTTTGGGTGAACCCAGAAATCCAGTTTTGGAAAGGCGCGGCTCAAAAAAAGCTCGGGTGGTGTGAAAAAATGCGCGCAAAGCACGGCTATGTCATAGGTGTCGTGGGAGGGTCAAGCACGACATTTGGGATTGATGCCGCTTGGATCGAGAAAAATCACGCCCTCCCAGTAGCCAACCTCGGTCTTGGAGCAGGAGCCGGCGCTGATGCCTGCACAGGCTTTGGACTTGCTGCTCTTCGGCGAGGGGATACACTCATCGCCAGCGTGGAGCCGGGACTTCTTACGGATGATGCAGAAACCACGACAGCCATGGGCACTCAATTAGCCTACGCCTTCGGCCTACCGCAAATGGTGGATTGGGACAACAAGCGCCCGCTCCATGAGCAGGCGGCCGATATCTTTTCGCTACAGCCCGGAGGTCGCAATCTTGTGACTATGGCTGGCAAGCTTCTCTTTCGCATGCCACTTTACCGATATGATTTAAAAGACGCGCAGCCCGGAGGTCTCCAAGTCACCGCGGACAGACGACCCCTTGATCAAAATTCGAAAACCGATCAGGAACCAGCAGAAATGACTCTCTCCCGCAGCGGGCGAGAGTTTCTTGAAAAACTAAAGAAAACCACAGAGTCACGCGGCATCAAAGTTTTTTATGTCCTTCCGTGGGTTTATTCGCATCCCAACCAAGCGTCCCCAGCACGCGAAATCCACGCCCGCTTTTTAGACCAAGTCGAACAAATACTCCCCGTCCTCCGAGAGGAAAACAATGGCGTTCACGACATCCGCGATGATTTCGCAGATACCGCCATGCATCTGACGGCTCAAGGCGCTACAAAACGCTCAGAAGTTTTATCTACGCTTTTATTGCAAAATCAGTAAAATCTGTTGTTCTAGTTTTAAAGTGCTTGCAATTTATATCGCTTTTATAAATTTTTAATTTTCAGACCACCCTTAAAATAAAAAATCCAATACATGAAACTTTATCAAAAAATCATCAATAGTCGCTTTTTCTGGTTTGTTCAAGGACTCCCAGATTATCACAGAGCGCACGCTTTATTTACCATTCGAAGTCATACGATGACAAGCGCAAAGCGTTCAAAGCTGCTATGGGAACTATGCAAACAAGTTTTGAAAAAACAAATTCCCGGTGATTTTGTGGAATGTGGCGTTTGGAAGGGGGGCTCGGCCGGCCTAATGGGTCTTGCTCTACAGCGTTTTGATCAAACTCATAAGAGAAAGTTGCGCCTGTTTGACTCATTTGAGGGACTGCCGCAGCCCACCATTGCTGATGGGACATTAGCATTCGAATACAGCGGCGGCGTAAATGCCGGAAAACTCTCATCGATAAATCAATGCGTAGCTAACTTTAGCGATGTCAAAAACTTCATCTTTAATGAACTCAACCTTTCCGAAAATCGGGTCGCCTTTTACAAAGGGTGGTTTCAAAACACTGTGCCTAATATTGGAAAGGAACCTGAAAACATATCTCTTTTGCGCCTAGATGGAGATTGGTATGACTCAACAATGGTCTGTCTTGAAGCTTTTTATGATCGTATTCCAAGCGGTGGAGTAATCCTTCTCGACGATTATTTCTGTTGGGAAGGATGCAAAAAGGCGACCGATAAATTTAGATCCGAGCGCGGAATCCTAGGTAAAATTATACAGATCGACTACGACTCTGCATACTGGATCAAGCCTTAGCCCAAGTAAGTATTCCTAGCCGAGTATATCTCGGCACAAAACCGCAAGAAAAATTGGATGTTTTAATCAAAGTTTTGTAAATAATTGCGGTGAATATTGTAAGCTGCTGCACTTAGAAATTAGAATATGCACCGCATAAACTCCCCATCTCACCAAAAATCTACCCCGCTCTCGTGTCCCGAACTCAACGATTTATCTCAGGCCTACTAAGCGGCTATGGAAGCATTACAGCTAACATTGCGTTCACCATGGCCAGCATCCCTCTGGCGCTCCATTATCTTGACAAGGACCTATTCGGGCTATGGGCACTGGCCGCGCAAATCAATGGCTATCTCATTTTAATCGACGTCGGTATGAATGGATCCGTGAGTCGGTTTATTGCCGACCACAAAGACGAGGTCAATGGAGGGGCTTATGGCAGTCAATTACTTACAGGCGCCTTGGTATTTGCCATTCAAGGATTACTTATTGCATTTTTTGGAATAGGACTTTCATGGTTCGCGCCTTCAATCTTTGCAATCCCGGAAAATCTTGCCAGCGAATTTCGTAATTTACTGATGCTATTGGCGGGATTCACGGGCCTGTCCGTTGCGTCGCGCTCCATTGGTTCGCCGCTCTGGGCCTTTCATCGAAATGATGTCATAAACAATCTTTCCACAATTGGCCTCGTCATGAACATTGGCCTGCTATGGTTTGGATTCAAAAATAATTGGGGGGTTTTAAGTTTTGCCATTGCGCAAATCCCTATGCTTGTCGTTAGCCCGATTGTATGTGCATGGATTTGTCATCAAAATCGCTACTACCCATCAGCAGGTCACTGGGGAAAAATCCGCCTTTCCATCTTCAGGCAGAATTTTTCCTTTGGAAAGGATATGCTGATGATCAATCTTGGCAGCCAATTAATCAATGCCTCACAGATTATGATCATCAGCCGTTGTATTAGTCTGGAAGCAGCGGCAACCTTTGCTGTCTCTACAAAAATCTACACGATGAGTATGATGCTGATAGCCAATCCAATTTCCGTAGCAGGCTCCGGCCTTACAGAGCTTTATGTCCTTGGCGAACATGCACACTTCGTCCGGCGATACAGAGACATTATCGCATTGACTCTCGCCATTTCAACCTTGTTAGCAACAGGTATCGCTGCGGGCAATCGCTCTTTCGTAAACATATGGACTCATGGCGCCATCTACTGGCCTTGGACGGGCGACCTGATTCTTGCTTTGCTTATTGTCCTGAGGAATCTTAACGGATGTTTTATCGGACTCTTTGGCTTGATTAAGGATTGGCAACCTGTCCGCCATTTTTTCCTTCTGGAAGGAATTATATTCATTCCCATCGCCATCCTACTTGCCCAAACTGGCGGCATTGTTGGAGTTCTCGCGGCGTCCTTGATAGCGCACATAATCGTCACAACAATTCTCTCAGGCCGTGCGGCAACCAAAATCCTTGGTTCCCTGAGGCATCTTGCAAAAAGCATTATGGTGACGCTGACAATGATCGCCATCGCCGCCGGTTTTGGATGGTTTGGGGCAAAAGCTTCCATTGCCCCCATGAGCATGCTCACCGCCACTGCCTGCATCTGTATTTTATCCCTGACCCTAACTTGGCTAACAATCCTTCCTGAGCGTTTCCGAAACGAGGTAGTGGTCCGCATCTTAAATATTTTTGCCCGAGCGAGGGAGGGCTTTCGTTAAAACATGCAAATCCAAATACCCCATTTATTTTTTCTTTCTAACAACATTCATTGTATTTTTTTACAAATAATATGAGTATTAACATACGCGCCATGCCTGACATTAAAGCCTCATTCAGAAGTCTGTATTCGGATAAAAATTTTCATCCTCTTTCGTTTCCAGATGAAGCCGACATTGCCTTTGTTACTGTCCACTTAATTGAAAGAAGTATCGCTCTTTTGGCACCAAACCTCAAAGGAGAGATGCTTGATGTTGGTTGTGGAAAGCAACCTTATCTGCCATATTTCAATCATGTTATCAGCAAGAAAGCTTGCGATTTTGATGCTTCAAGGGGGAATATTGACTTTGAATGTCCAGCCAACAGCATTCCCCTTAAGAGTGAAAGTTTGGACTCAATCCTTTGCACGGAGGTTCTTGAACATGTGCCGGACCCCTTGGCTGTCTGGAAAGAGTTCTACCGACTGCTGCGTTCTGGAGGCCAAGTGCTGCTTACGACCCCTCTGTATTGGCCGGCGCATGAACTCCCTTATGACTTCTATCGTTATCCAGAGCATGGCCTCAGACACTTGGTTGCTGAATCTGGATTTGAACTGTTAGCTCTTGTGCCGCGTGGTGGCCCTTGGGTGCTATGGGGGCAGGTGACTCTACATGTTATGCAGCACTATTTTCCATTTCGTTGGCAGGTAGTTTTATGGAATCGTCTCATCCTTTGGATTGATCGTCGCTGTGGTGGACCTCGCTTGACATCGGGCTGGACTGTATTGGCACGAAAACCAGCATATTAGTTTCGACAGGATTTAACTCCGTTTTAAAGCCCTAAATCACCCCTTCATCACTGAGCGCAAAGCGTTCATGCCCGCACCGAAAATATTATTTCTTTCCGACTCCATGCCTTTGGGTGGGGGTTCAACTGCCATTCTCAACCTATGTGAGGGTCTTCATAAGGATGCGACTTGGAATCCTTATGTGGCAGTCTTTGAATCTCCGAACACCGTAGGTGCAGAAATCCAACAGAGAGGTTACCCACTCTTTGGACCTTGCTCAGGCATAATTCATGAAGACCGGCTTGCCCGAATGCTTAGTATTTGCCGCACGATTCAGCCTCAAGTAATCGTCGCCGCGCTTGGTGGATCCGCCTTCGATTTTTTACGGTTTACGCCTAAGGACTGTCTTCGTATAGCGATGATCCAAAGCGACGACCCCAATGTTTACAAACAGGTAATACGTTACAAGCCTTGGATCGATGTAGTTGTTGGCGTTTCTCGGGAGATATGCCGGAAAGCCAAGGAAGCGCTTGGAACGATGAAAATTCTTGTATCTCATCAACCCTACGGCGTGCCGATGCCAAAGGCTCCGTCAGTCCCTATCCGCACAAAGAACTTGCGAGTTTTGTATTTGGGACGGCTCTACGAAGAACAAAAACGAGTGAGCCTGATGGAGCGCATCATTCGAGCCTCCCTGAATAGCCAATTTGCCATTCAGTGGACAATCGCGGGAGATGGCATTGAACTTCCCAGGCTCAGGGCTAACTTTACCGATCATCCTTCACAGGTTTCTTTCTTAGGCGAAATACCTTACAGTCAAGTTCCAAAACTTCTTGCCCAGAATGATGTCTATTTTTTGTGTTCTGACTACGAAGGTCTTCCCTTGTCTATGCTGGAATCCATGGGTGCAGGACTAGTGCCAGTGGTTAGTGACCTGTCGAGCGGGATTTCGGAGGTCGTGAACTTCAAAAACGGCATAAGGATTCCCTTGCATGATGAAGATGGTTATCTCCAGGCTTTGCTCAACTTGGCCGCGAAGCCTGATTTGTTGGATGAAATGGCTGCCCAATCCATTAATGCGGTTCGAGAGAATTTTTCCATCGAAGCAATGACCAAGCGCTGGTTGGCGATGATGAATGTTGCTCGCGATGCCCAAGTGGACTGGAGCAAACCCGTTTGTATCACTGCACCCTTGGAGTTACAGAGTAAAATACTCTATCGCCCCATCTTCAAGCCTCTGCGGCGCATCATCAAAAAGATCATAAGATAAAATCAAGGTCAATCCTACAGGTAACGATTGACCCGCCAGTATGAATATCGCATTTGCCATCCATGAGTCTCTAGCTGCCCAAGGCGGGGTGGAGGTCTTGGCTCGTGAAATGATCCGTTACTTTTCAAAAAGCCACCAAGTTTATCTGATTTCGATAGACTCCGGTGAAACTCTAAAAAATCTAACGGAAGGACGCATGCTGGCAGGAAACTTTACCATACCTAACGACAGACTCATTTCCATGGATTGGATTGGCTCCCTAGTTTCATGGCTTAAAAAACATGAAATTAATCTTTGCCATTTCCACTCAGGCGGAACCTACGGCTTTAATGCCCGCTCATGGTCATGCTGCCCAATCACCTGCGTTTCACAGGCCGGCATCCGTTGCATAGTCACCAATCATCAAGCTGTTTGCTTCTTCAATCGGTTGCGCAGTAAACGGCCACTCTGGCGAGAATTGCTGGCCGCTATTGCAAACTGGCCCGGAAAAGCCAAGCAGCTCTCGGCAGTCGATGCAGAGATCACAGTGTCGAATCATGATTTGGCACTATCGAAGAACTACTTTCCTTTTCATCAAAAGAAAATGCGGCGAATCTATCACTCGCGTCTTGAAGCCTCGGAGAAGATGACTCCCGTATCGAAAAGCCGCACCATTCTTAACGTGGCAACCCTTGCTCGCATAAAAGGACAATATATTCTATTAGAGGCTTTTAATTTTGTTTCTGAAGAATTTCCAGCATGGCGGTTGAAACTCGTAGGCTATGATTCAAATGACGGCTCCAGCGAAAAATTAAGGAAGCGCATTACCATGCTGGATCTGAGCAAAAAAGTCGATCTTTGTGGTCCACATACCGACCCGAGGCAGTTTTATCGAACGGCAGAATTATATGTGCAACCATCATTAGCTGAGGCTTTTGGATTGTCACTACAGGAAGCCATGTTTCATGGATTACCATGCATAGGTTCCCGCGTGGGTGGTATTCCTGAGCTTATCTCAGAGGGCCAGACAGGATACCTCGTAGAACCCGGCAATATTAATTCTCTTGCTCAGGCACTCCGCAAATTGATGGCCGATCGCGCGGAGCGCGAACGCCTTGGAACAGCAGCTCATGCAAGCATTCAAGAGCGCGGAATGAACCGCCAAAAGATGCTGGAGCAATATTCTAATCTTTATGGCTTCTGAAATGGACCATCTTGTTGCATTGCGGAAGTTTGCCGTAGCCTGCCCCATCCGCAGCGTCTGTGACCACCACGCGAGAGTTTTCCAATCTTTGGGACGCTTAGAGGGGCATTATCTCGGCACACGCCGTGGGGTTTCCAACATTCCAAAGGAGAAGCAAAAGCTTCTTCCTTTGGTGGGGCTGCTTTCCTATGCTGGTGCCAAAATCTACCCGCCGGGCGCGGAGTGGATAAAAGTCCAGTCTTTCCCGTTATTCGACCAATGGGTGAAGCACCGCATTTCAGATGGAACTTGCGTGCTATCGAGTTATGGTTATGCCATAGAATCTTTCCGTAAGTCTCGTGCGACTGGCGGTCTCACTTTGTTGGACGCGGGAAATTCACATCTAGCAAACTATTGGAAGCTCGTCAGCTTGGAGCATAAGCTATGGGGGGAAAATGTTTTGCCTTTTCCCCGCAAGTGGTATGAGCGGGGAATGAAATCTATCGAACTAACAGATTGGGTTTTAAGTCCAAGCTCCTATGTAACAAAGTCATTCATAAATCAAGGGTTTCCAGAAGAGAGAATTCTTCATCTCCCGTATCCTGTAGATCTGCAAAATTTCTCCCCCGAGGGTGATACAGCTCCCCTAGATGGGCCGATCCGAGTCATCTGCACAGGCGCCGTTTCGCTGAGAAAAGGGTTTCCCTACTTGTTGGAGGCAATGAGAATCCTAGGAAAAGACCATGATGTGGAATTGCTTTTGACCGATGGAATTCATACATCGATGGAGAAAATTATTTTAGAATATAAAGATTTAAAAATAACATGGAGTCCCCGCTTAAGCCACAAAAAGTTGGGCGCCCACTTAAAGTCCGCACATGTTTTTGCCCTACTTTCCATCGAGGAAGGTTTGGCTCGCACGGCTTTGGAGGCCATGGCATGTGGACTTCAAGTTGTGCTCACAAGTAATACGGGTGCAGCTGATTTTGTGAAACATGCTGAGAATGGAGAGGTAGTCCCATTCGGTGATCCACAAGCAACAGCCCGCGCTATTTTTGAAGCTTATCAAAGGCGCATTGCCCGAGGTCTATTGCTAGACAAGGAATTGAGAAATAACCTGTCTTTTGAAACATTTGAGCGGAATCTGAAAAGTCATTTAAAAAAAATCGATCTAATGGGGGCTCGAAAATGAGCAAACGTCCTTTAATCATGATCTTTGCTGAATTCCCGCTCAAGTCGCTAAAGGAAGGTATGATTGGGCGCGGCGGCGGACAAGGCGCCACTTGGCTTCCGCAACTCGCGCAAAGTTGGGAGTCCTGTCAGGATTTTGAGATCCACTGGGGAATCTTCGATAAGACTGCCAAAAGCGAGGAATCGCTCACTCATCTGAACCAAACATTTCATCGCATTCCTTCCACGAGCCTGAGTGCAAGCCTATTACTTGGAAGATGGCCGCATCATATTGGTGCCTCAAGGCTGATCAGTAGAATTCAACCTGATTTAATTCACTGCTGGGGAGCGGAAAATGTCAATGGGGTGGCGTTGATTGGGTTCAAGGGCCCCTCAATTTTATCCATGCAGGGAATTGTTAAAACATATCTTAAAACGGGGGATTTAAATTCTTGGCAATGGAAAATGTTCCGGTATTACGAAAAAAAATCTCTTCTCTCAGCCACTATTGTAACAAGCGAGTCTCAGTGGGGTTTAGACCGCGTGGAGGAAATTTCTCCAAGGAAACCAACTAGGAAAATTGAGTATGGTGTCTACACAAGCTTTTATGAGATTTCCTGGAAGCCAGTTTTAGATTACCCAAGATTTTTATTTGTGGGAGGCCTGAATCGTCTCAAAGGCATCGATATCCTGATCGAGATGCTCCGTCGCCATCCAAAACGAAATTGGAAAATGGTTTTTGCGGGTGATGGCTACCTTATGAATGCCTTAAAGAGTCTTAATGATCCTATGGTCGAAGTCTTGGGTATGCTTAAAACTGAACAAGTCCAGCAAGAAATGAGCAAAGCATGGGGTTTAGTCATGCCTTCACGCGCCGACACAAGTCCGAATGTGGTAAAGGAGGCCCGCGTCATTGGTTTGCCTGTGGTTGGCTCTCCACACGGGGGACACGCTGAATATATTGCACATGGCAAGGATGGATTGATAGTGGAATCTTCAAATGCTGACGCTTGGTTTCAATCTATTAATTCGCTCGCTATGAATTATCAACTTTGTCGAGACATGGGGAATTATCGCCATGAGCATTTTCGAGAGTATTTTCGACCTGAGAAGACCGCCGAGGCCTTTCTAAACCTGTATCGAGCTGCACTATAATTTACGAATGAAAAATTTAGTAAATCAAACTCAACTGAAGTTATGTCATTTTTAGGTAAATGTAAAAAGTTTGCATTGATAAGCCTATCTCCAGTTTGGCGTATATATCTCATGCTGAGAGGAGTCAAAGTTGGAGCTGGTTTTATCTGTATTGGAAGGCCTTGTGTGAACTTAGGCCGGGGAGGAAAAATTTTTTTGGGCGAGAATGTTAGCCTTTGCAATACTGGAATTGCCAACCCCTTAGCCGAGTATGGCCGCTGTCGGTTAGCCACGGTGGCACCGGGCGCAGAGATTCTTATTCATGATCATGTAGGCATGAGTTCGTGTTTGATTGCTTGCGCAAAAAAAATTGAAATTGGAGAGGGCACAATAATTGGTGGAGGCACCATGATTTTAGATACGGATTTTCACCCGCGTTTGCCTGATGGGAATTGGGGAACAGACCCCCGATCTGTCTCAAAACCGGTTGTCATAGGAAAAAAATGCTTCATTGGTGCTAGAGCTATAATACTCAAGGGTGTTCGGATTGGCGATGGTTCTGTCGTTGGTGCTGGATCTGTAGTTACGAAAGATGTGTCAGCGGGGACAATCGTCGCAGGGAACCCTGCAACTGTAAAAAAACAAATTTAGAACCTATTGAGCTATAGATTGTTTTTTTATTGAACGATCTATCATGTTCAGCATTCCAAGAGTCAATATGGCTTGGATGAAATCGCCTCCATATCCACCAAATACCAGCCAGAAAAAAATGGGGTGGGCAATAGCTCCAATTCCCACGAATAATGCTATCGGAAAAAAGGCAGTCTTTTTAGCCGAATTAATAATTTTCCAAGCATATTTTGCATTGGCAATTAAAAGGGCGGTAAAAAGCACTAGGCCGATATACCCAACAAAGCGTATTGCAGAAACTGGCCCACTATGATAGTCGCCTGTGATCATGTAATAATCTTGCAACCCGGCACTAGTATCCATTCGAAAAGAAGCTAGCGTAGCCTGCGCGCGGAGTTCAGATGGGTCGAAGCCAAATCCGTCACCCAAGACCTTGTTTTTGATATATCGATCGCTCGTCAAGGCCAAGCGCCACATATCCACGCGCCATTCGACCGTGCCTTTGGCATCGACACTGGCTCTGGAATCCCAAGATATGGGAATAAAAGAAAGCGCCCTCTGCGCGGCGAGCGGAACCTGTAATCCCGCCGTTTGAACGACGACAATCATCACAATGCCCGCCACAGCCGCAGCGAACAACGGAAACACCTGCCGAATGCCGCCGCGAATAAAACTAGCCAGTGCTATGGCAAATAGCCAACCGATCAAGTTGCTTCGGAATCCTGACAATAAAACGGCGACCAGCGAGGCAAAGAAACATGCGGAGAGGATGATGTTCTGGAAAAAAATGAGCTTGAAAATGTTGGCGTAAGATACGGCTGCACGGCCAACCTCGACCCCGAAGCCTGCGAGATAACCATGCCTCTCGACTCTGCCAGTATCCACGGGTTCCATCGGATTGGCTTCGCTGCCCGGCATGAATCCGGAGTAGAGCGTTGACAGCCGATACCCAACACCCGGTGCAAGATAGCCAACGAGTCCACTAAGAGCGTTGACTACAGACCCCAGACACATCAAAGCCGGCAAAATGCTCGCAAGCTTCGGCTTGATCGTGACATGCTGCAGCACCCAAAATCCGCAACACGCCAGCAGAATGGCAAAATAGGGCCTTCCGCCAATCAGGTTGGATCTCATAAAATCCACGCCTACGGGATTTCGAGCAAACACCGTTGCTAGATAGAGCAAATTGCAAATTAGCAGTTTGTCACACCAATTCAGGCGAGGAAACTTGGGAATCACCTTCAATGCTTTGAACAGCACAAAAAGCCCGAAGCAAAAAGCCACAGACATTTCGGCAATCGATGCCGGCAATCTTCCTCCGCCAATTGTCCCGCCCAGCCCCGAGCAGATGGGAATGAGAAGCCAGGCATTTTGCTTGAGCCCCAAAGCTCCGACCGCAAGCACAGCCACACCCACATACATTCCCAAGCGGCTGTAATTGTTCTCCGCCACATTTTGGCCCACCACAATGGCAAAGAGCAAAGCAGCAGCCATCACGACCCCAAGGAAAATTTTGTTTCTATTCATTCAGCTTGTGTTTCCAGACCCGGGAGACCATGACACAATTTGGCATAGGCTGAAGCAGTGCAGGCTTCAAGAAAATTTCTGAAAATTTTTGACTCGAAGTATTGTAGCGGCTGTCTATGATTGTCGATCCCCCGAAAGCATGTTGACCACCGAGAACACCGAGAGCACGAAGGAAAATCAGGTGTCCCGAGTAGTGTCAACTTGAGCGGTATGGAGTAGGGTCTGCCCACCATCACTTTCACAAGAAGGCAGCCGAGACGGCTACCCCACATTTCGGATAGGCTTTGCCCCCTCACCCCGATAATTTTGCTGTCCATTATTTTGCAAACAATTCTTCCTTAACTTCTGTTGAATCCTAAATTTAGCATCGTTACACCTACCTTCCGGCAACTCGATTGGTTGCGGTTGTGCATCGCCAGCGTGCGGGATCAAGTAGTTGCCACGCCCTCGACTCTCGACTCTCGACCCTCGACCCTCTCCATCGAGCACATCATTCAAGACGCTGGAACGCCCGGCATTGAAGACTTGGCGCGAGAACTGGGTGCGGAGTTTTATCTTGATGGCAAGCTGATTTTCCATGCCAAAGAATGTGGCGTAGGCGTCCCGCCTGCGATCCTTCAAGCCACTACCGACAAGGCAGCCAACTATTCCCTCAAATTTTTCAGCGAGAAGGACGCCGGAATGTATGATGCCATTAATCGCGGCCTGGCGCGATCTGCTGGGGAGATTTGTGCATGGCTGAATTCTGATGAGCAATATCTGCCCAACACCCTTTCAAAAGTGGCGGAAATCTTTCAACAACGCACAAATTTGGATGTCTTGCTTGGTGATGCAATTTTGCTTAATTCCTCATTAAATCCAGTTTGTTATAGGAGAATTATGGTTCCTAGCCTCTGGCATACGCGCTTGGACCATCTGCACTCGCTGAGTTGTGCCATGTTTTTCAAAAAATCCAGCTTACCGAATCCGCCTTTGAATCCGAGATGGAAGGTTGTCAGTGATGCTGTCTTAATGGAGTATTTTCTGCTCAGCAGGAAAAACATCCACGCCTGCCGATTGCCACTGGCCGCCTATGCGTTCACTGGGCAAAATCTCAGCGCGGACAAAAATTGCAAAGAACTGGAGCAATGGTGGGCGGAGACGCGATGCCCTCCGCGAGCGCTTAAGCGTCTCGTTGTCATTCAAAACCGCTTCCGACGATTACTGGCTGGCGCCTATCAAAATTTTCAGCTGAATACCAAAATACACACTTCTTCTGGTTACAAATCCCTAAAACAAAGCGTCTCAGGTCTATGGCCGAGTCAGTGATTTTTAAAACTACTCATGCCACCAGTTTATTGCCCAATTCAGATTTCCCTTAAACGGAAGATTTTGCTCTTTGTGCTTAGTCTTTTGGCCGGGATTCTTCGTTTAGCTTTGGCCGGCCGAAAATGTGAATCAAAGGCCATTGTTATCGAGCCTTTTGGAATGGGCGATGCCATCTCAATCCTGCCGATGGTGGAGCAACTTTCCGGTTGCTTTGATGAAGTAGCTGTGGTGACAAAGCAAGTCTGGTCTCAGCTTTTAACAGCCAATCCTAAAACAAAAATCTTCGAAGCTAATCTTCCATGGTCAAATTACTCCACGGCTTCCAAATACAGTTTTACTGCTTACACACAAAGGCCGCTACGGGACTTATTGGCAAAAATTCGGCCATTTGCACGCGGGGCAGTGGGGTTTGATCCACGAGGAGATATTCGCAGCATACTTTTGCTTTACATAGCTGGTTGTTCAAAAGTCTATACACTCGATCACTACCTTGGAACGAATGCAAAAATTCCAAATTGGGCGGCTCGAACTCAAAAAATCGATCAAAATCAACAGCGCTGGCGCATAGCATGTGATTTGGTCGCCGCAGCGGGGTATGGAAAAACTCATAAGACTCCTCCAGCAATCCACAGCAGAAAAAGCAGTCTTCGAACCATAAAGAACATCGCTTTTTTGCCAGTCGCACCTTGGCCAGGCCGTTTATGGCCGAAGGAAAAATGGCGCGAACTTCTTTCGCGTGTTCGTGCTCAAGGCTTTGCCATTCACGGAATCTGCGGCCCAAAACAAAAGCTGCAAACCCATGAAATGCTAGGCATCGAAGACATTACGGAGTGCACTACTATAGATTCATGGATCAAGTCTCTTTCGGAAATTGACTTGCTTGTTACTTTAGATAGTGGTCCCATGCACTTGGCTGATGCAGTTGGAGTTCCGCTCATTGCACTATTCGGGCCAGGACAGCTCCCCATGTGGGCGCCGACTGGAAAGTTCTCTCGCGTTTTACATCATCAAGACCCCTCTCATTTCCTGCCCATTCACCAGATCGAAGGAAATGAAAAACTGGGTGATGCCTTAATGGAAAAAATTACCGTTAAAGAGGTGTGGGATTGCATTCAAAATTTGGTCTACGACTTGAAGATTGCTCACTCCGTTGTTCATACCACAGGTGCCAAATGCGTGGGAGATTCTGTATAAAATTTCGTCCTTGCCATATGCAGGAGACTGTGTATTTTTACTCACTCATTGAGTAAAAATCTTTTTTCTCGTAAAAAATATTTGTTTGTAGTATGTTCGAAAGAAAAATTGTTGGTGAAATTCTCCGTTTGGCCTCGATTGCACCGCGTCGGCTTCAGATTGTGATTGGTCCGCGACAAGTAGGTAAGACGACGGCTGCGCGGCAGGCTGCCGCGCGAAGTGAATGTCCTTGCCACTACGCCAGCGCGGACGAAGCCTTGCCTCCTGGGCCGGAGTGGATTGAAGCCCAGTGGAATGCCGCGCTGCGATTGGCGGCCCACTGCGAAGCGCCCGCGTGGTTGATTCTGGACGAAATCCAAAAAGTTCGTGGCTGGAGCGAAGAAGTGAAGCGCCTATGGGATGCCGACACGACAGGAAAAATCCAACCTCTTCTCCTCGGGTCTTCGGCTCTCTTGCTCCAAAAAGGTTTGTCCGAAAGCCTCGCGGGGCGTTTTTTTCTCCACCGCTGTAGCCACTGGAGCTGGCCTGAGATGCGCGACGCTTTTGGATGGGATCTGGAAACATGGCTCGTTTTCGGCGGATACCCAGGAGCGGCGAACTATATCGGCGATCCGGAACTTTGGATGCGCTATATCAGCGACTCTCTCATCGACACCACTCTTTCGCGGGATATCTTGCAATTGGAAACCGTTGCGAAGCCAGCCCTTCTGCGGCATCTCTTTGGTCTGGCTGCGCACTATCCCTCCCAAGTTTTGTCCTTCAACAAAATGCTCGGCCAACTGGTGGATGCTGGAAATACCACGACGCTATCGCATTACCTCCAGCTGTTGGGCCAGGCTTTTCTGATCACAGGTCTCTCCGCCTACTCTGGAGGCGAGGTGCGGAGACGCGCCAGCAGTCCGAAGCTTATTGTTCAAAACAATGCCCTTGTGACAGCTTCCAACCCCCGGGCTTTTGCGATGAAAAATACGGATGCCGCTTGGCGCGGGCGACTCGTTGAGAATGCAGTTGGCGCTGTCCTGCTCCAAGAATACACATCCTCGACCACAAATCTTTACTACTGGCGCGATGGCATGCTCGAAGCCGATTTTGTCCTCACCGATGGCCCTCAACTCTTCGGCATCGAAGTTAAAAGCGGCCGCCCCGACAAAATTTCCGGCCTTGCCGCTTTCAAAAAGAAATACCCCAAGGCCAACCCGCTCATCATCGGCTCTTCTGGAATTCCGCTGGAAACTTTCTTTGAAAATCCTAAAATCCTGTAAGTTGGCGAATGAAAAGCCAGCTACAATCGGGACCTCTTTCCTAACCAGACCCTCGCTGCGTTTTCCATTTGCTTTGCCTTAAAAAGTCTCCTAATGATCGTGTAAGATTTGCAAACCATCATGATTAATCGTAAAATTAAAAATTAACCTATTTCCTGTTAATATCTTCTAATACTTTATGAGGTGGATTGCCTTACTGATTATTTTCATCGAAGCCTGTCTGGTGCTTATGCCATATGGGTTTGGCTATGGCGACGAAAGAGTGTCGCTTGGCTGGTTTTTGCAACATGGTTGGAAGCAAGACCAGTGGAAACATTGCTGGATGGTTTTGCCCATCTTTGCCTTTCTGGTTTTTCAGGTCAAAGATGAAATGGCTCAAATCAAGCTTAAGGGCGAATGGTTTGGATTGGCGGCTTTTGTAGTCTCTCTCTTCATCTATTATGTCGGTTTTCGTGTTGATAACATTCAGCTTGGTATTTTTGCGATGTGGGTTGCAGCTCCTTCTTTGGTGCTTTGGTTCGCTGGTTGGCGAATCCTACATATGCTTGCATTCCCGTTTTTGTTTCTGTTTTTTGCTTGGCCGGTGGGCTTTTTGGAGTCAGCTGTCACCTTCCCACTGCGCATGCTGATGTCGCATGCGGCGGTTTTTTCGTTGGATTTCATTGGTATCGATGTGGTGAGGAATGGCACGGGAATCCTTTCGGCACCGGAACCGTTGCTGGGGATTCCGGCGGGGAAAAAGTTTGCGGTGGATGTGGCAGATCCGTGTTCCGGCATTCGGTCGCTTTTTTCGCTCATGATGGCGAGTGCGCTTTATGGCCATATGGCGATGAAAAATTGGTGGCAGAAATGGATTCTTTTCCTTTGCTCGGCACCGCTGGCCATTGCGGGAAATCTGGCGCGGATTCTCATGCTGACGATTGGCACGATTGTTTTCGGGCCGGACTTTGCCATTGGCAAAAATCCTCTCACCGATCCATCATGGTTCCATGTTATTGCGGGTTTGCTTGTCTTCGCCGTGGCCTTGGGCGGGATGGTTGGCATTTCCAAAATCCTGCTGAACGCCTCATCCATTCGGGAATTCCTGACGCAAGGCTTGAGATCGCTCTTTCGGCAACGGACTCCCGCTACCGCGCTACGGCCCCCGCCGCCGCCTTCGAGTTCCATGCAAAAAAAGACCGAGGACGACTACTGACGCGCCCCTGCACGCATTCTCCCCCCAACAGAAAAAAACCACCTGACACGGTGGTCTTTTTTTTCAGCAGTGAACGGGAGCGGAGCGGTTGTGCCCTCTGTGGTTAAACAAAAAAGCCCCTGACCCGCGTTTATACCTGCCGAGGAGGACCTCGGCGTTCCCGGCCTGCGGCGTTCTCAATTTCCTTCTCTGAGCAGGAGCGCCTGCATAGAATGTCCTTCTGTGGCCCTTACGCTTGATACCATCATTCGCAATTACGAGCCCCGCGACCGTGCGGCGGTGAGGCGGCTTTGTTGCGAGACGGGTTTTCTCGGCAAGCCGATCGATCCGGTTTTCGAAGACCGCGAGCTCTTCGCCGACTACCTCACCGCCTACTACACCGATGTGGAGCCCGAGGCGGCGTTTGTGCTTGAGCAGGACGGCGTGGTCAAAGGCTACCTCCTCGGCTCCCGGCGTCCGCTGCGCCACCAGTGGTATGGCTTTTTCCAAAACCTCCGCCTCTTCGGCATCGGAATGCTCCGCTACCGTGGCTACAACGAGGCCACGCGCGGCTTCATCCGCTGGATTCTCAAAAATTCCTGGCGCGAAGTCCCCGCCGCGCCCCGCCGCACTGCGCACTTTCATTTCAATGTCCTCCCCGAGGCGCAAAAACTCGCCACCACGCAGGCCATGACGAACAAGTATTTCGACTTCCTCCGCGCGCATGGAGAGAAGGAGGTCTTCGGCCAAGTCGTCACCTTCGAGTCCCGGCGCGGCGCGAAGCTCTTCGAGCGTTTCGGATTCCGCGTCGTCGAGAAGCGCGAAATCACCAAATACCGGGACAAACACCCCGAGCCGGTCTATCTCATGACCGTCATCAAAAACCTCGCCCTGCCCGATTCCCGCACGGTCGCGGGTCGTTAGAATCCGTCAAAAAACAATACAGGCTGCGCAGGATTTTTCCCGCAAAGAGCAATTTTTTGGACGATCGTCCAAAAAATTTGTCAAACGCTCACCGCCTGCGTTCTTGGCCCGGATTCCAATTTCAAACTCCTGCTTTTGCAAAAAAGACACGCCTTCAAAAAAAGTGCTTTTTTCAGAAATCCTGCACTTCTTTTTCCAGGAGCAACTTATAAACTACCGCGACCAAAAATTTGGACGATCGTCCAAATTTTTGGTCGTTACGGGCATGAATATTCTTGGTCATTGTGCGTTTGGGCGTCGAGGGGATTCGAGGGTTGAGATCGTTGGCGAAGCGGAGATGAGACGCTTGAGCGCCAAGCGATGCGTTGGGAAAAATTCGGATGGAAATTTTTGTTTCCAATCCGCTTCAGCGGTGGTCTGCTGTGCCCTCCAGCATGAGCACAAAACGATTTGAAAATCAGGTCGCCGTCGTCACCGGAGCAGGTCGCGGCATCGGCGAAGCCATCGCAAAACGCCTCGCCGCCGAAGGCGCGAAAGTCGCCGTCGTCAGCCGCACGGAATCCAACTCGGCGCGCACGGCCGACGCCATCAACGCCGCCACTCCAGGTGCAGCCAAGCCCTACGCGGTGGATGTCGCCGACTTCGACGCCGTGCAAAAAACCGGCGACCAAATCCTCGCCGACTTCGGCCGTTGCGACATTCTGGTGAACAATGCCGGCATCACCCGCGACACGCTCGCCATGCGCATGTCGAGCGACGACTGGGATGTCGTGCTCCAGACCAATCTCAAAGGCGCCTTCAATTTCACCCGCGCCATCCTCCGAGCCATGGTCAAACAACGCTCCGGCCGCATCATCAATATCAGCTCCGTCAGCGGACTCATGGGCCTCGCCGGTCAGGCAAACTACGCCGCCAGCAAAGCCGGCCTCATCGGCATGACGAAGAGCATCGCCCGCGAAATCGCCAGTCGCGGCATCACCGTGAATGTCGTAGCCCCCGGCTTCATCGAGACCGATATGACCTCCGTCCTCAACGAGGAAGTCCGCAAAGGCGCGCTCTCGCAAATCCCGGTCGCCCGCTTCGGCGCGACGGATGACATCGCCGCCGCAGTGAGTTTCCTCGCCAGTGCCGAAGCCTCCTACATCAGCGGCCAAGTGCTCGCGGTGGATGGCGGCATGAGCATGTAAAAAAGCAGCCTCCCTCCATGACCATCTACTTCCTGCGCCACGCTGAAGCCGAGGATTTGGCCGAGTCGGACTTCGACCGCAAACTCACTCCCAAAGGGCTCCAGCAGGCGGCGAAGGTTGGGAAATTCTGCGCTGCTCACGGCCTCGAGCCTGCCGTCATTCTCAGTAGTCCCGTGACCCGCGCCAGGCAGACGGCAGAGATTGTCGCCGGAGCGCTCGGGCGCGAAGTCGCCATCGAAAGCTGGCTCGCCTGCGGGATGGAAACCTCCAACCTCCTCGCACGCCTTGCGCCACATGCTGCCTGCGACTCTGTCTTGCTCGTCGGTCACGAACCCGATTTCAGCACAACCATCGGCGAGCTTTTGGGAACTCCCGAGCCTGCAGCCGTGCTGGTGAAAAAAGCCTCCCTCACCGCCATCGACGCGCCATGGCTCGAGCCCGGCGCCGGCCAGCTCCAATTCTCCATTCCCTGCCGCCTGATGTGAATCAATCCAGTCCCATGAAAGCCCTGTTCCTCACCAACGAATATCCACCCCACATCTACGGCGGCGCCGGCGTTCATGTCGAATACCTCAGCCGCGAACTCGCCAAGCTCATGCCTGTGGATGTCCGCTGCTTCGGCGACCAAAACACCTCCGCCGGCCAGCTGGCAGCGCATGGATTCGGCCTCGATACCGCCCGTTGGACTTCTCCGAAACAACTCCAATCCGTCTTCGGCGCCCTCCAGCGTTGCCTCGATTTCAATACCACCCACATCGACGCCGGCGTCGTGCATTGCCACACATGGTATGCCCACTTCGGCGGCATCCTCGCCAAGCTGAACTACGGCATTCCCCTCGTCATCACCGTCCACTCGCTCGAGCCGCTCCGCCCTTGGAAACGCGAGCAACTCGGCGGCGGCTACGATTTCACCTGCTGGCTCGAGCGCACCGCCCTCGAAATGGCCGACGCCGTCATCGCCGTCTCCGAAGGCACCCGCCGCGATGTGGAAAAGCTTTTCCAGATCGACCCCGCACGCCTCCACATCATATACAACGGCATCGACCCGGCGGAATACCAGGCCATCACGACTCGCAGCGTGCTCGACCGCTTCGGCATCGACTCCACCAAACCCTATGCCCTCTTCCTCGGCCGCATCACCCGCCAAAAAGGCATCATCCACCTCGTCAATGCCATCAAGCACCTCGACCCCGGCTTCCAAATCGTCCTCTGCGCCGGCGCTCCCGACACACCCGAGATCGCAGCCGAAATGAAAGCCGCCGTCTCCCAAGCCCAAACCCAACGCGACGGCATCATCTGGATCGACCAGATGCTCGACAACAAATCCAAGATCGAACTCTACAGCCACGCCGGCGTCTTCGTCTGCCCCTCCATCTACGAACCCTTCGGCATCATCAACCTCGAAGCCATGGCCTGCGGACGCGCCGTCGTGGCCAGCGCTGTCGGCGGCATCCCCGAAGTCGTCGTCCATGGCGAAACCGGCTATCTCGTCCCCGTCGAGCAAATGACCGCCAGCCCCTTCGAACCCGTCGAACCCGAAAAATTCTCCCGCGACCTCGCCGCGCGCATCAACGAAATCATGGCCGACCCCGCCAAACAAAAAGCCTTCGGCAACGCCGGACGCCAACGAGCCATCGACACCTTCTCCTGGGCCTCCATCGCCAAACAAACCAAAGCCCTCTACGAAACCCTTGCGACAGCGTGATTTTGGGAGGGGCATCGTCTCGCATGCCCCAAGCTTCAGCCGCGAAGCGGCGCTCGGCGTGAGGGGGGACGGGACGGCGTGGTAGTGGAGCGGTTCAGTCTTGGGTCAATCCAACCGAAGCCCCGGGCGGGGCGGAGGAAGCGCACATCGCAGATGACCCGCAGGGCGCAGCGAGCAGGGGCGCGAGCAAGGCAAAGGTTGACTCTCCAAAAGTCGGCGCGCTGCCGCGCGAGATCGTAACTTTGGGAGGGGCATCGTCTCGCATGCCCCAATTTTCAGCCGCGAAGCGGCGTTCGGCGTAATGGGGACAGGACGCTGTGGTAGGAAAGCAGTTCAATCTTGGGTCAAGCCAGCGGTTGACCCTCCAAAAGTCGGCGCGCTGCCGCGCGAGTTATTGGTTTTCGTAAAAGCCGAAGTAGCCGCGAGCGTTGTGGTAGCTGATGTCCTCCACCATTTTTCCAACGAGCGAAAGATCGTTGGGCAGGCGTCCGCGCTCGATGTCGTCGCCGAGGATGTTGCAGAGCAACCGGCGGAAGTATTCGTGGCGGGTGTAGGAAAGGAAGGACCGGCTGTCGGTGAGCATGCCGACGAATTGGCTGAGGAGGCCAAGTTGTGAGAGGCTTTCGATCTGGCGTGTCATGCCATCGAGTTGATCGAGGAACCACCATCCGCTGCCGAACTGGATTTTGCCTGCCGTGATGCCATCCTGGAAATTCCCGAGCATCGTGGCTACCAGTTCGTTGTCGCGGGGGTTGAGGTTGTAGATGATCGTCTTGGGCAAGCTGCCCGCGAGGTCAAGCCGGTCGAGGTGTTTGGCCAAAGCCGCCGCCACGGGAAGGTCGCCGATGGAATCGAATCCACAATCCGCGCCGAGCATTTTTTTCATGCGCGTGTTGTTATTTCGAATGGCTCCGTAGTGGATCTGCATCGTCCATCCTTTCGCCGCATCCATCACGGCGAGTTCGTGGAGAAGGTAGGATTTGTAACGCAGCGCTTCATGCGGCGTCACAGCGCCACCGGCCCGCGCCTTGGCGAAGATCGAGGCCGCTTCGCTCTCTGTGCAATCCTCGGCCCAGACGGTATCCACGCCTCGGTCGGAAAGAAGGCATCCCCGGGAGGCGAAGAAATCATGCCGGTTTTGCAAGGCACGCATAAGATCGGCGAGTGTGCTGATGCTTATGCCCGAGGCTTTCTCCAGCACTTCAAGCCATGTGGCGAAGGCGGATGGTTGGTCAATAATGAGCGCTTTGTCAGGACGCCAGGTCGGGCGCACTTGGATATGAAAAGACGCATCAGCTGCGATGGCGGCATGGTGCTCCAACGAATCCACCGGATCATCGGTAGTGCAGACGACCTCGACTTTGGAATTTTTCATCAGCCCCCGGCATGAAAAATCCGGCTGCGCGAGAAGCGAGTTGCAGTGGTCGTAAATGCCGCGCGCGGTTTCGGGATTGAGCAATCGATCACTGACTCCAAAGTAGCGCGCGAGTTCGATATGCGACCAATGGTAGAGCGGGTTGCGCAGCAACTTCGGCATGGTGGCGGCGTATTGCTCGAACTTTTCCCAAGGCGTCGCATCACCAGTGCAGAAGCGCTCGTTGACTCCCGCCGTGCGCATCGCCCGCCATTTGTAGTGGTCGCCGCCAAGCCAGAGCGTGGCCATGTTGTCCCAGCGAATGTCGTCCGCAATCTCCTTGGGAGGCAGATGGCAGTGATAGTCGATAATCGGCAGATCGGCCGCGTGGCGGTGGTAAAGCTCGCGCGCGGCGGGGGAGTCGAGGAGGAAGTCTTCGTGGATGAACGGGCGTGATTTCATAACAGATCAGCAAAACAGCGGCTCGATGTGCTTCTTGAGCAGGTTGTCGCGAACCCTGCGTCCCACGATGCCGCGGTTGGTTTTCAAAGCATCGGTGTAGCGGGCGCCCATGCCGGCGGCGACTTTAAACGAGACATGAATGAACTGCCGGAACTGAAGATTGTATTTCGGGCAAGTGGCATCGTGGTTGAGCGCTTCGACAAAGTCCTGGGAAGTCCAACTGCGAACGGTTTCGATCGATGGCAGCTTCGGGATTTCAATATCAACCACAGGCGCATATGGCTTGGTGAGTTCCTCGGCCTGCGGAAGCGCGGCGGCGTAGATGTCCTTCGCGATTTCCAATCCCTCGCCTCCGGATTCCGCCAAACCCGCCACCTCTTCGAGCCAGGTCGTGCCGGCGGTTTTCAGATGAAGCCCCGCGTTGTGACGCGCAACCAGACGGCGGATGATCGGGTAGAGCGAAAATTTGTCGCTGCCGGAATGGACGCTGATTTTAAGCGTGTCGGGCAAACCGAATTCACGCACCGCATAAACCAGCACGGCCAGGTCGGCATCGAACTCGCGCTCGAAGGCCGCGATGTCGCCGACATAGTCCACGCCCTTGTTGAAGCGTCCGGTGAACTTCGGCGCGATGGTTTGAGCCGGAATTCCTTCGTCGGCGATCATAGCCAGAATGATTAACAACTCGCCCGGCGTCTGCGGCGTGTCGGTTTCATCCACCGAGACCTCGACAGCAAAAGAGTCCGCCGGTTTCGCGGCGGCAATATGACGGTAGATGCGGCCTGCCTCCTGCATGGCCCAGAGGAATTTGCCCGCCGTGCGCTCGAGATCGGCGCGGGTTATTTCCAGCGGCGCATCGAGCAAGGGAAGCCGATGCGAACCAACCAGACCGGCGCGCTTTTCAAGAAACGCCGCCAGGCTCTCCGGGCTCGCGGGTTTACCGGAATAATCCGCGACATCGAGCGTGAAGAAATCACTCGCTGCAAGGAAGCCATCCACCGTGTGCAGGTTGATGTGATCGGCATCCACAAAGTAAGGCGCGGTCCAGTTCAATGCCTTCACGGCGACATCCGCTTCGGCGCGGAGACCCTCGGGTTTTGTGCCAATAAGCGTATGCTCACGATTCGACTTGTTCCAAACCGGGTGCAGCGGCACGCCGCGTTCTGCAGCGGATTGGACGGCTGAAAGCTGGGCCTCGCCTTGATGGGCGAAACGATCACCCATACCGATGGTGAATCTCGGGAGTTTTTTCATAGTGGAGTTTTGAGAGTTGGGGACTTCGATAGGGATTGCAAAAAGAGGCTTAATTCTCATTGCTTCAGCCCATCATAGAAACACAAAAGCGATAGCCATTCTCCTACGAGTGACATAAACTGCTACTGTGCCGAACCCCATTTCCAAAGTGACCGTCCATCCCCCGCCTGGCCGGCCGAGTTGGGGCGGACAAGGGAATCTCCCGCTCATTTACCTTGGCTGGGGGCGTCGGGATTTTGCGAAAAATCCCCTCCCTGTTCACTACGACCGTGGCACAAACTACTTCATCCTGGTCAGCGGCGAGATTGTGCTAACGGTCGGCAACGAGCAAAAAGTCGTTCAGGGACCAAACGCCATCCTGATCGACTCCGACTGCCGCTTTGGCATCACTCAGAAACGGCGCGAGACGGTTAACATCCTTGTATGGGTGTGGAAGGATCGTCCCCAACTCCCAGAACTCGAAATTACCGAGGGCGCATCGCGCACCCTCGACTTGCGCGACTCCTCACTCGATACGCTCAAGGAACTGCACTCCCGCTGCCGCAAGGAGATCGCCGTCTCGGACAGCGCCCTGCCATTTACCCTCAACGCGCTGCGCCAACTCGTGGAAGTCGAAATCCTGCGAGCCACGCGCACGGCAGCCGCCACCGGCGACTTGCGGTGGGAGCTGGCCCACTCCTGGATGATGAACAACCTTTCCATCCACACGCCCGTGCCTGCGCTCTGCGACTACTTGGGAATGTCGCCCAGCGCGCTGCACCGCTTTTTCCGTAGTCAGGCCAGTCTCTCCCCCGGCGCCTATTTTCGAAATCTCAAATGGCAGGAAGCCCGTCGTCTCGTTGAGAACGAAGGCTGGCAAGTCAAAGCCGCCGCCTACCACCTCGGATATCGGCATCCTAACGACCTCAGCAGAGCGTTGTTGGCGCATCGATGAGATTGTCGCGCGGCAGTCCTCGCATGACCTATTCTTCAGCCGCAGAGCGGCGCTCGGCGTAATGGGGACAGGACGCCGTGATAGCGAAGCTGTTCAATCTTGGGTCAAGCCGGAGGTCGACCCTCCAAGGGGTTGCGCGAAGCGGCGTCTTTAATTGTCAGGCGGGGTGTGATTGGATGCGGGGATATGAATTTACCCACTGCGCTGCGCTCGCCGTTGGCTGCTTATGTGATGCCGTTTTTGGTTTTCATGGGGGGATTGATGTTGGTGTCACTCGTCAAAAATCCCGAGGCGGATTTGATTTGGTTGAGGAGTCCGGAGTATTGGATTTATCCGCTTCAGACGGCGCTTTGCGCGGGAGCTTTGGTTCTTTATTGGAGGAAATATGATTTCGGGAAGCGCGGGGGAATGGGATTGGCGTTGGCTGCGGGGGTCGTTGTGCTGGGGCTGTGGATCGCTCCCCAAGCCTTTCTGGGAGCGGGTGAGAGGGTGGACGGGTTTGATCCCTCGGTCTTCGGGGAGGGTTCGGCTCTTTATTGGATGACGGTCGTGGCGCGGTTTGCGCGGTTGGTGGTTGTTGTTCCTTTGGTGGAGGAAATTTTCTGGCGCGGGTTTTTGATGCGCTACTTGATTCGGGAGGATTTCACTTCGTTGCCGGTGGGGGCTTTTCAATGGAAATCATTCGCTGCGGTAGCCGTGTGTTTCATGCTGGTGCACGGCATGGCGGATTGGCCTGCGGCGTTGCTTTGCGGGGTGATCTACAATTTCGTAGCGGTGCGGACGGGGAGTCTCGCGGCCTGCGTGCTTGCACACGGGGTGACAAACCTCGGGCTGGGCGTTTACATTATGGCGACGCGGCAGTGGGGATTTTGGTAATTTTATGAATATCGGACTGGCTCAGATTAATTCGACGGTGGGAGACTTGGCGGAAAATGCGCGCCGCATTGTCGAGGCTTGCCGCTCGCTGGAAACGCGGGGAGCGGATGTCATTCTCACGCCGGAATTGGTTCTCACGGGCTATCCGCCGCAGGATTTGCTGTTCCAATCAAACTTTGTGCCGATGAGCCTGCAGGCGCTCGATGAGATTCATCGGGAGGTCGGCTCGGCGGCATGGATCATCGGCTGCGTGCAAAAAAATCCCACGACTTCGGGACGACCTTTTTTTAATGCGGCGGCGATTCTGGAGCGAGGCCGCGCCATTCGCTGGGTTTATAAGACGCTTCTGCCGACATACGATGTCTTCAACGAGAGCCGGTATTTCGAACCTTGTGAAAATCCAACGCCTGTCGAAATACATCGCCAACTTTTCGGCATCACGATCTGCGAAGACATTTGGACACCGGATTTCCTACACCGCTCGTTGTATTCAAGTGATCCCGTGGAAACACTCGTCTCCGCCGGAGCCAAGGCGATTTTGAATTTAAGCGCCTCGCCATTCCAACTCGACAAGCCCTCGCAACGCGAAACCATGATCAAAAATCAGGCGCGTCGCCATGGCGTTCCCTTTTACTACTGCAATGCTGTCGGAGGAAACGACGAGCTGGTCTTTGACGGCCACTCGCTGGCCATCAGCGCGGAAGGAGAAGTCGAAACGCGTCTGCCAGGTTTCGAGGAAAGCGCGCGTCTTGTTTCGGAGGGCTACATAACGCCTGATTCGAATCGCCTTGAGGACTTGCGTCGCGCGTTGGTGCTGGGTGTGAGCGACTACGCCAGAAAGTGTGGTTTTCGCTCGGCGGTATTGGGTTTGAGTGGCGGCATCGACAGCGCGGTCGTCGCCTGCCTCGCCGTCGAAGCGCTCGGAGCGGACAAAGTGACCGGTGTCGCGATGCCGTCGCCTTTTTCTTCCTCGCACAGTGTGGAAGATGCTCTTTCGTTGGCCAAAAACCTTGGCATCAAATGCCTCACGATTCCGATTGGCGAAAGTTTCGAGGTTTTCAAAAAACAAATGCGACTAGTCTTTGATGATCTGCCAGAGGATGCCACGGAGGAAAATAT
This sequence comes from Terrimicrobiaceae bacterium, assembly GCA_044369905.1. Taxonomy (GTDB): domain Bacteria; phylum Verrucomicrobiota; class Verrucomicrobiia; order Chthoniobacterales; family Terrimicrobiaceae; genus UBA967. Next base: position 28,531 of record JBILWM010000009.1, on the reverse strand, counting down.
GCAAGCGCGCTTGCGTGGTCTCACGCTCATGTCGCTTTCGAATAAATTCGGCCACCTTCTGCTCACGACCGGCAACAAAAGCGAACTCGCTGTAGGGTATTGCACGCTTTACGGAGACATGGCCGGTGGACTTGCTGCGATCTCGGATGTGCCAAAAACCCTCGTTTACGAGCTGGCGGAACATTTGAACCGGGAACGGGAAATCATCCCCCGCCGCACCATCGACAAACCACCCAGCGCGGAACTCCGCCCTGATCAAACAGATCAAGACACCCTCCCACCTTACGATGTCCTCGATGGCATTCTGAAATTATATGTGGAGGAAAACCTCGGCGCTGATGAGATTGTGGTGGCAGGCTTCGATGCCGAAACCGTCCGCTGGGTGACCCGGAAGGTGGATTTCAACGAATACAAACGCGAACAGGCCGCTCCAGGACTCAAGATGACGAGCCGTGCTTTTGGCATGGGAAGACGCATGCCAATCGCGCAGAAATTTTTGACCAAGTGAGCGGCTCCAAGGCTTTGTTAAAGATGTCAATAGGCTGTGAACAACTTGCGAATCCCTGCCAGCAAGATCGAACAACTGGCGGAAAAAACCGAGTTTTTCAGAGTCGCTCTTTTTCGTTCACAGGTTTTCCACAGAGTCAAAAATGCGTGGAACGCCTACTGGGAGCGTGAGGAACAAACTTCTCCCAGCTTGTTCACACCAATAAGAAGAAGAGGATTTCTAAAAAATTATTTCTTCTTTATTAGAAGATGTGAACAACCTCCCGCTTTCGCGAGGCTTCTGGAATGGCGATCTCGCTTTGCAGGGGATGTTTGACCTGTTAGAAACGCGGTTCGTTTATTTTAACCACCATGTCACAAGGCCCAGTTTCTCAATTCATCGACCTCCACTACCGCCACTTCAACGCCGCCGCTCTCAAAGACGCCGCTGAAGCCTATTCACGCCACCTCGATCAGGGCGGTATCATGCTCATGACTCTCGCTGGCGCCATGAGCACGGCCGAACTGGGCATTTCCCTCGCCGAAATGATCCGCCAGGGAAAAGTCCACGGCATCGTTTGCACTGGAGCGAATCTCGAGGAAGACATCTTCAACCTCGTCGCTCACGATTTCTACGAACGCATCCCGCACTATCGCGACCTCACTCCGGCCGACGAGCAAGCCCTTCTCGAGCGCCACATGAACCGTGTCACCGATACCTGCATTCCCGAAATGGAAGCCATGCGCCGCATTGAAAATGTCATCCTCAAAGAGTGGATGGATGCCGACGCCAAGGGCGAGCGCCTCTTCCCACACGAATTCTTCTGGCGCATCCTCGACTCGCCCGAACTCCAAAAAAGCTTCCAGATCGATCCCAAAAACAGCTGGATGATCGCCGCCAAGGAGAAAAACCTCCCGATGTTCGTGCCTGGCTGGGAAGACTCCACGCTCGGCAACATGTATGCCGGCCACTGCATTGAAGGGGATGTGAAAAATGTCCACACCGTCCGCTCCGGCATCGAATACATGATCGCCCTCGCCGACTGGTATGCCCCCACCAGCCACAAAACACCCATCGGCTTCTTCCAAATAGGCGGCGGCATCGCCGGCGACTTCCCCATCTGCGTCGTCCCTATGCTCCACCAGGACCTCCGCAAGACGGATGTCCCGCTCTGGGCATACTTCTGCCAGATCAGCGATTCCACAACGAGCTACGGAAGCTACTCCGGCGCAGTCCCCAACGAAAAAATCACCTGGGGCAAACTCGGCGAAAAAACCCCGAAATTCATTATCGAATCCGATGCCACCATTGTCGCCCCGCTTATCTTCGCCAAAATCCTTGGCTGGTAGCGCAGAGGGAAAATTAACCACAACCGAGCGCTGTGGCAGGCGGGAGATAGAGCAATCGAAGGTTGGCGCTGAAAGGGCGAGGCGCGTTGGAGCGAGCGAGTCTAAGAGCACAAAGAGCGCAGAGATAAAAAGTAGGATTGGCCAGCGGAGGGCACCGCTCCGTCGGCGCCGTGGTTTCAAACGCGGTAGCACCCAGCGAAATCGCAAGGGAAGAATGGATTGCCGAATCTTCCGGGAATCACACTCCAAACTCCACCACCAATTTGACTTGTCACAACAACTCACTCTGTGCTCTCTGTGATCAATCCTTCTGGTCTTAGCAGAACCACCATGACCCGAAAGGAATCCACTTGAAGATGTTTGATATCTATGTATGATGACGCCTATGCGAACGATTATTGATATCCCAGACCAACTTGTAGAATCGTTGGATTGCGTGGGTAAAACCTATCAAAAATCCCGTGCCGCACTTGTTCGTGAAGCTATTATTGACTTTTTAAGAGTGAAATCCATCCCCCAAGCAGAAGCCGCATTTGGGCTTTGGAAGCAGAAAAACAAAGACGGTGTCTCTTATCAAAACGATTTGCGCCAGGAGTGGGAAAGTCCGTGAAAGCGGTCTTCGACACAAATATCTTGATCGATTACCTCAATGGAATCGAGAACGCGAAGATCGAACTCGCCCAATACAGCATCCGCCAAATCAGCGTCATTTCCTTGATTGAGGTCCTGGTAGGAGCCACAAACGCAGCCGAAGAGAATGCGATCCGCAGTTTTCTTGGCACATTTGAAATACTCGAACTCTCTGCCGAAATTGCCAGCCAAGCCATCGCGATCCGGAAGCGATACCGCCTGAAAATCCCCGATGCGATCGTTTATGCCACGGCCCGAACCCAAGGCTGCCTGTTGGTTTCCCGAAATACCAAGGACTTAAAACAGGAATGGCCCGACATCCGGATTCCTTACCAAATCTGATCCGCTCAAGCCAAAGAGTCACTCTACCCATCCAGCGGACTCCGCACCCCGACACCTGGTCGGCTCAGCACATGCGTGTAGATCATCGTCGTGCTCACATCACTGTGGCCCAGAAGTTCTTGCACCGTCCGGATATCTGCACCGCCCTCCAGCAAGTGTGTCGCAAACGAATGACGCAGTGTATGCGCTGTGATTTTCTTCGCGATCCCCGTCCGCCGCACCGCCACTCCCAGCGCCTTGCCCACCCCATTGTCATGCACATGGTGACGCCTCCGCACCCCGCTCCGCGGATCCACCCCCACACTTTTCGATGGAAACACCCACTGCCACTCCCAGCGTTCGCCCGCCCCCGGAGCCTTTACCCCATACGCCCCCGGCAGCCACACCCCCGGCAAACCCGCCGCCCGGTCCTCCTGAAAAAGAATCCGCACCCGCTCCAGATGCTCCCGCAACGGCTCCCGCAGCGTCTCCGGCAACATCACCACCCGGTCCTTCGACCCCTTCCCCTCCCGCACAATCACCTGCCCCCGATCAAAATCCACATCCTTCACCCGCAGACGGATCGCCTCCATCAGCCGCATTCCCGTTCCGTAAAGCAACCGCCCGATCAGCGACATCGTCCCCTCCAAGCCCCCCAAGAGCCGCCGCACCTCCTCCCGCGACAGCACCACAGGCAACCGCGTCGTCCGCTTCGCCCGCAGGGCATCTACCTTCTCCAGCGGTCTCTTGAGGACCTCCCCAAAGAAAAACAACAACGCCGAAAACGCCTGATTCTGCGTCGCCGCCGCCACACCCCGCACCACCGCCAATTCCTCTAAAAACCCCCGCACCTCTCCCTCCCCCGCCTGCTCCAAGTCCCCACCCCTCCGCCCCAGCCAGTCCAAAAACCTACCCACCCACTGCACATACGACTCCTCCGTCCGCAACGCATAATGCCGCACCCTCAACGCCCGCCGCACCGCGTCCAGACGCTCCTGATTCCGCCCCACCAGCGGCGCGGCAGCGTCCAGCGAAACCTCAGGTTAGGGATGGCTCGCCGAGCCGTCCGACTTCCCTGGCGAATCGAATTCATTAACCCGGTGGTCGGCCAACCCCTCCTCTGTGTGCTCTGTTGTCAATCCCGCCGAATTCGCCTTCAGCCGAAACTTCGGCCCCATCCTCCCATACCGATTCTCCCCCCAAGACCATCCAACCATCTCCGCCATGAAAACATCCAACGCCATCCGCGCCTGTTCCCGTGCAAATTCCTGCGTCCGCCCCCCGCGCGGCAAAGACTCCAAAAACAATCGCACCGCCGCCTCCGGAATTTCAGTTGACTCCGCACCCGCACTCCGGCAAAAATTCAGAAATCTCTCCAGATGCACACTCCACCAATACAGCGTCTTGTCCGCAACCCGTATTCCCCGGCCCTCCACCATTCGCACAACCCAAGGCTTCGGATGCTCCACTACGATTCTCTCTTTTCCCTCACTCATGCCTTGCATCCTTCAACACCCATACGAATTGTCCACTTTTTTCTTGCCTTCATGGTTAAATCAGAATTTTGTGTGACCAAACAATGTTCGGCAAAGAAAATCAAGAATCTATGACTACTCCTGAGACTTCTGCGGCGGATGGATGCTGGGAGCGGCTAAACACTCTCGAAGATGCGGCACGCAACCGCATTTCTGCTCAGATGCAGCCATTCGATGATGCATTTCGCCTGACCTACGAAGCTGGAGTCATTGTGCCCGTATTGAGAGCAAATGGTCTGGCTATTCTTGATGTTCGATGCGCAGCGCTATTTTTTAAGCGTAGCTTGAATGACCTAAGGGTAGTTCACAATTTGCTCTTAACAGGATACACATCACAAGCCGCTTCGGTTGCAGCCGCACTTTACGAGAATGCTCTGGCAACAACCTGCCTCACCCATTCACAATCGAATATTGATGCGCTTCTTAATTCTGAGAATGGGGAGCTACCCTGGGGTGCAAAGCAAATGACCAAGATGATCGCAGTGGCAGAGGGCAAGAAAGAGGGTTCGATAGACTATGAGAATAGTTGGCGTTCACTCTATGCCCATTATGTCTGGCTGTGTCAGTGCAAGCATCCAACAATGCAGACGGTTCTTCACGACGTTTCAGCAACTCAACTAGATGAAGGCTATGTAGTCATGGCGTTACCCAACGCGAAGGATCAAGACATGTCCTACAAGGCAATGGTGGCCATTCATAGTCTCATGCGAGTCCACGAGAGCATAGAGGCCATCGCTCGTGTGCTTGGTTACCCAGATTCAGATACTTGGCCTGACGATCACAGGTTCTCAGAACGGTTCACGAACGCGCGAAGGGTTTCATGGGATGCCTTTTCCCCATTTCTCAAGGCACCGAATCCTGTCAGCATCGCAGGCTCCAAGTTTGTGAAGAAATATCCCCCTGTGAAGTAACCCACCAAAGAAGCCGAACAAGTCGAGACACAGCAACCCCTATCAGCCGCCCTGTTTACATGCCTTTCCGTAGTTTCAAACTTAACCCCGTGATCGACGCTCGCCCTCGCTGATAGGGTTGCGTGCTCTTTGACGTTAGCCGAACCAGAACAACGCACATGGAAATCGCCAGTATCGTCGCCAGTTTCGTTTCTTTGATTATCGGCATCTTGGCCGGATGGCTCTCCATCCACTTCTACAATAAACAGAAGGACGACGCCAGCCGGGTTGAAGTTGCTCTTGCCTCCATTCGCGAGCAGACCAACGCTTTGCAGGCGGTCAGCGCCACCTTTCTTGATCGGCTCACAAAGTATGTGACTACTCCGGTCAAGCATCCGCCCCAGCCTGACCCTAGCAGGCTCGTCATCGACACATTGAGGGGCCTTCCCGAAGTTGTTCAGATGCTGCGCATAACTGAGGTATCCAGCACTGGAGTTTCCACCAAAGACTGGACCAGAATGCTGGTTGCCATGCAGTGCTACACCGCTGAGACCAATTTTTGGGCCGGATACTATCTTCCGCCCGCTGATGTTTTCGACGCTAATAACAACTGGCATAATCTTATTCAGAGTGTGGTTGATCGGAGTATTGCAGATTTTCGTCATGTGAGCGCACTACTCGATGATTGTGACACTGCTTGTCTTCGAGGAGAGTCTATTGAGCAGTTGAGACGGGACACCTTGCAAGGCTTGGGCGGACTGATCGGCGACACTGCTTATCATTTTCGGAGGATCGCCCAGCAAAACAAAACTCAAGATGCAACCGACGGCTAACAAAACAGATGCAGATAACCGGCTGGAGGTAGCCGTCGTATTAGCGGGGTCTTGCGCAGCCGGTATCTGATCTGTGACGTTCGGAAATGCAATGAAGAATCTTAATGCGGCTTTCTTTATTTATGGGTTGGCGATGATTTTAGCCTTGGCTGGGACATTTTTTATGATTCCCGCTCCTTTAAACGTGCCAGCTAAGATCGCAGAAAAGGGAATAGATAAATCAAATCCAACCGCACAACTGTATCTACTTTCACATGACAGCATGCTCTCCGCTTATAATCTAGTCGTCACTATGCGCGCGGTAGCTTTAATCAGCTGCATTTGCCTCTGCACGCTGTCGGCATTCAATTACATACACCTGAAAAAATCCGAACCAGTCGGTTCAGCCAAGCCCACTCCGCCAGGCACTTCGGCTGCTGAGCAGCCTCGGGTGCCCGGCTCCGGGGCTGGCTAACCGAGGACGTTCGGAAAAGAAATGAAGCTTGCAATGCTACCTTTCCTCATCTGGCTCTCCGGTTGTGCGACCGTCGTAAGCATTAATGATGGGGAGCCATACTCTGGCGTGAAGACGGACTTGTATGGAGTAAAAGATACAGGCCGCTTGACTTGATCTACTCGTGCATTGCTGGCTTGCGTTTTGCCGCCAGCATTCGTTTCGCGAAGGTGTTCAGCGACATGAACCAAGCTCAGCGCATAAACAACGGTGTCTGCAAAAAAGAATTCCAGACCGAAAAAACTTCAAACTTAATACCTAAAACTTAAAACTCCTCTCCATGCACATCCTCGACATTCTCAAGCCCGGAAAACCGACCGTATCGTTCGAGTTCTTCCCACCGAAGACCACCGAGGCACAGCATGCGCTCTACGACACAATTCGCGAGCTGGAAAAAATCCATCCGAACTTCGTCAGCGTGACCTACGGCGCGGGCGGTTCGACCCGTGAACTCACGCACGATCTGGTTTTGCGTTTGAAGACCACGACCGCGTTAGATCCTGTGCCACACTTGACTTGCGTGGGTCATACGCGCGAAGAAATCACAGCCATCCTCGAGCGCTATGCCGCCGCCGGAGTCAGCAATATTCTCGCTCTCCGTGGTGATCCTCCACGCGACAAACCAGACTACAACCATGCGGGGGATACCTTTCCGCAGGCCGTGGATCTTGTGCGTTTCGTCAAAAGTTTCAGCGGCCATCCCGATTCACGCGGCTTCGGCATTGGTGTTGCCGGCTTTCCCGAAGGCCACCCAGCGACGCCGAACCGGCTTTTGGAAATGGACTATCTCAAGGCGAAGGTGGACGCAGGCGCTGACTACATCTGCACCCAGCTTTTCTTTGATAACCACGACTTCTATGACTTTCGTGAGCGGTGCGCGCTCGCCGGCATTCATGTCCCGATCATTGCCGGCATCATGCCCGTGACCAGCCAGTCTTCGATGCGCCGAATGGCCGAACTCGCAGGAGGCGCGCGTTTTCCAGCCCGTCTTCTCAAGGCCTTGCAACGCGCTGGTCACTCCAGCGAAGCATTCCGCCAGATCGGCCTGCACTACGCCACAGAGCAATGCGCCGATCTTCTCGATCAAGGCGTTGCCGGCATCCATCTCTACACGCTCAACCAATCCACCGCCACGCGCGAAATCTGCCAGCGGCTCGGAATTCTTTAATTCTTCCATCCATGGCTGAAACTCCGGACGCCATCGCAAAAAAAGAGGCCAAGCTCTTTGAAATTCTCTCCAGCGAAATTTTGGAGCTTCCCCCGGAATTCCAGATCACGGACGACCTCTTCGACGCCGGGCTCGATTCGATGTCGATCATGCGACTCCTCATTCATATTGAAGGAGCTTTCGGATGCCGGATTCCGGTGAATCAAGTGAGCCGCGAGAATTTTTCCACTGTGGCCAAAATCGTTTCGCTCATTCCCGCTGAGTAAGTTCAATGTCTTCAAGGTTACGGATTTTAGAAAAGCGATCTTTGCGGTATTGTCCCGGGGATCGCGCCCGCCCCCGGGCGCAGTCGGGTGCGCCTCGCGCCCGACATGGTAAATTCCACCGGCCTTCGGCCGCATTTTTTTCTGCTCACCCCGCGAGGCGCGGGGTTGTGCGCCCGAGGGCGGGCGCGATACCCGGGACCAGTCGATTGCCACAAACACCATCTGTAGCAAAAGCCCAAAAACTAATTGATTTTGGTATAACTCCGTGAGTTCCCCGCAAAAAATCGACACTCTCGTCGTAGGCGGTGGCACCGCAGGAATAGCCGCCGCCGTGTCAGCCGCGCGGACTGGCGCGAAGACCCTCCTTGTCGAGCGACGCAGCGCCCTCGGTGGCATGGCTTCGAATGCCCTCGTGCACACGCTTTGTGGTCTTTACCTGCTGCGAGACGATGAAACCCGGCCGCTGGCCTATTCCAACGAGGGCTTTCCACGCGAGTTTGCCGAGAGTCTCATCGCTGCAGGCGGAGCGTCCGCTCCTATGCGAATGGGAAAACTCGATGTCCTGCCGCACCGTCCCATTGCCCTTGCCGCTGTGGCGGATGACATCACCCGCCGAACCCCCAATCTCACCGTTCTTCTCCATACCGACCTCACTGGTATCGAATCAGCTTCCGGTCAAATCCAAGCCGCGCATCTTCAGTCGCGAGGGAGTGTCTTTGAAGTCGAAGTGAAATCCCTCATCGATGCCTCTGGTGATGCCGAAGCGGCCGCACTTGCGGGCGCCGAGTTCGAATGCGCGCCGCCGGATCGCCTTCAGCGGCCGGCCTACATTTTTGGAATTGGCGGGGCTGATGAAAGTGCTCTGGAAGGAGATGCGCGACTCAAGCTGGCCCACCTTCTCAGTGGCGCTGTGACATCAGGGCTGCTTCCCACAGAAGCCCTGGGCGTTGCCTTTCGTTATGGCATGAGCCGAAGCGAAATGTGGGCCACACTGGATTTGCAGGCGGATCCCTACGACCCTTGCTCGCCGGAATGTCTCACTCGCGTTGAGGCTTGTGGACGCCGAGTGGTATTGGAAATCATCGGCTTTCTGCGGAGTCATGCGGCAGGTTTTGAAAATTCACGCATCACTTGCACACCCGCGCAGGCAGGCATTCGCGAGAGCCGCCGCGTGAGTGGTTTGGCCTGTCTCACAGAGGAGGACATTCTCCAAGGCAGGCCAGTTGAAAACCCAGCCGCGCTGGCATGCTGGCCTCTGGAATTGCGAGAGAATGCCAAGGGCCCGCGCTTCAGGTTTCCTGTTGAGAACCGTCCTACCTGTATTTCGTTGGATTGTCTCCGCTCGCGGACTTTCGAGAATCTGTTCGTCGCTGGCCGCTGCATTTCCTGCACGCACGAGGCACAGGCGTCGATTCGTGTCACCGGCACATGTTTGGCTACAGGTGAAGCAGCGGGCAAAGCCGCCGCTGCATTTTGAGATGAACATCGCCGAGGAAATTTTCAAAAAAGGGAATCCCGATGCGGTTGCCATTTTCCACAACGGGAAGGAAACAACCTATGCGGAGCTTGATAAAAAAAGCGCCGCGATTGCGGGTCAGATTCGCCCGCTGATCGAGTCCCTGCCTTGCCCGCGTGTCGGCCTTCAATGTCCCGACGGCGTGGAATACATAGCTTGCGCGCTCGGCATCCTGCGGGCCGGCGGGTGTTTCGTTCCCATTGCTCCGGAGCTTTCCGCCCCCGAGCGAGAGCGCCTCATCGAAGAAGTCCACCTCGATGTCATCGTCAAGCAAACCCAGGTCGGCGCGGTGCTTCTTGAATCCCCAGCCCGCGCGTCACCTCCTCCCGATTGGATCAAGCCTCTCACTGAAATCCGCCCCGCATTTATCCGATTCACCTCTGGCACCACTGGCTCCGCAAAGGGCATCACGCTTTCCCACAAAACCCTGCTGGACCGCATCACAGCCGCAAACGACGGTCTCGGCATCACACCTGCCGACCGCATCCTCTGGGTGCTGCCGATGTCCCACCATTTCGCCGTCTCCATCATGCTCTACCTCTGGCATGGCGCAGGCATTGTGCTTCCCCACTCGAATCTCCCGGGAGACCTCCTCGAGGTCTCGAAACGCTGCGGTGCGACGGTTCTTTATGCCGCGCCTTTTCACTATGAAATGCTCTGCGGCGCGGCCTCCGGAGAGGGAATCCACTGGCGGTTGGCCGTTTCCACAACGGCTCCGCTTTCGACATCCACAGCACAGGCTTTTCACAAAAAGTTCGGCCTCTGCCCGGCCCAGGCGCTTGGCATTATCGAAGTCGGCCTGCCTTGCCTAAACTCGCCCGCACCCGAATTTCGACCGGCCTCGATAGGGCGTCCGCAACCCTCCTTCCAAGCCAAGCTGAAGGATTCCCAACTTCTGCTGCGCGGGCCCGGCTGCTTGGATGCCTATCTGTCTCCCTGGAAGCCCCGCGCTGACATTTTGGATGGGGATGGATGGTTTGCGACGGGCGACATCGCCGAGATCGATGAGCAAGAATTTATCACCCTGCTCGGGCGCACCAGCACGGCCATTTCGATCGGTGGAATGAAGTTTTTTCCCGATGAGGTCGAATTTGTTTTGAATGCACATCCCGCCGTGGAATGCAGCCGCGTTATTGCCCGCAAGCACCCCGACTTCGGCATGGTTCCTATTGCCGAGGTTGTTGCCGCTGCCGGCGTCGAACCTCCAACGCGTCTTGATCTGCTTAAGCTCTGCCGCCGCGAATTGTCTGCACACAAAGTTCCTGTCGAAATCCATTTCGTGGAAAAAATCCCGCTTACACCAAGCGGCAAAATCAAACGCCAATGACACGCTGCATTCTCTTTTTCATAGTGCTGCTCACTCTCCCCGTTCGCGCGGAGGACACCCAAGCCATCCTGAGCGACTGGATTTCCAAGCAGGCCACCATCCGCTCGCTCCGTGCGGATTTTACTCAAACCCGCCGCCTGCCTGCGCTTCGGATTCCGCTCAAAAAGTCCGGCACGGTTTGGTTTGGCGCGGACGGACGCTTTCGCTGGCAAGTCGGCGATCCTGCGGAGCTGCTCGTGGTGAAATCCCCTAACGACTTCCTCGTCATCGAACCCAAAAAATCCCTCGCCCGCAGGCTTTCGGCCTCTTCCGCTGCGAGCCGCGTGTTTCAGGAATTGCCTGTGCCGTTCGCCGTCTTGCTCGATGAATTTTCCCGCCGTTTCGAAGTTCTCTCCTTGGAGAATACCGCCGGACAGGTGGACCTCCTTCTCCGTCCCAAGGATCCCCGCCTCGCCGAAGGCATGAAATCCCTGCGCATCCGCTTTGATGCTGCAACCGGAGCCGTTTCCCTCTTTGAAATGGTCTTTCGCGACGGCAGCGAAGTCTCCACGGAATTCACCCTCATCGAGCGAAATCCCAAGCTCCCACCCGACCTCTTCCAACCCGATCTGGCCGGCCTCAAAATCGAAGACCCTTCTTGAGACGCGTTGAAAATTTCATTCGCATGCAAGGAAGGCCTGTGCTGACATCGTGATCCACAGATCCAAGATGAACCTTTTTTACTCACGATGAGTGATCGTTCGAAGCCTGTGGCCGCCCGGTTTTGGGGCTATGTCCGCCGCTACAAGGGCCTGCTCGGCGTCTCCGCTGTTGGCAACCTGATCACGGTATCGATTGCAACGATGGCTCCGCTTTTCATGAAGCTCGTCATCGATGAGGCGATTCCTGGACGGAATGTGCCGTTCCTCGCAGGCATTGTGGCGACCTTTCTCATCCTCGAAGGCGTGCGCTATCTCGTGGGTTACGGACACCACTACCTGCTCTACTATGCCGGCCAGCGCGTGGTCTTCGACATCCGCCGCGCCTTGTTCCACCACCTTCAGATGCTGCATCTCTCGTTTTACGAAACCCAGCGCACGGCGAGTCTTGTGAACCGCGTGGTCCATGATGCCACCGCTGTGCAGCAGTTTATCAATACGGCGCTCACAACCATTTCAAACAGTCTGGTATCCCTCGCCTTGGCGATGACGATCATGTTTTTCCTGAATTGGAAAATGGCTCTCTTCTGCACGGCGAGCCTGCCTGTTTATTTTGCCGTGATCCACCTGTATCGGCGCGGACTCCATACTCGCTCGCACGATGTGCAGGAGCGCCAGTCGGCTTTGGCAGGCACGCTGGGAGAGACATTCACTGGCATAAAGGTCGTGAAATGTTTTGCCCAGGAGGATCATGAACGCAGGCGCTTCATCCAGCGCATTCGCGAAAATTTTCCCCACGAGCTGGAGTTGTCTCTCATGGGCATTCGCATGTGGCTCTTCCTGGCGACGATTTTCGCCTTTGTTTATGGCTCCGTCCTGCTCTGGGGCGCGAGCAGCGTGATGTCTGGCACTATGTCCCTTGGTTCGTTTGTGGCCTTCACGAGCTATCTCATGATGCTCTATGGTCCGCTGCAAAACCTCTCCAGCCTCATTCAAATCAGCACCAGCGCGCGAACCGGCTTCGAGCGGATTCTTAGCCTCCACGACATACGGCCGAACATCACCGAAATCCCGAATCCCATCGAACTGCCTGTTCTTCGCGGAGCGGTGGATTTTGACCATGTGAGTTTTTCCTATGACCGCGGTGTTGCCGTGAACGACTTCAGCTTGAGTGTTCCTGCGGGCGAGATCATCGCCCTCGTCGGCCCGAGCGGCAGCGGCAAGTCCACGCTCATCAGCCTTCTCACGCGGTTCTATGATCCTTCAGCGGGAGTGATCCGCATCGACGGCCATGATTTGCGCACGCTGGACTACGACATTTATCGCCAGCAGATCGGCATTGTCCTCCAGGACAACTTTCTCTTTTCGGGCTCGATTGATGAAAACATCCGCTACGGGCGGCCGGATGCGACCGAGGACGAGGTGCGCCGCGCCGCCGAGTTGGCGAATGCGTGGGAATTCATCGCCAAGATGGATGGCGGGCTCAAAGCGCAGGTAGGCCAAGGCGGTGCCACGCTTTCCGGCGGACAACGCCAACGGATCGCCATCGCCCGTTGTTTATTGAAAGACCCCCGTATTTTGATTTTCGACGAGGCCACCAGCGCGCTCGATAACGAAAGTGAGGCGCTTGTGCAGCAGTCCCTCGACACGCTCATGGAAGGCCGCACGGTGTTCATCGTTGCGCACCGCCTCAGCACGATCCGCCGTGCCAATCGCATTGCCGTGATGGAGTCCGGCCGCCTCGCGCAGTTGGGCACCCATCAGGAACTCATTGCGGTGGAGGGTCCCTACCGCAATCTGCAGAAGCTCTCCGTCGTTGCGCAGGCGGCTGCCTGAAGTCTTTTCGTATGTCCGCCTTTTCCTCATCGATCCAGATGCGCCTGCGCCGCATGCGGTTTCTCATTTTTACAGCGGCATTTTTGATCGTTCCCTTGATTGTCGTGATTGTGTTGCTGCTGCCGGTGGATGAAAAAGTTCCTGCTACCGGCGTAGTGAGGGCGCAGGACGATGATCATGTTTTTTCCCCGCAGGACGGACTTCTTGCTGCGATTCGTTGTCAGGAGGGAGGGGCCGTGAAAAAGGGGGACATCCTGTTTGAGTTGGACTCCATTCTTTACACGCAGCGGGCGGCTTCCGCCGGAGCCTCGCTGGCGGAGGCTGAGGCCACGCTTCGCTTGAAAGAGGCCCAACTCCAAAAGACGAGTGGCCTGCCGCTGCCAAAGGAATTCTGGCATGTGCCCGAGGAACTCAACCAGGCGAACGAGCGACTCGCCCTCGCGGAGCGCGAATGCGACCGCTACGAGAGTCTCAGCAAAACCGGTGGCGCGAGTCGGCAGGATTACGACCGCTCGCTCGCCCAGCGCGAAGTGGCGCGCGGCGAGGTCGAGAAAATTCAAGAGAAACTCGATATCCTCCGCAGCGGCTACCGCGAGCAGGTCATCGCCGAAGCCGAAGCGGAGACTGCAGCTGCCAAAGCCGTTGTGGGCCGCTGGAAGGTCGAGAGGGACAACGTCGCCGCCATGGTCGAGCGCTGCCTCATCCGCGCGCCGGAGGATGGAATTATCACTCTCGTCGAGAAACGCCGCCCGGGGATGTCCGTGGACGCCGGTGAAAAACTCGCCCACATCTCGCGCGGGCCGGCTAACCGCGTCAAAATCTTCCTCGCCGAGGAAAAGATCATCCGGGTCGCTCCTGGTCAGGAGGTCATCATGCGCCCCCTTTCGATTCCCTGGTTCAAATACGGTCACGCCCATGGAATCCTGCGCAATGTTTCCACCGAGCCTTCGTTTCCGGAAAGCGTTCCCGGCGGCGTGAGGCGTTACGAAGCCACGGTGGATGTCACAGAATCCCCTGTGGCCTTGGCAATCGGTTCCACGGTGGATGCCGATGTGATCCTGCGCCGCAGGCCCATGTGGCAACTGCTTCTTCCTGCGGTGTTCGACCGGGAATAGGGAATGCGGCCTATGGCTGGAGCGATTCGCCGAGGTAGGCGGAGCGGACGGCGGGGTTTGAGCGCAAGCTCTCGGCGGTGTCGTTGAGGATGACGCGGCCGGTTTCGAGCACATAGCCGTGGCTGGCAATGCGCAGGGCGAGGTTGGCGTTTTGTTCCACCAGGAGGATGGTTAGGCCCAGCTCGCGGTTGATTTCCACAATGCGGGAAAAAATGGTTTGGACGAGGAGCGGGGCGATGCCGAGCGAGGGTTCGTCGAGGAGGAGGCATTTCGGCTTCGACATCAGGGCTCGTGCGATGGCGAGCATCTGCTGTTCCCCGCCGCTGAGTGTTCCTGCGGCTTGTTGGAGGCGTTCCTTCAATCTCGGGAAGAGTCCAAATATGCGTTCGAGATCGGAGGCGATGGCGTTCCGGTCGCGCCGAAGGTGGGCACCCATTTGCAAATTCTCAAGAACGGTGAGGTTCGAAAAAACCATGCGTCCCTCGGGCGAGTGCGCGATGCCGAGGGCCACAATTTCATGGGCGGGTTTGTTTGTGATGTCGCGCCCCTCGAAGACAACCGAGCCGCCTGTGACCTTGGCGATACCGGAAATCGCGCGAAGCGTGCTGGATTTCCCGGCCCCGTTGCCGCCGATTAGCGTCACGATGCTCCCGGCAGGGACTTGGAGGGAGATTCCGTGCAGCGCGGCGATGCCGCCGTAGCTGACTTGGAGGTCTCGAATCTCAAGCATGGTGTGTCTCCTCTCCGAGATAGGCTTCGATCACTTTGGAATCCCGCTGAATCGCTTCCGGTGTGCCTTCGGCGATTTTCTGGCCGTGGTCGAGGACAACGATTCGCTGACAAACACCCATCACTACGCGCATGTCGTGTTCCACCAAGAGCACGGCGATGCGGAATTTTTCCTGAACAAAATGGATCAACTCCATGAGGCGCACCTTTTCTGTAGGGTTCATGCCTGCGGCGGGTTCATCAAGCAGGAGCAAGCGCGGGCTGGTGGCGAGGGCGCGCACGATTTCCAAGCGCCGCCTGTCGCCGTAGGGAAGGTCGCTCGCTTGGCGAGTGGCGTCGTCTTTGAGACCGAAAATATCCAGAAGGCCGAGAACCTCAGCGCGAATGCGCTCCTCTTCAGCGCGAAACGCAGGGCCTCGTGTGAGCGAGTGGATGATGCCGTGGCGGAGGCGGCCATTCATGGCTGTGCGCACATTGTCGAAAACTGTCAGCGAACCGAAGAGGCGGATGTTTTGGAAAGTGCGGGCGATGCCGAGTGCGGTGATGCGGTGGGCTTTCTTGTCGTGGAGTGACACCCCGTCGAAGCGCACTGCGCCACTCGTGGGTTTGTAAACGCCGGTGATGATATTGAACACGGTCGTCTTCCCGGCACCATTCGGTCCGATCAGGCCGACCATTTCTTCTGGCGCGATGTGAAAATCCAAATCCCCGACGGCGCGAAGGCCGCCGAATTGCATGGTCACGCGCTCGAGTTTCAACAACTCACTCATCCTTGCGGGGCCTTTCGTTTCCGGCGCTGGAAGTTACCCAGCAGCCCCTGCGGACGAACGATCATTAAAACAATGAGCAATAGCGCAAAAACGATCATCCGGTATTGCTCGAAATCGCGCAGGAGTTCGTTGAGCAGGGTCAGCAAAACAGCCGCCGCCGCCACGCCCGGCGTGCTTCCCATTCCACCGAGGATAACCATCACCACGACATCCACCGATTTCAGGAAATTGAAGCCCTCCGGCGCGATGTAGCTGATGAAGTGGGCATAGAGTCCGCCTGCGAGCCCGGCGAAGAAGGCTCCGACGACGAATGCGGCAACCTTGTATTTTGTAGTGTTGATTCCCATGGCCTCGGCGGCGATCTCGTCATCCCGCACGGCGATGAAGCCGCGTCCGTAAGTCGAATTCACAAGGCTGGCCACGACATAGATGCAGATGGTCGCGATGCCGAAGGTCCAGAGCAGATTGGTGTAAGGCGGAATGCCTTCGAGGCCGGGCGCGCCTCCAAGTGCATCGGTGTTTTGAATCACTACGCGGATGATTTCTCCGAAGCCGAGCGTGACGATGGCGAGGTAATCGCCGCGCAGTCGCAGCGATGGCACGCCGACCAGGAAGCCGCAGAAGGCTGCAAAGACGCCACCCGCAAGCAGAGCCGCCAAAAATGCCACCTGGGATTGCCATTCCGGCGCCTTCGCAAGAACTGGCGCCAGTGAAAGTGTGATGATGCTCGATGTGTAGGCTCCTGCGGCCATGAAGCCCGCGTGGCCCAGCGAGAACTGGCCGGTGTGGCCATTCACCAGATTCAGACTTACCGCCAGGATGATGTTGATTCCTGCCAGCACGAGGATGTTCACGGCGTAATCATCGAGCTGCGGAGCCATGGCATAGAGGGCGGCGCTGGCGGCCAAACCGGCAACAAGGGCGATATGAGCGGCGTGCTTCTTCACGGAATCAGACCTTCTCCCGTTCGGACTTTCCGAGGAGTCCGGCTGGTTTGAACATGAGGATCAAAATTAAGATCACAAACGCAACGGCGTCGCGGAATCCGGGCGGAATGCCGATGTTTTTGCTGTATCCGACGACGAGAGTTTCCACGAGGCCGATAATCACACCGCCCAGCGCGGCTCCGGTGATATTTCCTATCCCGCCGAGCACGGCCGCCACGAAGGCTTTGATGCCGGGGAGTATGCCCATGAAGGGGTCGATGGCTTGGTAAAGCATCGCAAAGAAAATACCGGCGGCCGCTGCCAGAGCGGATCCCAGGCCGAAGGTGAAGGAAATGACGGCGTCGGTGTTCACGCCCATGAGCGATGCGGCGGTTGGGTTGTTCGACAGCGCGCGCATCGCAAGGCCCATGCGGGTTTTCTGAACAATGAAACGAAGCGAAACCAGAAGCAAAATCGTCACGGCAAGCACGACGATCTGCTCGGTCGTAATGGAAACTGTTCCTGCCAGGTTGTGGGTTTCGTTTTTTATCAGTTGCGGGAAACCCTTCGGGGCCGCTCCAAAGAGGAGTTGCGCGCCGTAGGAAAGCAGCAGCGAAACGCCGATGGCTGTGATGAGCACCGTAAGGCGCGAGCGTTGCCGGAGCGGCTTGTAGGCGAGTTTTTCGATGAGGACGCCAAGCGCCGCACAAATCGCCATGGAAAGCAGGAGCACGACCAACGCGGACAGAAACTCTGGCATCCACTGGAAAAATGGCTTCAGCCACCGGTGCACATACAACCCCGCGAAGGCGCCGATCATGAACACATCGCCATGCGCAAAGTTGATGAACCGCAACACGCCGTAAACCATCGTGTATCCCAGCGCGATGAGGGCGTAGATCGCGCCCAGCGAGAGGCCGTTGATGAGTTGCTGCGTGAGGTTGGCCCAGTCCACGGGAATTCGGGATCAGGGAGCCACGGTTTCCACAAAGCGGAATTTGCCGTCTTGGATTTGGAGGATCACGGCGGACTTACTCGCATTCCGGCTGGCGTCGAGCGTGATGTTGCCCGTGACCGCCGGGAAGCCGCTTGTGGAGGCGATGGCGTCGCGGAGAGCGGGGGATTCCGTTGTTGCGGCGCGTTTCATGGCATCGAAGAGGAGCATGGTGGCATCATAGGCCAGTGCCGACATGGCATCGGGGCTCTCGATGTATTTGGTTTTGTATTTTGCGAGGAAGTTCTGCACGGCGGGCGACTTGTCCTCGGCTGAAAAATGGTTGGAGAAAAAATTGCCCTCCATGGAATCGCCAGCGACCTCGACGAGGGATGGCGAGTCCCAGCCATCGCCGCCGAGCAGCGGGACCTTGATGTCCAACTCGCGGGCCTGGCTGGCGATGAGGCCGGCCTCGTTGTAGTAGCCTGCCACGAGGATGGCTTCGGGATTGGCGCTGCGGATCGAAGTGAGCTGGGCTTTGAAATCCTTGTCGCCCGAGCTGTAGCTCTGCTCGCTCACAATGGTGCCGCCGTTTTTTGTGAAGTAGTCTTTGAAGAAATCCGTGAGTCCCACAGCGTAGTCCTGTTTCACATCGGTGAGGATGGCCGCCTTTTTCCAGCCGCGCTGGAGCATGAACTTCGCGAGGACCGAGCCCTGGAAGGGATCGATGAAACAAACGCGGAAGATATAGTCTCCGGTCTCCGTGACCTTGGGATTTGTCGAGGCGGGCGAGATCATGGGGATTTTGTTTTGCTGGCAGATGGGCGCCGCTTCCAAAGAACGGGAGGACGCGACCTCGCCAATGATGGCGACCGGTTTTTCGCGTGAGATCATCCTCCGCACGACCGTTGCCGCTTCGCCGGCTTTGGATTGGTCGTCCTCGGTGACAAGGCGCACTTTTTTGCCGAGCACACCCCCGTTGGCATTCACCTCGTCCACCGCCATGCGAACGCCTTTGTGCGCTGACTGCCCGAAGCTCGCGGTCGCTCCCGTGAGCGAGGCAAACTCGCCGATCACGATCTCGTTGGGATTTCCCTCTGCATCCTTCTTTTTACAGCCCGCAAAAAACAAACCGCAGAGCAGGGTTGCCACGAGGGCGGTCGAATGAAGGGGGCGTAAATCTACGAGCGAAAAAAAGTTCCGAGTCATCGGGTGCACAAACTGGAAAATGCGCCCCAAAGAATCAAGTTCCATATCGGGTGGAATCCTGAAATGTGCGTTCCCCCTCGACGAGGAACGCCCTGCGGTTGATAAACAGGTTTCCTGCTCCATGGCCGCCGACCTGCCTTCCACTTTCATGAAACAATTGTCCCGCTGGCGGTTTGTTTTGATCGCTGCGCTCCTTGTGGCGACTGTTGTGGGGTTGGCCCGCATTCGGGTGGATGCCAATGTTCTTGATCTCTTGCCGCAGGATCTTGTGCCGGTGAGGGGACTCAAGGTTTTTCTCGGTCATTTCGGGCAGCCGCGTGAGTTGATCGTGCTGGTCGAGGGCAAGGATGCCGCCTCGGCAGGCGATCTGTCTAATTCGTTGGCTGGAGAACTTCGCTCCTCGTCTGATCTCATAGTCCACAGCGCGCCTCCTTGGGCTTCGGACCCTCGCGAGCTTGTCCCTCTGGCGGCTTATGCGCTGCTCAATCAGGCTCCGGATAAATTTCAGGCGACACTGGAAAATTTATCACCTGCGAGTGCAGGCGAGCGCGCTGCGGCGGCAGTCGAACGCCTTTCAACGACATTGGCTCCGGAGGAAATCGCCCGCCTTGCCTATGATCCGCTGAATTTGCTTTCGGCGCTCCCTTCTTCCGCCGCGCCGGACATGGCAAATCGCGAGTTTTCCTCGGAGGATGGCAAAACCCGCCTTCTTTATGTGAACCCCGTCTCGCCGGACCCGCCAAGGGACTGGGTGCTTCGAGTCACTGATCGGATTCGCGCGTGGCAATCCGCCTCGCCCGAGCGCATGAGCGCCCGGGTTGGATGGACAGGTGAGCCGGCATTTGTGCATGAAATATCAAGCGCCATGGAGCGCGACATGCGTGGATCGTCCATTTCTTCGCTCGTCTTCGCTGCGCTCATCTTCCTTCTCGCCTATCGGCGCCTGCGGCCGCTTTGGGGATTGCTTTTTTATGTCTGCTGCAGCTTTGCCATCGCGCTTGGCCTCACGGCGCTGATCTTTCCTGGGCTTTCAATTATCAGTGTCGGCTTCGCCGCCATCCTTGCCGGGCTGACCGTGGATTACGGCTTCATTCTCTACCAACGGCGCATTGAGCATGGAGGCACTCTTCAGGAACTCCGCGCGGCGACAACCCCGGGCATCCTAGCTGGAGCGTCAACCACAGCGGCAGCCTTTCTCAGCCTGAATCTTTCAGGCCTGCCGGGCATTGCGCAACTCGGCACAACCGTTGCAATCGGCGTGATGGCTGGCGCTTTGCTCATGATTTTTTTCTATGCGAGTGATCTTCAAAAAATGCCGCTTCCCGCGCCGCGCCACTCACGCCCTATCAATCCGCGCCTGCTCGGTTTGGGGAAAACCTTTTCCCTCGCCATCCTTGTGATCTCCGTGGGCGCCTTGACGCTGCTCGGTTTTCCCCGCTGGACGACTGACACAAATTCCATGCGACCTCGCGCGAGTGTTGCCTACCCGACACTGGATCGCCTCAGCCTTGCGCTGGGCAACAACCACGATGTCCTCAACATCATCGCAGCAGGTGAATCCGAATCGATCATTTCCGAAAAACTCGCCCGCGCCCGCGCAGCCCTTGAGCAGGCGCGGAAAGACGGCCTTATATCCAGCTTCGACGTTCCCGATGCCCTGTGGCCACATGCTGAGTTTTTAAAAACAAACCTTTCTTCGGCCTCCGTGCCTATAGCTGATAGTAAGGTGCTCTGTTCGTTGCTCAGCGGCGCTGGCTTTTCCGAATCGGGCACTTTTCTGACCACAGGCATTATGGATCAATGGCAGGGCTGGCAGTCATTGGCCTCTCCCTCCTTGCGCGGAAATGCATCTTTCGACTGGATCGCCAGACGCACCATGAGCCTCCTCGGCCCCGACTTTGCAGCGTGCGGGGTCGCCGTCGAATCTGACCAAAATCCCACCGCCGTCTCCGCCCTCATCGACACGCTGGCCGCACAGGACATCTACATGACGGGGTGGCACAAACTCGGCGACGCCCTCGCAAAGCATGCTCTTGGACACGGCTTATTGGCTGGCGCGGCCTTTCTCGCCGTGCTTGGCGCCGCCTTGTTTCTATCGTTGCGTAGTTTTCGGGATACGCTGCTCGTATTGGGCATCACAAGCCTTAGCCTTCTGGCAATGACGGGCCTGATGCGTCTTTGTTCGCTGGAGTGGAATTTTCTGAACCTCTGCTCTGTCACCCTCACCATTGGCGCCGGGGTGGACTATAGCATTCACATGATTTTCGCCCTGCGGCAAAACAATGGCAATGCAACCGCCGCATTCGCAGATGTTGGAAAAGCCCTCGGGCTCTGCGCGGCCACCACCGTCGCGGGCTTTGGCTCTTTGGCCGCCGCGCAGACCACTGGCTTGGCATCTCTCGGCATCAACTGCGCTCTTGGCGTGGCATTGAATGCCCTCTTTGCCCTGTTCCTGCTGCCTGTGCTCTGGCGTTTTTTGATGCGCCGCCCTGCATGGGAGTGATGTAAATCTTGAGAGCCGAAAGCGGAGAGACAGGCGGGGCTTTACAACCCTTCCCGTGCTGTTAGGTTCTCACTCTCGATTGCGGGGCGTAGCTTAGCTTGGTAGAGCGCCTGGTTTGGGACCAGGAGGTCGGAGGTTCAAATCCTCTCGCCCCGATTTTTCCCGCTTATTCGAGCGTGTCGTCTAGGGCGGCGAGTAGTTGTGCGATCGATTCGCGTGTTTCGTCGCCCATGTTCGAGATGCGGAAGGTTTTTCCTTTGAGTTTGCCGTAGCCGCCATCGATGACGAAGCGGTGTTTCTCACGGAGGCGTTTGATCCAAGCCGCGACATCGATTTCGCGGTTGTTTTTCACGCAGGTCAGGGAGAGCGAGCGGCGGCCTTCGGGTGCGAAGAACTCGAATCCACGGGCGGAGACCCACTCGTGCACCTGTGCGTTCAGCGCGGCGTGGCGTGCGTGGCGGGCTTCGACGCCCTCGGTGAAAATGTCATCCAGCTTGGACTCGAGGGCATAGATCAGCGAAATCGCCGGCGTGCTGGGCGTCATGTCCTGCTCTTGGTTTTTGGCGAATTCCACAAAGTCGAAATAGTATCCGCGGTCTTTGATCGACTCGGCGCGTTTCATCGCACGCTCGGAGACGGCGAAGAGCGCTAGGCCCGGAGGCATGGCCAACGCTTTCTGGCTGCCTGTGAGCAACACATCGATGCCGAGTTCATCCATCGGAATCGGCTGTGTGGAAAAAGAAGAAACGCTGTCCACGATGAACATCACCTCGGGGAATTCACGCAGGACAGCTGCGATCTCGGGAAGCGGATTGCGCACGCCGCAGGAGGTTTCGTTGTGGATGAGAGTGAAAGTATCAAATCCGCCCTCGGAGAGTTTGGCGCGGATCATGTCCGGCTCGATGGACTGGCCCCACTCCACTTGAAGAGCCGCTGCCTCCTTGCCGCAGCGCTTGCTGACATCAAACCATTTGTCCGAAAACGCGCCGCACATGCCGTTGAGGACTTTTTTTGCCGTGAGATTACGGATCGCGCCTTCCATGACTCCCCAAGCGGACGAGGTGGAGAGAAAGACTGGGCGCTGGGTGCCGAAGAGGGCCTGCAGGCGCGGCTGGATGCCACCGTAGAGTTTTTTGAACTCTGATCCGCGGTGGCCGATCATCGGCGTGCACATGGCGCGGAAGGTTTTTTCGGAAACTTCGATCGGACCCGGAATGAAGAGCTTGATGTGTGACATGGCAAAAAAGTGAAGCGCTCATGTTACGGCCGACCGGCGGTGGATGACGAAGAAATTTTGCAATCCTGCGAGCCTGCCGCCAAGATTCCCGCATTCCCAATGGCCGCAAAAAAAACCTCATCAGCGATTCATTTCATCAGCGGCTCGGATGACGCCGCCGTCAAGCGCGCCGCCTCTGAACTCGCCGCCACGCTAGCTCCCGGCGCGGATGCATTTGGTTTGGAGATTATCGATGGGGCAGTGGAAACGGTTGATGCCTCTATCGCTCGCACCCGGGAGACGATGCAATCCCTCGCCACCATGCCGTTTCTGGGCGGCACGAAACTCGTCTGGTTAAAGAGCGCTACCTTTCTTGCCGATAGCGTCGCTGGCCGTTCGGAAAATGTCATCACGGTTGTCGAGCAGCTTTGCGACCTGCTCGATGAGGGCTTGCCGGATGGCGTCACTTTTCTTCTCAGCGCTCCCGCTGCGGACAAGCGCCGCTCGACCTACAAGCGCCTCTCGAAAGCCGGGACCACCACTCTGCACGATAAGCCCACGCTGGGTTTTGGCGCTGGCGAGGAGGAGATCATCACTTGGACCATGCAGCAGGTGCGCGCCAGAGGATTGAAGATTTCGGCCGACGCCGTCGAGGTCCTCGCTGCGCGTGTTGGCCTTGATTCCGCGCAACTCCACAGCGAACTCGATAAAATCGAAACAGCTTTCGGTCCCGGCCACCCCGTTGGCGAGCGCGATGTGCGCGACCTCGTCCCGGCGACACGCGAGAGCGGCGTCTTTGATATCGGCAACGCCATCTCCGCCCGCAACCTCCCGCTGGCTCTTGAAACCCTTGAGCAACTTTTTTACCAAGGAGAAAAAGGTGTCGGCATCCTTCTGGCATCGATCGTTCCGACCGTTCGAAACCTCCTTCTCGCAAAAAGCCTGCTCATCCGCCACAAGATCCGCCCGCCCGCCGAAGCCCATTTTTTCACCGGCACCCTCGCCAAGCTCCCAGCCGAGGAAACGGATTTTCTGCCCCGCAAAAAGGACGGCAGCCTCAACGCCTACGGCCTCGGCATCGCCGCCAAAAGCTCCGTTCACTATGAGCTCGAAGAACTCCAGCGCGCCTTCCACGCCTGCGCCGACGCCAATCTCCAACTCATCACCAGCCAAGGCGCGGAGGATGTCGTCCTGACACGCCTCCTCATCGGCTTCATGGGCAGGCCCGCTGTGTGAGAAAAGCGGGCGCGGTTCGCTGCGGCTACCATTTCATCATGGGCAGTGGATTGAGCGGATGCCGCATGAATTGTCCCCAGGCAAGCCTCACGAGGTTTTTGTGAAAGCCGAGATTGGGAAATGCGGCTTGGACGGATTTCACATCGGCGCGGGATAGCGTGAATCGGCGCACGCCCTGCGTGGCATCTACCCAGTCGCCCTTGCGAAAGACTTCGACCAGCGGGAACCGGCTGTCGGCCGCAGAACGGAATTTGTGGTGCAGGTTGATCATCTCCGAGATTTCATCGGTCCAGTCCGCTTTGCCGGTGCGCTGCAAATACTCTTGAGCCAGCGCGATCGACGGCTCCAGATAGTCGACAACATCCCCCGGCCACATGCCAAGGTCGTGAAAACAGGCGGCGATGATCAGTTTCTCCTCGTCGTCGCCGTGGCACTCATGAAACGCGAAGCAAAAATTCAAGACCCGGTAAACATGGTTCTTGTAGGGCTCGAACTGCGCGCCGATCACTTCCGCCCGCTCGGCAAGGATGCTCTCCAAAAGCGGAATGTTTTTATGAATCTTCATCGACCGACAGGGTGTTAGGGGCAGCAGGATTCGGAATCAAGACTCGGCGACTTCCCTCTCATAAAAAACCGCACCCACCCGCTCGATGTGGTCCAAGAGCTCTTGATGACGAAGAGTCTTTTTCAGCAAAAGATCCACCTTTTGGGGAATCGGCGTTTCCTCCAATTCGCCGAGCATTGTCGCCAGATGCCGACCCTCCAGCGCATCCCCCTCCAAAGCCAAATCAATATCAGACCCTTCCCTGAAATTTCCCTTGGCGCGCGAGCCGAAGAGCGTGGCGCGTTCGACTTCCGGGTGACGCCTGAACACCGCACGGATTTCTTCTGCGACGCTTGGCGGCACGGCATCCTTCATGTCGCGCGCTCCCGCAAATCCGCCATGCTTCTTCGCAGGTTTGCAAATGCCCCCGCATACTCGTTGACGATGGCGGAGCAAATATCCTCTACCGTTTCCTCGTTGTAGGTGTGCGTGGTTTGGTTGCGACTCGCGATCATCCGCATCCATAAATCGCCGTTCTCAATCAGCTCGGCCGCAAGTGCGGACCGCGTGGCATCCCTTGATCCATAGATGCCGCTCTGACCACTTTCCTCCAGAAAATCCTTCATCACATTCCAAGCGAGTTCATGCGTGAACTCGAAAGCCTGCACCAACCCTTGCCTCTCCAGTTCGCTTAATCCCCGTTGGCGCGAAAGTTCGACTGCACTATCCAGCTGTGCCAGCGCCCGTTCAAAGTTCTGGAAACGCTGAAGCCAACGCACATCAGGATTTTTCATAGGTTCCAGATCCCACCGGCAAGCACCTTCACGCCAAGCGGGCCTTGGCGTCGGCGGCGAGGTTTTTCCAGAGGCTGGCGAGCGAGGCCGTAACGGATTCGCGCGCGGCGGCGACTTCGGCGGGGGTGAAGGATTTTCCGGCTTCGGGAGTCTGCGCGGCGAACATGTAGTATTTGATTTTCGGCTCGGTGCCCGAGGGTCGCACCGCAACGCGGCGGCGGTCGGCGAGCGTAATCATGAGCATAGCCTCGGCGGGAATGCGGTCGCCTTCGATGTCGTGGATCGTGTCGGTGGCGAAATTCAGGATTCCAGTGACCTTGGCGCCGTCGATCTCGGCGGGCGGGTTCGCGGCGTAGGAGGCGACGAGCTTTTTGATTTGAGCCGCGCCTTCGGCACCATCCATCGTCAGCGATTCACCGCGCTCGAGGTAAACACCGAACTCGGCGAAGATGCGGTCGAGAAGGCCAACGAGTGTGAGGCCCTGGGATTTCGCGTAAGCGGCGGCCTCGGCGATGAGGACGGCGGCGGAGTTGCCATCCTTGTCCCTCACAAAATCCGATGCGCTGTAGCCGTAGCTCTCCTCTCCGCCGAAGACATAGAAGCTCGAGTGCTCGAGGCGCAGGCGGCGCGTCTCCTCCTCGGAGAGAGCGGTGTAGTCGGGGCGCAGAGTCGCCGGAATGGCGGCCTCGTAGTTGCCCAGCTTTTGGCCGATGTATTTGAAACCGGTGAGCGTCTCCACGCAGCGTAGGCCAAATTTTTCCGCAATCGCCTTCTGAAGATCGGTAGTGACGAATGTCTTGATGATCACGCCGCGCGAGCGGTTCGAGTCATTGAGGATGCCGAATTCAAAAAACTTTGTTGCCCTATACCAGGCGAGGATCGAGCCGATCTGGTTGCCGGTGATAAGATGCATTTTGCCTTCCGCATCCCGCGCGGCAATGCCCATGCGGTCGTCATCCGGGTCGGTGGCAATGACGAGGTCCGCGCCAGTGCGGTCGGCCTGGGCAATCGCCATCGAGAGCGCTTCGGCATTTTCAGGATTCGGCGACTTCACCGTGGGGAAGCGTCCATCGGGAATTTCCTGCTCGGCCACGCCGTCGCATTGGAATCCGAGCCGCTTGAGCATGGGTTTGATGATGACTCCGCCGACGCCGTGTAGAGGGGTGTAAACGATCTTGAGAGAGTTCTCGCGGCGGATCAGCTCGGGATCGATCGGCAAGGTGGCAAGCCTCTCCATGTAGGCCTCGTCAATGTCCGCTCCCATTGGAATGACGCGACCACGCTCGCTCTCCGCCACTGGCGTGAAGCTTTCGGACTCCACCGCATTGACGCGATCGATGATCGCCGACGCGTGTGGCTCGGTGACCTGACAGCCGTCTTCGAAGTAAACTTTATAGCCGTTGTATTCCGGCGGATTGTGGCTCGCGGTGAGGTTGATGCCCGCTTGGGCCTTCACATGGCGCACGGCAAAGGACAACTCCGGCGTGGAACGGGGTCCCTCGAAAAGGTAGGCGTTGCAGCCCAGATCGGTGATGATTTTTGCAGCCAACTCGGCGAACTCGCGCGAAAAAAACCGCGTGTCATGGCAGAGACAGACAGCCGGTTTTCCCGCACGGCCGCTCTTGGCGAAATACTCCTTCACATAGTGCACAAGCCCCTGAGTGGCTCGGCTGATGTTGTAGGTGTTCATCGCATTCGTTCCCACGCAGGCGAACTCCGGACGCCCGAGCGCCTGGGGATTTCCCCGCTCGACTGTGGTCACCACCGCGCCAATCGTCTTGCCGCGCAGCCCGCCCGTTCCAAAAGCCAGCGTGCGAAAAAAGCGGTTGTCCAACTCGCCCCAATTGCCGGCAGCCACCAACTCCGCCACCGAGGCTTGATCCACCGGCGAGGCGCTTTTCGAAAGCAGGCTCTCGATATTTTTTGCGGACTCGGAAAGAAGTTTTCCATCAGCAGCGGCTTGGCGGATCGTGGAGAGGAGAGTGTTCATGCGCGAAGAATTAGCACGGGGCAAAGGCGTATGTAAATCCTGGAACTAACCTCCTCGCGCGAAGATTTGTGCCATATTCGAAGATGATGCTTCAAATCTTTGGAGTTACAACTTCTGCCTTGTCCCAAGATTGCTTGGCTCGGAATTCACAGGGCTTCGTTCCTCCGCAATCCGCTTGCTTACTTCCTGAAAACACCTCAAAATTATCGCAAGGTATTTTTGAAAAGTAACTTAACGCTACGCTCCAGCATTTGGCGGCTTTGAGTTAGCAGGAGTGCTGGATCGTCCCAGTAGATGTCGTGGTATCGGTTGCGGCGTGGAAGCCACTGGCGCAGGCCTTTCCAGTCGCGTTGTCTGATGCAGCGCAGGAAATCCGCCGAGAAGTAATGGGCTTCGATATCGCAGCCTGGCCGTTGAGTTTTGGGGGAAGTGGCGGTCGCGCTGTCCTTCCACTCGGCAGCGATCCGGGAAAATGAAACCCCACAGGCTTTTCCGAAACGCAAACCGGAGGTTGTTCGCGGATGGAACTCCACCACATACGGCTTGCCGCTGTTTTTCTCACGTATCCAATCGAATCCGCAAAACCCTTCAAAGCGTGTTTTCTGGGCGAGGCACTCCACGATCGGCGCGAGATCCGGTTCATGACGGAAGAGGCGGGCTATCGAGGCGCCAAATCCTTGGCCGGGTTTAACAAGCATTTTGGACGCCAGCCAGCCTTTCACCACGCCCTTAGAACAAAACATCTCGACGACGCCCATTTCGCCTTCAATGAACCGTTGGGCGAGTAGTGGGAAGATCAGGCTGGTGGTAGGTTTCGCACTCATCCGCATAAGGGATACATCCTCCCCTCCACTGCCATTCATCGGCTTCACAATAACTGTCCCATTGACGGCTGTGGCGAAGGCTTTCAGTTCACTCACCGTGCCGCAAACCTTACTCTCTGGAATCGGAAACCCCCACGCGTTGGCGGCTTTGATGATGCCGCCCTTATCCTGAAACAGATCCCGGACGAGTGGGTCGGCGAGGCCGGGTTGCCAATTGAGAATCCACTCGTGTTCGAGGTGCTGCGCGAGATGACGGACCACAGGCTCCTTGGCAATGATGAGTTTGTCCCAAGTGCTCGCCTTTCCCATGTGTCGATGCAGGTAGTCAGAGACATTTCACCTGAAAAGCCTTCATGCGCCGTGTGTCTTGGACGAGTGAAAAATAGTTAGACAACTCCATTCCCTTTTGGCATGAGCATGGGAATGAAAATCCAAGAAGTCGCCGAAAGTTT
>JBILWM010000008.1:0-56399 GCA_044369905.1 Terrimicrobiaceae bacterium | reverse complement strand
GCAAATATCTGAAACGGTCGACTGCGCATTATTTGCAAGCTACTGATAATAAATGAAAAGAAAATTACCCTCTTGACAACGCTTTTTCAGAGAAGGCATAAATTATTGATATTTAATGGCGCTTAACGCGCCTTTGAATCCATCAAGTGCAAGAATTGGCCTCGCATTTTGACGCACTGGGTTTGGCGGAGTTGCCAGAGTGTCATTGCTATGAGGCGATGATGCCGACGAGGACGTCGGCGTTCCGGCCGGGTCAGGCAACATTTCCTTTCATTTTGCCTTGGATGAAAGCTTGCTAATTCAAGTCGAGGAGGACCTGCCTCTGGGAAGAAAGACGCACAAGCCCAGCGCCACAGCCCAGCCAGCGAGGGAGGTCCAAGCGCAGTGATTATACCACCAGGGTTGCTGGAATTCGAAGGCGACGCCTGCTTGGCCGGTCGTTTGAACGGCCGAGAAAGCCAGCATGGCGCGGTGGATTTTGCGCTCCTCGACACCTTCGCGCGCTGTCCAATCCGGATGCCAGGCCTCGTTGAAGATCAGCCAACCGCTTTCGCCCGCAGGTTCGAACTCCACCCTCTGATATGTGCCGCCCTCGCGCCTTGTCGCCCGTGCGAACGCCTTGCCTTTATCGAGCACTTTGCCTTCGGAGGCAGCGATGCGGCCTTCGATGATCTTTCCACGCAGCCCCGGCTCGTCGACGGCGAGGCCGCTGGTTTGGATCATGGCCAAATTGTGCTCGGCTCCACCAATCGCAGCGATGGCCGTCTCGGGCGAATCGGTGCCGGTTTGCAGAAAATCCCTCGCCAAAAATCCATACCCCAGAGGATTCCCCACTCCCAGCAGCGCCATGTTTTCATTTTCAAAAACCACGGGGAAAATGCCCCGCAGCTTCGCCTGCATGTCGGGCTTGGTGTCGGGGTCGGTTTTATCGACGAGCAGGTAAGCCACACCGGCCACACGGAAGTAGGTCGCCATGCGCTCGTCGTTCAAAAATGCCGAAGCCTGCAAAATCGCCGCCCCGCGTTGGTGCAGGTAGCTGTTGAAAGACTCCGCCGCCAGCGGGCGTCCGGATAGCCACGGTGTCATGAGATAAAAATACCGGCCTGAAAAAGCATAGACGCGCCCGGGCTCAGGAGCGGTTTTTAAAAACTCCTGCGTCTCCAAAAAGTCACGCCACACACCTTGTCCCAGCCGCTCGTGAAAAAACGGCCGCGCATACGGGGCGATATCCACCGCCGCCAGCAAAACGAAAGCCACGGCGATACCGCGCCGAAGAAAAACCCAGCGCACTTTTTCCAGCAACACCCCCGCCGCCATCGCCACCGCACCGATCAGGCACACCGAGCCGGTGACCTGATAGAAATCAAAAGGCGCGCGGATATTTCGATAGATCGGCAAGAACTCGAGCAGGCGGAAACCGGGAACCAGCAAATAGACGAGGGAGAATCCAATCGCAGCCAGACGCCAAGGCGTTGATCCCTGCGGCACCAGTCGGAAGATGATCCAGACCTGCACGACCAACAAAAACCACGCCACCGCCGGGGTGAAATCCGCCGCTCCCATCGACATCCGCAAAAACTCGAAATGCCCGCCCAGCACGCTGCGGGGGCCGAATGAGAGCCAGAATGCACCGAGCGCGAGCGCCAGCATCAAGCGGGTCTTGCCACCCAACTCTCCCCCATGAAGCAGGCCCAAAAACAAAGCGGCCGCGATCACAGCAGCGGTCGCCCAGTAGGTTCCCCCGTTCAGAGTAGTCGGAGCGAAGCCAGGATCCATTCCGGCACCGAGCCATCCACCGCGATCCAACCAACTCAGCGCGCTCTTTGTGCTGAAGGCTTGCTGCCAGCCATCAAAGGGTCCGAATTCAAACATGGCCACAAACCCCGCCTCGCGCAGCGCGGGAAGGTTTGGCAGCACAGCCAGCACACAGACGACACCCGCCGCCAAAGCCCAGATTCTCCATCCGGGCCGCTCTGCACGGGGCCGACGGAAATACTCCACCGCTGCAAACACCCCGAGCACCGGCAGTGCCATGAGACCGGTTTTTCCATACGCCAGCGCCAGCAGGGAAAAACAAACGCCAAAAACCAAGGCCGACCGGGCGCTCCCCTCGCGCACCACGCCCAAAAGCGCCCAGAAAACCCACGGCAAAACGGCCAACGAAACCACGACCACAAAATGCTCAAACCCCACCGCGCGCGTGAGCACCGAGGGGTTCAGCAAAAACAGCACCGCGCCGAGCCAAGCCGCCAACCCTCGCGCATTCCAACGCCGAAGGAAAAGAAACATTCCCACCGAGCCTGCCAGGAGGCAAAGACCCACTGCCACTTTCGAGCCCGCCAGAAAGCCAAAAGGCAGGGCGGTCGCCAGCATGACCACATTGGAAAACATGTAGCCCCAAGCCATCGCCAGACTCGTTCCTTGGAGAAAATTCGGCGACCACCACGGCAGCCCCCGCACGCTTTCCACACCACGAAAAAAATCCCCCGCCTTCGCGAAGTTCGCCAGCAACTCCTGATCCGACACTGGTATTCGCAGCCAGCAAAAAACGGCAACAGCAACGAGACACACCACGACGCCCGCCGCACAAAAGCTTTTCCATTTTCCCATCACGATCCCACGCTTCTACAGCCGATCCTCGCATCCGCCAAGCGCGGCGGGAGCAATTTCCTATCGCAAGCTATTTGCATTTTTTATTTGACTCTTGCAACACGCTTGCATAAACAGCGCCCTTCGATTTTATGAAAAAACCACTCCACACCGCACTCGTCCTCCTCGCCATGGCCCCGCTTGCCGGAGCCCACGGCATCGCCCACAACCACCGCGAAACCCAAACCGAGATCAACCAGGCGCTGGATACCGGCACACAGCCGCTTACGGGTCACGAAGGCCACTCGCATGCGCAAGCCTCCCCGAGCGGCAAAAATTTCAAAGCCCCCGCGCTGGAGACCGACAACCGCATCTGGGGAGCCAGCATCACGACGGGATGGGAGAGCCGCCACATCCACTATGGTGTGAACGAAACCGGCAACGGCGGCGCCTACACCAATGAGGTGGGCGTTTGGATCAATGACTTCACCCTGAGCGTCTGGAACGGCTTTGGCACTTCGAGCGACTTCGAGGAGTGGGATTTCACCGCTGGCTACAATTTCGACCTCGGCCCGGTGTTTTTCATCCCTAGCTACAATTTCCGCTACACACCCGGCATCGTCGAAGAAGGCCACGCGCACGAGCATGAACACGAAGAGGCCGGACACGAAGAAGAAGGGCACGAGGAGGAAGCTGGACACATCCACAAAACCTACGGCAACGAACTCTTCGCCGTCCTCGGCACAAACAAAATCCCCTATGTCACCCCGAGCGCGGCGTTCATCTGGGATCTCAACAACACGCCCGGCGCGTTTTTGGAGTTCCGTCTCGATGGCGAAATCCCCGTTTACAAAGACATCGTCACCCTCGAACCCTACGCCCTCCTCGGTGTGAACCTCGGCTACAACACGCGCACTTACTATGGTTGGAACAACTTCCAATTTGGCGTCGAAGGAAACTGGCAAATCAACAAAATCATCTCCGTCTTTGCCGGCATCAACTACAGCGTCGCTATGACCGCGCTGCAGGACATCGACCAAGGCAACGAAGTCTGGGCCAATGTCGGCCTGAGCTTCACCTACTGAAAAAAATCAGCGCGCTACCTCCCGCCATCCACGACTGGATGGCGGGATGGAAGGCGCTCCAAAAGTCACTCCACCAAAATCCCCAGACACGATGAGGCCAAGGCCTGCCTGAGCGACTCGAAGTCCGCGCTCGGAAAATCCGTCGGCAGAGTGAAGGCGGAATTCATCATTTTCCCTAACGCTGCCAAAAAGATGTCCGGCTGCTCGTCGTGATTCACCTCCAAGTCCTCGGGAAAACAGGCGTCGAGGAGCGCGAATCCACACTCGGTTTCTTCCATCAACTCGCCAGCCCAGCGAAGAATACTTTCATGCGCCGACGCCTCCGGAAAGCGCTGGGCCACCATTTTGAAAAGGTCGTCCCGCTTCTGGACATTCAGCAAAAGAGCCAGGAAAAAACGGTGCTCCGGATCGGAATAGCGCCCTCTCATGGCCTTGATCCGATCACGGCGCGCGCAATCGTCAAGAGTCGCCTCGATGCCATTGGCGAGAGCGCCGTGTTTTTTTTGAAAGACCTCATACACATCGCCCCAAGCCTCCAGATCGCGCAGGTGGCCCATGCAATTTTGGAGCGCGTGGAAGCCACGCTCGAAGTCCAAGTCGCGAACCATCTCCAGCACAAGATCGACATACGAGGGATTCCCCGTCCGCTCGAGGACATCAAGCAACTGGCGCCGCCTCAGCATGAGAGCATCACTAAAAACCGGGTCATAGGCGACACGCGGCGGGAGGTAGTTGAACTGCGGCCCCGTGCCTGGGTCGTGCTGCGTGCGCACGACGACCGTGATGGATGGCGTATCGAGATGGAACAGCGAGTGGATGCAGGAACGCCCCGAAACAATCGGAACCGTGCATCCCGTCTCGAGAAGCGAAATCTCCGTCATCCGCAAATCGCCGAGCCGAAGATACGGCGTGACCGACATGTCGTTTTCAAACGCGAATTGCGCATGGATGCTCGATCCGGACATCACATGAAACGCGCCGGAGAATTCGTGCTGGTGGATCGCCGTCGTGCCATCCATCCAGAACAGGAGCTGAATATAAAAGCGGGGATGCTCGTAGACGATGATCTCCGGCTCGCCAAATCCCGACTCCGTCTGCGAAGGCTGGGCATCATCCAGCAGGAAGCCGCGAAGAAACTTCTCCAAATCCACATGCCCAGCCGGAGCGTGGTTTTGCAACTCCTCCACGGCGATGCCGGGAAACGCCTCCAACGAGAAATTCCCCTCCCGCCAGCGCGCCAGGACGGAGTTTCCGAGATTTTGAAAAAATGAATCCATGGACCCCAGCAAAGGCGTTCGAAATAAATCAGGCAAGTGCGGGCGCCGATTAAATTCGCGAAATGTTTTTCAAGGTATGGCCAACTCCCGATATTCGCCTGGTTGAATGCTTGCTATAGCTTGATGAACCAGTTCACGGCTCGCAATGATGCGGCGAAGGTCGTTGGTCATGCGGCAGCGAAAAGCGCGGACTCCGAACACTCCAGAACGGCCACCGCCGTTTCGCGGGTCACAGTCGGAAAGCATTCAAGAAACTCGTCCAGCGTGTAATTCCCTTCCAAATACTTGAACAAGGATTCCACCGGCACCCTCGTTCCAGCGAAAACCGGCGTGCCTCCGAGAATTTCGGAATCGATGGTGATCAATGACTTCAAGTTCATGAGGCCAAAGTAAACGAGCTACACCTTCGCGTAAACCTCGGCGCCTTTTTCAACGAACTCGCGGCTCTTTTCCTCCATGCCTTTTTCAAGGGCATCCTGCTCGCTCACGCCCTGTTCGGCAGCGTATTTGCGGACATCCTCGGTGATTTTCATCGAGCAGAAGTGGGGACCGCACATCGAGCAGAAGTGGGCGCTCTTTGCGCCGTCTTGCGGCAGGGTTTCGTCGTGGAATTCGCGGGCGGTTTCGGGGTCGAGGCCGAGGTTGAACTGGTCCTCCCAGCGGAACTCGAAGCGGGCTTTCGAGAGGGCGTTGTCGCGGTATTGCGCGCCGGGGTGGCCTTTGGCGAGATCGGCGGCGTGGGCGGCGATTTTGTAGGCGATGACGCCGTCCTTCACATCCTTCTTGTTCGGCAAGCCGAGATGTTCCTTGGGCGTCACATAGCAGAGCATCGCGCAGCCATACCAGCCGATCATGGCGGCTCCGATGCCGCTGGTGATGTGGTCGTAGCCGGGGGCGATATCGGTGGTCAACGGCCCGAGTGTGTAAAATGGAGCCTCGCCGCACCACTCGAGCTGCTTGGCCATATTTTCCTCGATAAGGTGCATGGGCACATGACCAGGGCCTTCGTTCATCACCTGCACACCACGATCCCAGGCCCGACGGGTCAACTCGCCCTGCACCTGAAGCTCGCCGAATTGGGCCTTGTCGTTGGCATCGGCAATCGAGCCAGGACGGAGTCCATCGCCGATGCTGAAGCTCACATCATACGCAGCCATGATGTCACAGATGTCGTCCCAATGGGTGTAGAGGAAGTTTTCCTTGTGATGCGCGAGACACCATTTCGCCATGATGCTGCCGCCACGGGAAACGATGCCGGTCATGCGCGAGGCGGTGAGCGGCACGAAGCGCAGAAGCACGCCGGCGTGGATCGTGAAATAATCGACACCCTGCTCGGCCTGCTCGATCAAAGTGTCGCGGAAAATTTCCCATGTCAGGTCTTCCGCTTTTCCGCCCACCTTCTCCAGAGCCTGATAAATAGGGACTGTGCCGATCGGAACGGGCGAATTGCGGAGGATCCATTCGCGCGTGGCGTGGATGTTTTTTCCTGTGGAGAGATCCATCACGGTGTCGGCACCCCACTTCGTGGACCAGCGCATTTTTTCGACCTCTTCCTCGATACTTGAGGCGACGGCGCTGTTGCCGATGTTTGCGTTGATTTTCACCAAAAAATTCCGCCCGATGATCATGGGCTCAAGCTCGGGATGGTTGATGTTTGCTGGGATGATAGCGCGTCCGGCGGCGACTTCGGCGCGCACGAATTCGGGAGTGATCTCGGCAGGAATGCGCTGCGGAAAACGACGGAAAATGGAAGGCGTGAATTCGCTCTCCACGCGCTGCGCGGAGCCCGAGTGCTGCTTGTCGAGACGGTTGCGCAGGATGTCGTCGGCAAGGTCGCCCATCTTCGCCCGGCCCATGTTTTCGCGGATTGCGATGAACTCCATTTCGGGAGTGATGATGCCTTGGCGGGCATACCAGAGTTGGGTGACCGGATGCCCAGCCGAGGCACGCAGCGGCTTGCGGCGCAGTCCTGGAAACTCCAGGAGTCGGTTGCGCTCGGCCGTGCTGGCATACTCTGCGTGGTTGCGCGAAAGGTATCCGTTGTCCTGCGGCTTGACCTCGCGTCCCTCGTATTCCTCGACATCCTTGCGATCCAAAATCCATGAGGACCTCAGCGAAGGCAGACCGTTTTTCACATCGCCATTGAAATTTTCATCACCCCAGGGGCCGGCCGCATCGTAAACACGGACGGGATCGTTTTTTTCCAAGGAACCATCGAGACGCTTTGTGTCGGCCAGCGAGATCTCACGCATCGGCACGCGGATTTGGGGATGGAATTCACCCTCGACATACACGCGGGTGGAATTCGGAAGAGGATCGGAGCTGCTGGGTTCAAAGGCGTCGACGGGTGCAATCATGATCGGTGGTTTTTTAGGATTTAGTCTACCCTGAACGGATTTCCACACGAAGGGGGGAGCACATCGAAACCTCGCGATTGGCTGCTCCCTCCGCCGGTATAAACCGTCTCAGGTTCAAAGGGTCTTCCAGAACGATTTTCGCGGCCCGGAACTCTCAGCCCTCGCGGGCTCCCCTGCATGACGGACATCTTTCGCCTGCTGAGATGATTGGTCAATCGGGAAAACAGGAGGCAGACACAAAAATTCTTAAAAAAATCATTGCATTGGTGGGTAAAAATGGGTAATTGTGGGGAGTCGTGGCGAATATTGTCATGACAACCCAAACCCAAAGAATGCCGCAAGAGCCTACAGCACCGCCCTTTTACTCGGGGACTTACGAGCGCGCGATTGATGCCAAAAATCGCGCGGCGGTGCCGTCTGCATGGGTAAAGGGCGAGGGCGCAGAATTTTTTGTAATACCCCACCCTCAGGAGGGATACCTCATGGTGATGCCGCAAGACGAGTTCCACTCGACGGAGCAGCGCATTCAAAATTCCAGCGCATCAGCCCAAGAAAAACGCCAGGCGATCCGCCAGTTTTTCAGCGCGGCGCACAAGGTGGCCACCGACAAACAAGGACGCATTCTGATTCCCGATTCGCACGCCGCAGCGGCGGCGCTCTCCGGCGAGATCGTGTTTATCGGCGCGGGACGCCGCTTCGAACTGTGGTCGAAAGAGCGACACAGCGCAGCCTCTGCGGTGAACGACGAAATCTACAAACGCGTCGCCGTCGATATCGGCCTCTGATTTTCCGAATTACCAACAACCAACACCTGATGAACAACAACTGACAATCCGCAAATAAAATCCCGGAGAGCCCTTTCGGAAGGGGCGCGGCCCGGGAGGAAAAATGTGGATACCCAATGAAAATTCCCTGCAACCCATCCTATGAGAGACCTCGATTCCGAAATCTACTTGGGAGTTTTTTTAGGAGCCCCTGATATGCCCGGCAGCACCTATCATGTTCCGATCATGGCCAGGCAGGTGAAAGCCTACCTGCAGCCGGCTCCGGGAATGTTGTTTCTGGACGGGACGGCTGGAGGTGGAGGTCACTCGGCCCTACTCCTGCAGGCTGGGGCGGAGGTCATTGGACTTGATCAGGACCCTCAGGCCCTTGCGGAATGCCGCGAGACGCTGAAGGAATTCGCGCCCCGGGCGCGTTTCGTGGAGTCGAATTTTCGCGATGCCTGCGAGGCGCTGGACAACATCGGGGAGGAGCGCCTTCTGAACGGCGCGCTTCTGGATATCGGCGTCTCATCACACCAACTCGATGAAGCGGAACGCGGATTCTCGCTCATGCGCGAGGGACCGCTCGACATGCGCATGAGTCCGCGCGCGGCACAATCAGCCGCCGCTGTTGTGAACACGCTACCCGCGTCCGAACTCACAAGAATTTTTCAACAATACGGCGAGGAGCAAAATGCGCGGCGTATCGCGGCGAAGATCGTCGAGGTCAGGGCATCCCGCCCCTTTCAAACGACGCTCGATCTGGTCAAGGCGGTGGAAAGCGTTTCGCCCCGCCGTGGAGCAAAGCATCCGGCGACCAAGATTTTTCAAGCCCTGCGCATTCATGTGAACGACGAACTCGATGCGTTGCGGCATGCGCTCCATGCCCTGCCAGACCGTCTCGCGCCGGGCGCCCGCCTTGCAATCATCACATTCCACTCGCTCGAAGACCGCATCGTGAAGGTTTTCTTCCGCGAACACAGCCGCGAGTGGATCGACCGCCCGGAGTGGCCGAAACCACGCAGGAATCCAGACCGCCTTTTCAAACTTCTCACCCCTCACCCGATCACACCGAGCGAGCGGGAAATGCAGCGAAACCCAAGATCACGCAGCGCCAAGCTGCGCGTTGTCGAAAAAATATAGGAGTCCAACCATGAACACTGAACTGACGACACCCGTTAATTCCAATCCGATTCAAATCGGAAAGATCCTCTGCTTCTCAAGCGTCGTGACCATCCTGCTCGCCGTGGGACTTGGTTTCGTTTACATCAAAAACCAGCAATTCGCCATCGGTGAGCAAATCCGCCAGACCGAACGCAAAATCCAGCAGGTCCGCGCTGAGAACGATGTCCTGCTTGCCAAGGTCACCGAGCTCACCTCCCGCCCGGCGCTTCAGGCGCGAGTGAAATCCGGCTACATTGCCGTCGTCAATATCACGAGCGACAAAATCGCGCGTCTCACGCCTCCCGTTCAAGCCACCGAGGTCGGAACCCTGCGCACAGCCTTCAACGAAGTCGGCCGGCAATGAAGTTTACGGCGAACACACGCATAGGAATCGCCTGTGGCATCGCCGCCAGTATCTTTACGGTCTTCTCGGCCCGACTGATCCATCTCCATGTCGCCAAGCATGACGAGTATTCCCGTCTTGCAGCGAAGAAGCACAGCATCCGCCAAGTCATCCAGGCCAAACGGGGAATGATCCTCGACCGCAACGGAGAGATTCTTGCCACAAACCTCCCGGTGCGAACGATATTCGCGGATGCCTCGCGCCTGAAAAAACCCGAGCCCCTTGCCGCACTCGTTGCCAGCCATCTGAGCCTTGACGAAAAAGAGGTTCTTGAAAAATTTTCCACCGGCAAAAAATACATTGTCCTGAAGCGAGAGGTTCCCGAGGAGACCGCATTGGCCCTATTCAGCGAGATGCAGAAACAAAATCTGCGCGGCATCTACTCGGAACAGGACGCCATCCGCATCTACCCGAATGGCGAGGTTCTCGGCCACATCCTTGGGTTTTTGAACCACGAGGGAAAAGGCATGCAAGGCATCGAACTCTCCATGGACAGCCAACTCGCCGGGAAGGACGGCTATCGCTTTATCGAGCGCGACCGCATGGGGCGCGAGATCGTCCTCTACCGTGGCATCGAGGAGGATCCGCAGCACGGCAAAAATGTCCGCCTCACCATCGACATGGGTCTTCAATCCATCGTGGAGGAGGAACTCGATGCCGCCTACAAGGATCTCAAGCCCGAGACAGCCAACGCCGTCCTTGTGGATCCAAAAACAGGAGCCATTCTTGCCATGGCCTGCCGCCCATGCTTCAACCCGAACGAGCCGGGCAAGGCGCAGCCGGAGCAGATGAAAAACCGGGCCATCATCGACATGGTCGAACCCGGATCGACATTCAAGATCGTCGTTGCCGCAGGCGCGCTCAACGAAGGCAAGGTCGATGAAAAGACCACCATCTTCTGCGAAAACGGACGCTTCGCCTACGGCGGCCGCATTCTGAAGGACCACCACGGCTACGGCCACATGGATGTCCATGAAATCCTCGTGAAATCCTCGAACATCGGCTCCGCCAAAATGGCTCTCATGATGGGAGGAGATAAATTCTACGAGTATGTCCGCCGCTTTGGTTTCGGAGAGCGCCTTGGAATCGAACTGCCGGGCGAAATCCCCGGACTCGTCCATCCGCCGGCCCGCTGGGACAAGCTCACCATCACCCGCATGCCCATGGGCCACTCGATTGCCGTAACTCCATTGCAGATCACGATGGGCATGTCCGTCATCGCCAACGGCGGCGATCTCATGGCACCGCGAATCGTTCAATCTGTGGAAAAGGAAAACGGCGAGGTCCTCATGAAAAAGGAGCCAACCCTCATGCGCAAGGTGGTTCCGGAAAAAACAGCCCGCTTCGTGTCCGATGCGCTCGTTGGAGTCACAGAACCGGGAGGCACCGCCGGATTTGCAAGGGTCAACGGCTTCCAGGTCGCAGGCAAAACAGGAACCGCCCAAAAGGTGAGTCCCCACGGAGGCTACGCAGCCGGAAAGTATGTTGTCTCCTTTGTGGGATACATGCCGGCGGAGAATCCCGAATTCGTCCTGCTGGTCATGGTTGACGATGCCAAGATCGCATCGAATCTGAACTACGGCGGTCTTGTGGCCGCGCCTATTTTCTCACGCATCGCGGAGCGTGCCGCGCGCCATCTCGACCTCACGCCCACCATGCCGCCAATTCCGCTTCAACCGGCCCCCATCGCGAGCACTTCAAACACGGAGGAACGCAGTAACTGATCCGATGAACCTTAGAAAACTTCTTCAATCATCGGGAATCCCGCCCGGCCTTGCCGATACCGAGATTTCATCGCTTTGCTTCGACTCGCGACAGGCCGCCCCGGGATGCCTGTTCTTTGCGCTGCCGGGCAAAAACTCGGATGGCACCACCTTTATCAAGCAAGCCGCAGAAAAGGGAGCTGCCGCTGTGATTGCCGAAAAAGAGGTTCCCGACAGCCCGTGCCCAGTCATTGTCGTTGCAAACGCACGCGCCGCCATGGCAGATATTGCCTCGGCTTTTTATGGGCACCCCGACCGCGATTTGAAATGCGTGGGCGTCACAGGCACAAACGGAAAAACAACCACGACCTGCCTGGTCCGCCACATCTTCGAGCACGCCGCACAACGCTGCGGGCTGATTGGAACCATCAAATACATCGTCGCGGACGAAGAACTCCCCGCACCCCACACGACGCCGGAGTCGATCGACATCCAGAAAATCCTCTCCGAAATCCGGGACACCAGAGGACGCGCCGTGGCCATGGAAGTCTCGAGCCATGCCATCGTGCAAAACCGCGTGAGAGGCATCGAATTCGATGCGGCGGCCTTCACAAATCTCACACAGGACCACCTCGACTATCACGGGTCGATGGATGCCTACTTCGAAGCGAAGGCAGGGCTTTTCGAGGCGCTCGCATCCCAGAAACACAAGAAGGGCCGTGCGATTGTGAATCTCGACGACCGATACGGCCAGAGACTCGTCGATCAATTTTCAAAACGGCTCAAAATCCTCACCTTCGGACGCAGCGTTCATGCCGAGTTCAGGGCCTCCGCTGTGCGCCAGGAAATGAATGGCACCACATTCACTCTGGAGGCCCGGGGCAAAAGCTACCTCGTCAGGCTCCCCCTGATCGGCATGTTCAATGTTTACAACGCCCTCGCAGCGATCGCTCTCACCGTGACATGCGGTGTCGAAATGCGAACCGCGATCAACGCGCTTGCAGCCGCCCCTCAAGTCCCCGGGCGCCTCGAACGGGTTCCTGCGAAGCGCAACTTCCAGGTTTTTGTGGATTACGCGCACACCGATGACGCGTTGCGAAATGTCCTCCGCACCCTGCGGGAATTGAATCCCTCCCACATTATCACTGTCTGCGGATGCGGTGGCGACCGCGACC
Organism: Terrimicrobiaceae bacterium; assembly: GCA_044369905.1. Lineage (GTDB taxonomy): Bacteria > Verrucomicrobiota > Verrucomicrobiia > Chthoniobacterales > Terrimicrobiaceae > UBA967. Next base: position 43,882 of record JBILWM010000008.1, on the reverse strand, counting down.
GCGCCAAGCGCCCGCTCATGGCGGCCGCAGCTGCGGAGCTCTCGGATCACATCATCATCACGTCCGACAACCCGCGCTCGGAGAATCCGGAGGATATCCTCAAAGACATGGAGGCCGGTCTGCGGGGTCGCGCGCATGAGAAGATCACCGACCGCGAAGCAGCCATCCGCCGCGCCGTGGAGCTCGCTGGTCCCGGCGGAATCGTCCTGATCGCAGGCAAGGGCCACGAAAAATATCAGGAATTCGCGGACACCAAGATTCCATTCGACGATGTGGCCGTTGCGGACAGGGCGATCAGCAACAAGAAGGGAGCGGAGTCTTAAAAATGGACAAAACTCCTCTTTTCGAAATCGCATCCATGGCCGGCGCCAAGCTGCTGGGCGATGCAACCGGCGTCACGATTTCCAACATCAACAAGGACACGCGCACAATCCGCCAGGGCGACCTCTACATTGGGCTGCGCGGAGACAATTTTGATGGCAACGCCTTCGCCTCGCAGGCGATCGAAAAGGGAGCTGCTGCCGTGCTTCTGGATTCACCCGAAGAAGCGCAAAAAGTCGCAGGATCGGCTCCCGTCCTCCTTGCCGAAAACAGCCTCACCGCCCTAACCAAGCTGGCCGCCGCGTGGCGCGCGAAACTTGATCTCAAAGTTCTTGGCATCACTGGCAGCAGCGGAAAAACAAGCACAAAGGAATTCGCAGCCGCAGTGCTGGGCAGCAAATTCAAAGTGGTCAAGACCCAGGGAAACCTGAACAACCATATCGGCGTTCCCCTCTCCATTCTTTCGGCAAGTTCCAGCGACAAAGCGGCGGTGTGGGAAGTCGGCATGAACCATCCGGGCGAGATCGCCCCGCTGGCGGCCCTCATCAAACCCGACTGCGCGATCATTACCAATATCGGCACCGCGCATATTGAATACATGAAGACCCGCGATGCCATAGCTCTGGAAAAGGGAATGCTGGCAGAGGCGGTGCCGGCGGGCGGAAGCGTGATTCTTTGTGCGGAAGACGACAAGAGCGACTCGATCGCCGCACGCTGCCGGGGAAAAGTCGTCCTCACGGGCCTGAAAGGCGGAAACCTGACGGCCACGGAGGTTGTCGCCAACGACACAGGAACCACATTCAAAGTTGTCCTCCACTCCGCAGACCAAACACTCACCGCCGCAGCATCCATTCCCGTTCAAGGATTGCACATGGTCCAGAATGCGCTCATGGCCATCGCGGCCGGTCTGGAATTGGGTGTCCCGCTCGAATCCACCGTCAAAGGCCTTGCACGAACAGAACTGGCCGGAGGCCGACTGGAACAACGCATGCACAAAGGAGTCACCTTCCTCGACGACACCTACAACGCGAATCCCGATTCCATGGAAGCCGCGTTGAGCACTCTCCGCTTTAGTCCCTGCACGGGTCGCCGCATTGCCGTTCTGGGTAAAATGGGTGAACTCGGCGACTATGCCTCCGAGGGATATTCCCGCGTCGGCTGCGCCACCGTGAAGTATGCCGATGTCCTCGTGACCGTCGGCCCTGAGGCCCGCAACATCTCGGCTACAGCAAGGGAACTTGGATTCAGCCGCATCCACGAGGTCGAGGACACCTCCGCAGCAGCTCGAATCATCGACCAACTCGCCCGCCCTGGGGATCTCGTCCTCGTCAAAGGCAGCCGCTCCGCACGAATGGAAACCCTTTTTCAAAAACTCCAAAACTGATGCTTTACTACCTTTCCGAACTGAGTGACTGGGCCGCACAACAAGGCATCAGCAACGACCTCATCAAAGCGCTGAATGTTTTTTCCTACATCACATTCCGAGCGATCTGCGCTGGCATCACAGCGTTTCTCATCAGTGTGGTTTTTGGGAATTTTGTGATCCGGAAGTTGATTTCCCTGAAGTTCGGCCAACCGATCCGCACCGCTGCCGAGGTGCACAAACTTCATGAACTTCACGGCTCGAAAAAAGGAACCCCCACGATGGGTGGCATCCTGTTGATCGGCTCCATCGTGATTTCCACGCTCCTCTGGGCAAAACCTGAGAATCCCTTCGTCTGGCTGGTTCTTTTCAGCGCAGTTTTTCTGGGCGGAATCGGTTTTTACGATGACTGGTTGAAGGTCACCAAGAAGAGCTCGGACGGCATCAGCAGCCGTCTCAAGTTTTTCCTGCAATGCCTTCTGGCGGGAATTTTCACCCTCTTTTTCCTGACAAACCCAAAACTCTCCGCAATGGCGCAGCAGCTGTTCGTGCCATTTTTCAAGGAGCCGCTCGTCTTGGGCATGGGAGTGCTGACATTCATTTTCTATCTTCTCGTCATCGTTGGAACATCCAACGCGGTGAACCTAACGGACGGCCTTGACGGCCTCGCCACCGGTTGCACCGCCACGGTGGCGGCGACTTATGCCGTGCTGGTCTATGTGGCCGGAAACATCAAAACGGCAACCTACCTTCAAGTTCCATTTGTCCCCTACGCCGGCGAGTTGGCCGTCCTCTGCGTCGCGCTGCTCGGTGCCTGCCTGGGCTTCCTGTGGTGGAACGCCCATCCGGCCCGCGTCTTCATGGGCGACACCGGTTCGCTAGCGATCGGTGGAATGCTCGGAGCCGTGGCGATCTGCTGCAAGCAGGAACTCCTGCTTGTTATAGTCGGTGGCGTTTTTGTTATGGAGGCGATGTCCGTGATTCTCCAGGTCGCCAGCTTCAAAACAACCGGTCGCCGCATTTTCAAGATGTCCCCCATCCACCACCACTTCGAACTCAGCGGATGGAAGGAAAACACGGTGATTGTCCGTTTTTGGATTCTCTCGGTGCTCTTCGCCCTTCTCGGTCTGGCCACTTTGAAACTTCGTTGAAATGATCTACAGCGGCAAAAAATCGGTTGTTCTCGGTCTCGGCCACAGTGGCGAGGCTGCAGCCACCTTGCTGCTTGAGGAGGGAGCCGATGTGACCATTTGCGAATCCTCGGACAATCCAGGGATCCGCGAAAAGGCCGCTCAGATGGAGGCCCGCGGCATGCGCGTTCTCCTCGGCAAATCAGCCGATGAGGACCCCTCGCTCTACGACCTCGCTGTTTTCAGCCCGGGAATCGATCCAGCCGTTGCACTCGTGCAAAATGTGCTGCAAAAAAACATCCCTCTCATCGGAGAGCTGGAGCTCGCCTTTCAAGAATGCACCTGCCCGGTGGTCGCAATCACAGGCACGAACGGAAAAACCACTACCACCGAACTCACGGAAAAAATTCTCAGCGGTTGCGGCGTCCGGACCATGGCGAGCGGGAATATCGGCCTCCCGTTTGCGAGAGCAGTTCGCCAGAGCCACAAACTGGATGTGATGATTCTGGAGGTCAGTTCTTTTCAACTGGAGACAATCCGCACCTTCCGTCCGAAAGTCGCGGCGTGGCTCAATCTCAGCCCGAACCATCTGGACCGCTACCCGGGAATGCCAGAATACCGTGCGGCGAAGCTCAGGATTTTTGAGAACCAAACTGCGGATGATGTCATGGTGGTGAACGCATCCGCCGATCTCCCTCCCCTTCCGGCCAAGAGAATTACTTTCAGTGCAACGAGCCCCGCCGCCGATTTCACGCTTCGCGGGCGAGAGATTTTCTTCCAAGGCAGACGCCTGCTCGATCAATCCGACACGCTCCTGCCGGGAATCCACAATGCGGAAAACATCATGGCCGCATTGGGAATGGGCCTTGGATTGAATCTCGATCTCGACAAGCTGGTTCAGGCAATCGCCAACCACGCGCCACCGGTGCACCGATGTGAATTCGTGCGAGACCTCGATGGCATCCGCTGGATCAACGATTCCAAGGCAACCAACCTCGATGCCATGGAAAAAGCGATCCTCTCGCAAGACCGTCCGATCATCCTCATCGCCGGAGGCAAAGACAAAGGCGTGGAATTCGATGACAACGCCACGCTCGTCCGCAATAAAGTCCGCGCCGCTGTGCTCATCGGCGAGATGAGACACCGCATCGCCTCATCCTGGAAAGACACGGAATGCCAGACGGCGGAGAGCCTTGAAGAGGCCGTCAACAAGGCTCATTTGCTCGCGCAGGCGGGTGATGTCGCCCTCTTTTCCCCCGGCACCTCGTCCTACGACATGTTCCGCAACTACGGAGAACGCGGAAACATTTTCAAATCTCTCGTTCAAAAACTCAAAAACAATCCAAACAACACACCATGATGTTCAAAAAAAACACCACTGCTCCACGCCGTCCCGCACGGCGATTGGTTCCCAGAAAAACCATGCACGCCCGCGCGGCTTCGAGCCGTGAGGAGGTCGAGGAATATGAAAGCGAGTCGGAGCCCAGCATGAAGCTCTCGCAGGCATTCATCGTGGTTCTTGTCCTGCATGTCGTCGCCGTCGCAGGTATTTACGGCTTCAACCAGCTCAAGGAAAAACCGGCCCGTCCGGCGACCGCGAAAACGGAAACTGCGGAGGCCGCCGCTCCCGCTGCCGTCACGGAGAAAAAAGCCGAATCGGTTGCCAAGGCCGAGCCCGCCAAAACGCAGGAGGCCCAAGCGACCTACACCGTGGTTGCTGGCGACACTCTTCGCCGCATCGCCTCGAAATTCAATACGAGCATCGAATCCCTCGAAAAAGCCAACAACCTCACCAGCACATCCATCCTCAAAGTCGGACAGACACTCGTCGTTGGATCGGCAGCGAAAAGCCAGGCGGCACAAACCCAGCCCGCCGAACCTGCCGCAAAGGCCGTCCCCACTCCGGCGGTCGTTGCGAAGGCTCCACCCGTGAAGGCTCCGCCCGTTCAGGAAAAAGCCGAAGCCAAACCCTCTGAAAACCCCAAGGCCAGCGAGGAAAAAACACATGTCGTGGCCAAGGGCGACAATCCCTACTCGCTCGCCAAAAAATACAACATCACCCAAGCGGCCCTGATGAAGGCCAACAACATTGACGATCCGAAGAAACTGAAGATCGGCCAAACGCTGGTCATTCCCTGATCAGCACAAAAAAGCCGAAGTTCACAAAAAACAATGCATCGAAACGCCATCTATGTGCTGACAGTTGCCGTGGCCGGCCTCCTTGCGCTCGGGCTTGTGATGCTTTCCAGCACGAGTGCGTTTGCGGAAGAGGGCCACTCGGACATCTATTTCTTCCTGAAACGCCAGGGCATGTGGCTGTGTGTCGGGCTTGTGGTGGCCGTCGTGGCCTCGTTTGTGGACTACCATTTCTGGGTCAAATATTGGTGGGCATTTTTTGCTGCGGCAGCCCTCCTGCTCCTGCTGTGTTTCATCCCTCCCATCGGACTTCGAATCAACGGATCATCCCGCTGGATCAACCTCGGCTTCGGCGTCGTGCAACCCAGCGAACTCGCCAAGGTTGCCGCGATTTTCTTTCTGGCCTGGTGGTTCTCACGAACCGATCTCAACTTCTCCCACTTCCTGAGCGGGCTCGCCTACCCCATGGGCATCCTCAGCATTCTAATGGGGCTTATCGTTCTGGAAGTGGATATTGGAAACACGGCGCTCATCGGGGGAACCGCCGTGGCCGTCCTTTTCATCGCTGGGGCCGCCCTGCGCTGGCTCTTCAGCCTCATTTTCTGCGGCCTGGCAGGCATATTTTTCGTGGCCATGAATGTCTCGGAACGCCAAGGCCGTCTTCTCGCCTTCATGCATCCTGAAAAATACAGCCTTGGCGAGGGACTCCAACAATGGCAGGCGCTGATCGCCTTCGGGTCCGGCGGTGTTGATGGTTTGGGGCTCGGCGAGGGACGCCAGAAAATGCTCTACCTTCCCTACGCCCACACGGATTTCATTTTTCCCATGATCGGTGAGGAACTCGGCCTCTATGCAACGCTTCTCACCGTTATGGCCTACCTGCTCGTGTGCCTCTGCGGGTCACTGGTTGCTTCGAACGCCAAAGACACGATCGGCCGCCTGCTTGGAATCGGGGCCCTGATCATGATCACCCTGCAAGCCTGTGTGAACATCGGCGTCACGACATCACTCCTTCCCAACAAGGGTATGCCGCTTCCATTCATCAGCTACGGCGGATCCAATCTGGTCGTCTGCCTTTTCCTGATCGGCCTTCTGGTCAACATCCACCGCCAGGGACGCCCGCTCGTTTCCCATTTCGCCCCGGCCCTCACGCGTCCACATTTCGAGCCCCGCATATGACCGACCCAAAACCATTCCGAGCCATCATAGCCTGCGGAGGCACAGGCGGACACTTGTTCCCCGGCTTGGCCGTTGCAGAGTCGCTGCACGAGCGCGGTCACGAGGTTTTGCTTTTCGTGTCGGAGAAGGAAATCGATGCCGTCGCACTCAAGGCCCACCCTCAATTCCGTGCTGAAAAACTGCCCTCGGTGGGAATGCCGGCGATGCTTTTATCGCCAGCCTTCATCCGCTTTGTCCGTCGCTGCTGGGACAGCTACCGCCAGTGTCGGTCAATCTATAGAAAATACCGACCCTCGGTCGTTCTGGGCATGGGTGGATTCACATCCACCGCGCCGATTCTTGCGGCTCGGATGCAGGGGCTACCCTGCTTCATCCACGAGTCGAATGCCATCCCCGGCCGCGCCAACCGATTGGCAGCGAGATTTGCGTCCCGCGTTCTTCTTGGCTTCGAGGATTGCCGCCAGCGATTCCCAGGATCGGACTGCATCGTCACTGGCACTCCGGTGCGAAAAAACCTCGGTCAACCGATGGAGCGAAGCGATGCGATGCGGGTGTTTGGTCTCGATCCTTTACGCCCGACGCTCCTCGTCACCGGCGGCAGCCAGGGCGCGACCGGAATCAACCAGATCCTCTTCCGCACAGCCCCACTCTTGGCACAGTCCGGCATTCAAATCATTCATCTCACTGGAAAAAACGACGATCGGTTGGCCGCTGCGAACTACCAACGCGATGAAATTCCCCATTATGTGGCTCCGTTCCATCACCGCATGGAGGAGGCCTACTCGGCGGCAGACCTCGTTATTTCAAGAGCGGGAGCGTCGAGCCTCAGCGAACTGTCGCAGTTCGGACTGCCATCCATCCTCATCCCCTACCCTCACGCGACGGACAACCACCAGAAAGCCAATGGCGAAATTTATGTGCGCACCGGAGCGGCGGTGATGACCGAGGAGAAGGACATCGTTCCGGAGGTCTTTGCCGCGATGATTTCGAATCTTTTGAACGATCCATCGCGCCGTGCCGCTATGGCTGCTGCTGCGAGGAAGATGACCCCGGAGTCGGCTGCAAAGAATGTGGCTGATGTCATGGAACGCGCAGTAAGGGAGGGCATCAAATGACAGCCACCGAATTGCGCGAAGCCCTCACTGCGGCAACGCCGAAGCACATCCACCTCATTGGGGTGGCGGGTTCGGGCATGAGCGGCATCGCAGCGTTGTTGCTGGGGCTCGGACACAAGGTGAGCGGATCGGACAAGGTTGATACCACCGAGGTCGGACGCCTTGTCAAAAAGGGTCTTCATTTCCACTGTCCCCACTCGACGGAGTGCGTGCATGGAGCGGATGTCGTTATTTACTCGTCCGCAATCAAAGCTGGAAATCCGGCCTACGATGAGGCGGTCCGACTCGGACTTCCTTTGGCGCGCCGCGCCGATGCGCTGGCTGCGATCATGGACTCCAAAAAAGGAATCGTGGTCTCCGGCATGCACGGAAAAACAACGACCTCTGCCATGACCGCACATGTCCTGCGGGCCGGAGGATTCAAGCCCTGCCACTATGTGGGAGCCGAAATTCCGATTTTGGGAACAAATGCGCGCTGGGACTCTGAAGGCGAGTGGTTCGTAGCCGAAGGCGATGAAAGTGACGGCACACTCATCAACTACCACCCCGAGCATGCGATCGTTCTTAACATCGAGCCGGAGCATCTCGATTTTTACAAGGATCTCGCCGCGATCGACGCTGTTTACAAACGCCTCATCAACCAGACATCGGGCAAGGTTTTCTACTGCGCGGATGACGCGGGGGCACGGCGAGTCTGCGCATCGCATCCCCGTTCCGTTTCCTACGGTCTTGGAGCTGAAGCGAATAACAGGATCACAAACCTCACCACGGAAAATTTCAAATCCCGCTTCACGGTCAACAAAGACGGAAAAATGCTCGGCGAAGTCGTGCTGAACATTCCCGGCGCCCACAATGCGGTGAACGCGCTCGCCGCCATCGCCCTGGCCAGCGAAATTGGGCAGTCGTTCGAATCCATCGTCAGCGCACTCGAGAGTTTCCGTGGAGCCAAGCGCCGCTTCGAAATCATCCACGAATCGCCCCGACAGACCATTGTTGACGACTACGGGCACCATCCCACGGAAATCGCCGCCACACTGGCCACAGCGCGAACCGGTGGGCACGGGCGGGTCATTGCGATGTTCCAACCCCACCGCTACACGCGCACGCAGGCATTGAAGGACGAATTTGGCAAAGCCTTCGCGCTGGCGGATCATGTTTTTGTTTCGGACATTTACCCTGCCAGCGAAAAACCGATTCCTGGCATTTCCGGCCAGACGATTGTCGATGCCATGCACGCCGCCGGACATTCCTCAGCAGCCCATGTGCCCGAGATTTCCCGCATTCACGAAGCCGCAGCATCCGTGGCAGAGGATGGCGACCTCATCCTGAGCCTCGGCGCGGGAAACATCCACGAGGCGGGCCAGCGTCTCGCGCAGGATTTCAAAATGCGCGACACCCTGCAGAGCGTGATGGGTGCGGGGCGCATCAAACTTTACGAGCTACTTTCCAAGCACACGACAATGCGCATCGGTGGACCAGCCCAGTTCTGGGTTGAACCCGAGAGTGAAGAGGGCTTCGCCGACCTCGTGCGGCATTGCTTCGATGAAAACATTCCCCTCATGGTCATGGGACGCGGATCGAACCTTCTTGTGCGCGATGGCGGCATCCCCGGAGTGGTGGCACACCTCGCGCGCGGCGACTTCCAGCGCCATGAAGTGAATGGAACCGAAATCACGGCTGGCGTGGGAGTGAAATTCAAACAACTCAGCGCACTGGCGCGAACGGCGAATATTGCAGGGTTTGAGTGGATGGAAGGAATTCCGGGAAACCTCGGTGGAGGACTTCGGATGAATGCGGGTGCCATGGGCATTCAAACCTTCGATCAGGTCGTGAAGGTGCGTTTCTGCGACCAGGATGGAAACATCTTCACCCGCACACCTGCCGAAATGGACATCCATTACCGCAGCGTTCCCATGTTGCGAACAAACTACGCTCTCTCGGCTGTGATTGCCGGGAAACCCGGCACGCAAGTCGAGATCGATGCGACCATCGCGGAATCCGTCGCCAAGCGCCGCTCAAGCCAACCCGTAGCGGCCAGCGCAGGATGCATTTTCAAAAACCCGTCAACGATTCCCGCAGGCAAGCTGATCGAGGAACTCGGACTCAAGAATTTCTCCGTTGGCGGAGCCAGAGTCTCCGAAATTCACGGAAACTTCATCGTCAACGATGGCGGAGCGACCTCCGGGGATGTTCTGACCCTGATCAAAGAAATCCAGAGCGCCGCCGAGCGAACACGCGGCATCCATCTTGAAACCGAAGTTCAAATCGTAGGTGTAGATTTATGAAGCAACAGCATTCTGGCATTCTGAAAGACAAATTGGTGACACTTCTCATGGGAGGTCCCGGCAAGGAGCGTGATGTCTCCCTCCGCTCGGGAACCGCCGTTGCAAAAGCCCTGCGCGCCGCCGGGGCACGCGTCGAGGAAATCGATGTCACAACGCCGGAACTCACCCTGCCGGGTTCTGTGGACTTCGCTTTCAACATCATTCATGGCACTTTCGGCGAGGACGGCCAATTGCAATCGATCCTGCATGAAAAGAGCATTCCCTACACCGGTGAAGGAATCGAAGGCAGCCGCACGGCATTCGACAAAATCCTTTCCAAAGAAGCCTTCGACCGCGCCGGCGTGCCAACCTCGAAATGGGAAAAAATCCGCAAGGGTCAGTCCCCTAGCCTCCCACTGCCTTATGTAGTGAAGGCTCCGCGCCAAGGTTCCAGCGTGGGTGTGCACATCATTCGCGATGCGGCCGCGCTGCCGGCCGCGCTGGAAGATTGTTTCCAATATGGAGACGAGGTGCTTGTCGAAAGTTTCTTTGCGGGCAGGGAACTCACGGTCGGAATCATCGGCGGCGAGGCGCTGCCTGTTGTAGAGATCGTGCCGCGCGACGGCTTCTACGACTACGACCACAAATACACCAGCGGAGCCTCGGAATACTTCGTTCCCGCGCCTCTGACGGATGCCGAGTCCTCGAGCGTTCAAGCTACCGCCCGCGCGGCACACCTCGCCCTCGGACTCGAGGTTTACTCGCGCGTGGACATCCTCCTCGCTCCAGATGGTTCGATGAGTGTTTTGGAAATCAACACAATCCCCGGCATGACCGAATTGAGCCTCCTTCCCAAGGCAGCAGCCGTTGCCGGGCTGAGCTTCCCCGCGTTGTGCGAGGAGATAGCCGGACTGTCGCTTGCGAAGAAAAAGCCGTGATGAAATCAGGATCCACATCATCCGCGACCAAGCGACGAACGCCAAACGGCGTGCATTACCTGAATGTAAAGATGCGCGCAAAGACGGCGCAGCGGAAACGCCAGCGCCGTGTCGGACAGCTCTGCGCACTCACTCTCATCGTTGCGGTGGCCTGCGGTCTGATCTGGTTCGGACTCAACAAGGCGTTGGATAAGTTCTTTTTCTCGAATCCCGCCTACAACCTCTGCGAACTCGAACTCGAACTCGATGGAATCATGACCAGCGAGGATCTCCTGGCCGAAACAGGAATCCAAACAGGCGACAACATCTTCCGCATCGACATCGCAGGCATCGATCACAAGCTCCGCGAGATTCCGATGGTTGCCGATGTTTCGATCGAACGCATCATGCCGGATCGCATCGAGATCAATCTCACACGCCGCATTCCCGTCGCGTGGGTTTCGAAGTCTTCGGATTCCTCGGCGGATTACGATCCAACTTCGATGACCCTCGTGGACGACTCCGGCTTCCTGATGAAACCCCGCATCCTTCAACAGGAATACCACCAACTCCCGATTATCTACGGCGTGAAAGTGGAAAAAATCCAGGAAGGCAGCCTCCTCGAAGAAGATGATTTGAAGAACGCCCTGAGCCTTCTGCGCGAAGCTCGCAACCAAACAGAATCCCTTCTTGTCATACGCTCACTGAACATCAGCAAAGGCTATTGCATCGATGCACTCACCGATCAGAGCGCGCGTGTCAAATTCGCTTCCGGCGACTTTCCCACCCAACTGATGAAACTCCAGCGCCTGCTGGAACATTGCCGCGACACCGGACGGGAAATCGAGTCCGTGAACCTCATGGTAGCAAAAAACACGCCTGTGAAATTTGTCATGGCCGCGCCGCCCGAGCCCGTTTCAGAGAAGCAAAAGTCGATCCCTCAAAAATCCAAACCCAAGAGAAACTGATGGCCCGCGAAAAAATACATGTCGGACTGGAAATCGGAACTACCAAGGTGTGCGCCGTCGTGGCGGAATGCCACCGCGACGGGGAAATGCGGATCCTAGGCGTGGGAGAAAGTCCATCGCGCGGAGTTCGCAAAGGCGAAATCGTCGATTTCAAAAATGCCACCCAGTGCGTTCACGACGCCCTGGCCGATGCCGAGGACCGCAGCGACCATGAAATCAAAGGCGTCTGGCTGGCCATATCCGGAAGTCACATCAAGAGCTTCAACAACCGCAGCGCCGTCACACTGCCGGAGGAATCAACCATCACGGCCAAAGAGATCGAGAGTGTCGAATTCAAGGCCAAGGAAGCAGGAATCCCCAAGGAGGATGTCATCATCCACTCGGTCATCCAGCGCTACTATGTCGATGGACAGGAAGGCGTCATCGACCCGCACGGCATGATGGGAACAAAGCTGGAAGCGGATTTTCACATCATCCACGGAGTGACCAACCGCATTCAGAATGCGATTCGTTGCGTCAGGGAGTTCGACATTGATGTCGAGGACATCGTGGTGAACTCGGTCGCTTCCGCCCAGGTCGTGCTGGACGAGCAACAGAAGCAAGCCGGGGCAGTGCTTATCGATATCGGCGGCGGCGTCACCGACTACATCGTCTACAAAGACGGAGCGGTTTGTCACAGCGGGGTCATCGCCATTGGTGGCGACCACATAACCAATGACCTCTGCATCGGTCTCCGCATTCCGATCGCACGGGCCGAGAAACTCAAAATCGAGGAGGGCTCGGCCATCACGGACAACATTTCCGCCAGCGACAAAATCACGCTCAAGAACGACACGGGATTTTCGGGCAGGGACATCGACCGCCTGATGTTGAACATGATCATACGCGCCAGGCTGGAAGAGCTTTTCACCATCCTTCACAAACGCATTCAAGAGTTCGCCCCGGAGCACCTGCTCGGAGCCGGGATTCTTCTTACCGGCGGATGCAGCCTCCTGCGCGGAATCCGGGAGGCGGCGGAATCCGTCTTTCCGGGAACCCCGGTTTATCTGGCCCATGCGCAAGCCGTATCGGGTCCCATGTCAGCCTTTGAAAACCCCCAGCTCTCGACATGCATCGGGGCGGCGAAATACGCACAAGCGGTGCATGCCGAGATGCCGGACGCGTCGATCCTCGAGAAACTGAAGGGCTTTTTCAGCGGCAGATTCTGATTTTTCTATGATTACCTATCCCCGTTGGCTTGATCGCGGCACCGGCAAGGAACCGGTGCTCAGACTCCTCGGCATCGGCAATGCCGGTGTGAATATTGCAGACAGCATTGCCGTGAGGGCATCGCTGCCCCTTGAAACTGTGGCTCTGAATTCAGACCAGCAATCGCTGAACGCCTCGGTGGCATCCCGAAAAATAGCACTCGGTCCGATGACAACACATGGACTCGGAGCGGGAGGCGATCCGGAGATGGGCTTGGAAGCCGCCCGCGAATCGATGAGCGAGTTGCGCCAGTCAGTCGATGGAGCGGATGTGATTTTCCTTTGTGCCGGTCTCGGCGGGGGAACTGGCAGTGCAGTGACTCCGCAAGTCGCGGAATTGGCCAGAGCGAACGGATCGCTTGTGATCGCAGTTGTGACGACGCCATTTCAATTCGAGGGACGCCGGAGATCGCAGCAGGCGCAGGAGGCCATGCAGGGCATATCGCGTCATGCGGATGCAATCGTGCATTTTGAAAACGACCGAATGGCGGAAATCACCGCTCCTCGCACCGAGGCGGAAGAAACCTTTGCCGCGTGTGACAATATTCTTTTCCAATCGGTCGCGTCTCTGACCCGCCTGATTTCATGCCCCGGCCCAATGGCGGTGGCAGTTCCCGACCTGCTCGGTATCTTGCGCAGCGGAGGCGGGGGATTTTTGTTCGGCAGCGGAGAGGCGGATGGAGGAAACCGCGCGCATGAGTCTCTCGAACAGGCTCTGCGAAGCCCTTTGCTGGACAGGGGACGACTGCTCCACGAGGCCAGCAAGGTGCTTGTGCACCTCTCGGGCCCGCGCTCACTCACTTTTGCGGAAGTGGCCGCCATCATGCAGGAAGTTTCAAAAAATACGGCTCCCACATCCCTGCTCCACTTGGGTGTCAGCGTGGCGCGGGATGAATCAGCGCCCCTAATCGTCACGATCATCGGACACTGCGGCACCGCCGCGAAGATCGAACCAGCCGCCCCAGTCCAAAAGACAGAGCCCGTGCGGACAGCACCGCCCGCCCTTTTTGCCGAGGAGGCTATTCAATCCACCCCGCCTCCGCCTGCACCCACCGAACCGAAAACAGCCGCTCCGAAGGTGAAACAAGAGGATCTTCCGCTTGAACCCATAGCGCGCGGAAGATTTGAAAAAGTCGAGCCGACGATCGTGGAGGGCGAGGACTTGGATGTTCCGACTTTCCTGCGACGGAAGATCAAAAAATAGCCTGCGGCAGCGTTATTCGACGGTCACGCTCTTCGCGAGATTGCGGGGCTTGTCCACATCGCAACCGAGTTCCACCGCTATGTAGTATGCCAGCAGTTGCAACGGAATGACGCTCAAGATCGGCGAGAGGTAGTGGGGGGCGTCGGGAATCAGAATCACATCATCGCAGATTTTTTTCAGCGCGGTGTCGCCCTCGGTTCCGATGGCGATCACCGGACCTTTGCGGGCTTTGACCTCTTCAATGTTGCTGATGTTCTTCTCAAAGACCGCATCCTGAGGAGCGATGAAGAGAGAGGGAGTATTCTCAGTGATGAGCGCGATCACCCCATGTTTGAGTTCCGCGCTGGGATAGCCCGAGGCGGAGATGTAGCTGATTTCCTTCAGCTTCAGCGCCCCTTCGAGAGCGATCGGGTAGTGCGCTTGGCGCCCCATGAAGAGGAAGTTGTTTGCCTGGGCGTATATTTTGGCGATGGCGGCGACCTGCGTTTCCAACTCAAGCGTGCGCGCCACGAGATCGGGCAGTTTTTCCATCTGAGCGATCATATCGCGTCCCTCGCTGTGCGAGAGATGACGGATGCGGCCCAAGAGGAGACCGAGGAGCGTGAAAATGGTCAGCTGCGATGTGAATGACTTCGTCGCGGCAACCCCGATCTCCGGTCCTGCGTGCATGTAGACTCCTCCGTCGCTTTCACGGGCAATTGTGCTGGCGACATTGTTGCAAATGCCAAGGGTGCGATGCCCCTTGCGCTGGCTCTCGCGCAGGGCGGCAAGAGTGTCGGCAGTTTCCCCGCTTTGGCTGATGACAAAAGCAAGTGTGTCGCGCTGGAGCGGGATGTTGCGGTAGCGGAACTCGCTGGCGAACTCACATTCGACGGGGATGTGCGAAAGCGACTCGATGATGTATTCACCCGTCATGGCTGAATGGAAGGCCGTTCCACAGCCTGCGAGAACGATGCGATCCACGGCGCGCAGCTCGGAGTTCGTCATGTTGAGCCCGCCGAGTTTGGCTGTGGCCTCTTCGAGTGAAAGACGCCCACGCATGGCATCACGAACGGTGTTCGGTTGCTCGTGGATTTCCTTGAGCATGTAGTGCGGGTATTTCCCCTTGTCCACCGACGAGGCATCGAACTCGACCCGGCTGATCTGAAAGCCTGCGCCGCCGCCCGAGACGGTGGAAATCTCAAATCCTTCGGCCTGGAGTGCGACGATCTCGTAGTCGTTCAAGTAAACCACATCGCGGGTGTGAGCCACGATCGCGCTAACATCGCTCGCCAAAAAATGTTCGTCCTTGCCTATACCCAGCACGAGGGGGCTTCCGCGCCGTGCGCCGACGATGACGCCGGGGACATCCGCATGGACCACCGAGATGCCGTAAGTCCCGATAACCTGTCGCAGGGCCGTGCGAACGGCCTCGACCAGCGAGCCTTTGTCCCGCGTGGCCGACTGGTCAAACGCCTCACCGACGAGATGTGCCAAGACTTCTGTATCTGTTTGGGAGTGGAATTCATGCCCCCGTTCGATGAGTTGCTCACGAAGAGTCTGGTAGTTTTCGATGACACCATTGTGGACGAGGTAAAGACACCCGGAACGGTCCGAGTGGGGGTGCGCGTTTTCACGCGTCACTGCGCCATGAGTCGCCCAGCGGGTGTGACTGATGCCGACTTGACCAGAAACGGGATTTTTTTCGATCTCCTCAGCCAGATTGGCAATACGGCCAACGGCTTTTCTGACATCAATACGCCCCGGCTGAAGCAATGCCACGCCAGCGGAGTCGTATCCGCGGTATTCCAAGCGGCGCAGGCCATCGAGGAGAACAGGGAGAGCATTTGAAGATCCGATGTAAGCTACAATTCCGCACATAAAAGCAAAAAGACAAAATAAAGTTTAACAACGAAAGGTTTATATTTAAATAAATAACAATTTTGCAATTGGATCTAAAGAAATTTTATTCAAAGTTTATATCATGATACTTAATGGGAGACTCAGTAATTTTCCAGATAAAGTAATTCTGGTTAATATTAAAAACTGTTTGCCCCTCCATTTGTTGTCTTGTAATCCAATTCACGCTATCATCCTCTATTTCATCTAACTTTATGAATGCAGCCTGCCCGTTATATAAGTCAAAATGAATAGCCAAGGTATGAAATCCGAATTCACGAAACACTCTTTTAGCTTCCAATACTTTGTGCTGTTTAATGTCATTAATTCCAGTAAACCCGGATTGCATTTCAATCCTGATTTTTTCTTGCGCATTTAAGTTAATTTCTAAATCAGCTTTGGGGGTCCTTTTAAATGTTTCGATGTTCTGCAAGTCATCGTCACCGATGAGTGTTATCTGTGAAGTATCCACTTGAAAAACCAAACCAATTGACTTTAAAAAATAACTTAATAACACATAACCCCTTAACCATGAGTAATAGACCTGCTCCGGTCTCCTACCTTGATTATTCAAGACCGGCAGAATATTATTGGATTTTATAATTTCAAAGGTTTGGTCAATATGCAACCTCTTGAAAGCAGCAATGTCTTCGTTTTTAATCTCAAGAGCAACAACATTATTAATTTTATCAATTATTTCACTTAGCCTTTTATTTAAGAGTTTTATGTAGTTAATATCGACATTTGGCGTAATATCTTTTGCTCCAAAAAAATTTTTAACATCTGCCTGGCTGGAAAAACCGAGTTTTTTTCGATAGTCGCGAAAGTATTCATTAGCAATTGTTATTTGTCTATTCATTTTTTATATATAATTGTTTTATAACCAATTTATTTACAACTTGAAATTATTTGATTGGCTATGATTTCACCAAAGATTGGCGGAACAGCATTACCTATTTGAAGATTTTTTGACCCTTTGGATCCATAGAAAATGTAATCATCAGGGAAACCCTGCAATCTAGCTCCTTCTCTCGTGCTCAATGCTCGATCTTGAAAGGGATGAACGCATCTAGATGATGAAGGGGTTCCAAAATTACGAGTAATTGTTGGAGATGGGGAATTTGGAAAAAGCCTCGCATAGGTATTTGCAAAATAAGATTTCGGCTTTAAATCATCAGGCAAATCGCCAACAGAACCACCGGGGGGTATTAATGATAAAACTCGCCTCATCTTTTCACCGTAATTGGCTACATTATGTTCAGTGAGTATTTCGGTATTTCGACGCATGCTTAGTTGATACTCATTTTGAGGTTCAGTTAAGTAATCATCACTGCTTTGCCCCGAGGTTAATGGAGGGAGATCAGAAATGGCTTCCATCAGCGTCAGTTTACTTTTATTTCCAAAAAATGTCTCAAACTCGCCATGGGATGGCTCAGGCAATAATACAGGGTTTAAGTGTTTTTTCCAGCCTAGAACTATTGTTCGCTGCCTTTTCTGTGGAAGCCCATAGTTCGATGCCTCCAAAATACCGGAAGAAATTTGAAATCCAAGAACAGCTAGCTCGTTCTTTAGACATTTGTAAGCCTCGCCTTGATACATTCGCTTGAAGCCAGAAACATTTTCAAAAAGAACAAAACTGGGGTTTAAAACGGCGACTGCGCGTAGAAACTCGTAAAAAAGACTATTGCGCGGATCTTTTTTATTTTTTGATCCCACTGTTGAAAATCCTTGGCAGGGTGGACCACCTGAAACGATGTCGATCCTTCCATAACCAAGAGAGGAAACCTCTTTTTCAAACTCTATATTATGAATATCATTGCAAAGAACTTTAGTATTAGGATGGTTTATAGAAAGCGTCTTTGCAAAGTCAGACTCAATTTCATTTGCTAATACAACTTTTATATTTGCTTTCTCCAACCCAAGAGAGAGTCCACCAGCGCCGGCAAATAGTTCTACAGCTATCATTTATTATTTTAAAAACTTTTTAAAAATTTAAAGATACAAATTTTATAATCTGCAACAGGAAGAAATGCTGAGGATGCCAAATTTGTCTAGGGGACTCGATTAGACCCAAAACTCAAATGAAATTTTGCTGAGCAATTAAAATAATACATAAAAACATATCAACAAAAACATAAATTTAACGCCTAAAATTTTACTTCAAGTTTTGATATCGAGGCAAAGAATATGTAGATGAAATTTGCGGTTTTTTTCCCTGACCGATAAGGTCGATTACGGGAGCTTGCTTAGGAGTTCTTGCAAGTTCAATGAAATTCGTCTGCTTGATTTTTAAAAAGCTGCTGGTGTTTTTGCTTAAAGATACTAGAAAAGATCACCGCTATGACTGTCCAACCCTCCTCCTCTTTCAAGTCCGACACGCTGGCCATCATCATGGGTGGTGGTGCGGGCACACGACTCTTCCCGCTCACCAAGGAACGCTCCAAACCGGCTGTCCCGCTCGGTGGCAAATACCGACTGGTAGACATACCGATCAGCAACTGCCTGAACTCGGGACTGCGCGGTATTTACATCCTCACCCAGTTCAACAGCGCTTCGCTCCACAGCCACATCAATGAGAGCTACAAATTTGACAACTTCACTCCGAGCTTCGTTGAAATCCTCGCCGCCCAGCAAACTCCCGAGGGTGCGCGCTGGTATCAGGGCACGGCAGATGCAGTGCGGCAAAACCTGCGATACTTTCTCGAGCACCGTTGCAAATATTTTATCATCCTGAGTGGCGACCAGCTTTACCGGATGGATTACCGCGAGATGATCCGCCAGCACATCGACTCTGGAGCGGATCTCACGATTGGAACGATCCCGGTCGATCGCAAGGCGGTTCCTGGATTTGGCATCATGGCCACGGACAGCGAGCGGCGCATCACACGCTTCGTGGAAAAGCCCAAGGATCCTGCTGTGATCGACTCGCTCCGGATTCCCGGCGAGCTTCTTGGGCAGATCGGACACTCCTCCAATGAGGAGCTCTTCCAAGCCTCGATGGGCATTTATGTTTTTAACCGCGATGCGCTCATTTCGAGCCTCGACAACGATCTCGTGGACTTTGGAAAAAACATTATTCCGGCTGCGATCGAGCATCGCAAGGTCATGGCGCACATTTTTCAAGGCTACTGGGAAGATATCGGCACGATCCGTTCATTCTTCGACGCCAACCTCGAGATGGCCGACCGGAACCCGAAGTTCAGCTTCTATGTGGCAGGCGCGCCGGTTTACTCACAACCTCTCTGCCTGCCTGCCAGTGTGATTGAAAGCACCCATCTGAAACGCGCGATGATTGCGGATGGCTGCGTGCTCGGCGATGCCACACTCGAACGCTGCGTGCTCGGCATTCGCAGCATCGTCGGATCCGGCACAACCTTGAAAAACACGGTCATGATGGGAGCCGACCTCTACGAGTCGCCCATGGACGAGCGCCCTGTGGGAGTGCCTCCGATCGGTGTGGGAGCCAACTGCTCGATCGAGGGGGCCATCATCGACAAGAACGCCCGTATCGGCACCGGGGTGGTGATCACTTCCAAATCGGAATCGGAAAATTTCGACGGCGACGGGTATTACATCCGCGACGGCATCGTGGTCGTCCCGAAAAACAGTGTCATTCCCGACGGAACTCGGATATAGCGCTGGGATGAGGATTTTTGCACGACTGGCCCTGATTCTCCTGCCGCTTTTGCTGGCAGGATGCCGCTTTGAGAACCCGCTCACGACTAACCCGTCGGAGGACTTGAACACGTGGCTTCTCGGCGAGTGGGAACTGAAGGAAAAAGGCGGCACATCCACCGCAATCGTGGCACCCCTCTCGCAGGACCGCTACAACGTGCATGTCTCTCTCGCTCCCAAGAGCGGAAACGGTAGGCGCGAGTATGATTTCGAGGCGTGGTCATCACGGGTTGGGAATTCACTTTTCTTCACGCTGCGCAGTTTGAAAAATTCCGCAAACCTCCCCGAAGGAGCCCATGTTTTTCTGCACGCTCAGATGATTGATCAGCTCACCATGCGCTTGCGTCCGCTCCAACTCGACTCGCCTGAGAACGCCACAGGACTCGAACTCCGCAAGGAAATCCGTTCACGCCTTAAAGAGGGAACCCTCTACGCCGAAGACAGCGCGAAGGACTGGAGTCGCGTGGCCGAGCTCTATTGGACGAAGGAAGGCGAAACCGGTCTCTTCAAGCCCCTGCGCTACGCCAAGCCGCAGGCGACCAAGCAACCTTGATCCACTCCGCCCAAGGAGTTTCAGCACTCAAGAACCGCTTGGGCGATGAGCTTCACGCCAAGAGGCTGAAGCGCCAGCACGACAAGCTCACGAAGTTCCTGCATCAGGGACGCGGTATTTTTCGCATCGAACGCCTCTTGCCTTTCGATTTGTGGCTCTCTCTCATCCTGCACCTCACGGGCGTCAAAAAACGAATGCTGGCAGATTTTTTAGATGTTCGCCTGGTGGAAAAGGAATGGTTTTTTCCGAATCTTCCGCCGTCCTTCGAGGGATTTCGTCTCCTGCATCTCACCGACCTTCACTGTGATCTGGAACCCGCCCTCATGCCTATCGTGATTGATTTGGTCCATCAAACCCCGCACGACGCGGCGATTCTCACAGGCGACTACCGGAATGGCATGGAAGGAGACCATGGTGACGCCATGCGGGCGATGGCGGAGCTCCGGAAGGCATTGCCATCCGATTGCTGGGGAATTCTTGGGAATCACGATCCCTTGGAAATGGTGTTGGACCTCGAGCGGGACGGGCTTCCTATCCTCCTGAACGAAACGGCGGAAATCCGGCGTGGCAGGGATTCCCTGTGGATCGCTGGAGTGGACGACCCTCATTATTTTCAAACACACGATCTTGCCGGGACGCGAAAAAAAGCTCCAGCGGATGCGTTTGTGATTCTCCTCTCACACAGTCCAGAAACCTACGCCGAAGCCGCCGCCCACGGTTTTGCGCTGCAGCTGAGCGGGCACACGCACGGGGGTCAAATTTGCCTGCCCGGTGGTCGCCATGTTGTCGTTCCATGCAATGCTCCCCGCCGCTTCATTGCGGGAGCTTGGCGGCATGGATCATTGCAAGGCTACACCTCCCGTGGCACCGGTGCATGCGGCGTTGCGGCGCGTTGGAACTGCCCGCCTGAGATCACCCTCCACACGCTGCGACGCACCGAGGCATAGAGGGACTATGCGCGAAAGATTGCGCCGAGTTTTTTTCCGAGAATGAGGCTGGCTCCAATGATCGTGACGGCCAGAAAAGCCATAGCCCAGACCCCGAGAGCGCTTGCGACGAAACGCCCCTCGCCGAGTAGTTGATAGAGTTCGTAGATGGCCTTAGTGATGGGAAAATCCTGCTGCTTCTGGGCGAGAATGAGCGAGTCGCTGACCTCGAGCATGGCGAAGGAAAAGGCCAGCAAGCCGCCTGCGAGAAGATTCGCAGCGATGAGGGGAATCGTGATCCTGCGAAGCGTCCGCAGCGGTGGACATCCGAGATTCTGCGCGGCCTCTTCGAGGGTGACACTGGTTTGCTGAAATCCTGCCGCCGCCGAACGGACGACATAAGGCAGACGCCGGACCGAGTAGGCAATGACCAGAATGATCAGTGGGTCGATGGTGGGATTCAGAAAGGCAAAGGGCTTTCCCTCCTGCGTCATCGCCAGATAACCGAATGCCAAAACCAAGCCCGGGACGGCCAGGGGAAGCATGGCCATGGCATCGAGAATTTGCCGGCCCGCGAGACGCGTCCGCACCACGACATAGGCGATGGCCACGCCGAGGATCAGATCGAGAATGGTCGCCAGGCCCGCATATTTCAGGCTGTTCTGGATCGAAGGAAGCGTGAGGTTGTGCCCCAATGCCGCCTCGAAATGCGAAAGCGTCCAGCCGCTCGGCAGGATCGTTTGATACCAATCCGTGGAAAATGCCACGAGGATCACGCCGATGTGTGGCAGGACGGCAAGGAAGGTCACCAAGCCGAAGATCCCCGAGCAAACAAGTCCCATGGCCAGTCCGGCTTGGCGGGGGCCGCCCTGGCTCGTCGCCTTGGCCATCATGGCATGGGAATCGCGCCCGAAGAGCAACTTGCTGCCGGCATAGAGCAGAACCGTGGCGCAGAGAAGGACGACCACCAGCGCAAACGGGAAGGGATTTCCCCCGATGTCCTTGATGCCATAAAAAATCTGCACCGAGGTGACGCGGGTGAAGTCGAACATGAGCGGCACACCCAGTTCGGTGAATGACCAGATGAAAACAATGGTCCCGCCGGCGAAGATGCCCGGCATGATGAGCGGAAGTGTGATGCGGCGGAATTTGCGGAACCCGGTGCAACCGAGATTCTCCGCTGCCTCCTCCATGGCAGGATCCACATTTGCGAGAGCGGCGAGGACATTGAGATAGAGGATCGGATAGAGGTGCAGGGCGTTGAGAATGATCACGCCCCATATCCTCCCCTCGCCCAGCCAGTCGATCGGATGGGTAGAGTCGAGCAGTCCAATGTCCACCAGAAGGGCATTCAGCGCGCCTTGCTGTCCGAGGATTTGTTTGATGCCAATCGCTCCAACAAACGGCGGCATGATCATGGGAACCAGCACCAGTGCACCAAGGAGGGATTTTCCGGGAAAAAGGAAACGATCACTCATCCAAGCCAGCGGGATGGCTATGAGAGCGGCGAGCAATGTGCTCCAGACCCCCATCTGGAGCGAGTTCCACAGTCCCTCGACATAGAGCGGATTCCGGAAAACCTCGGCGATGTAGTCGATCGTGAATTTTCCATCGGATCCGGTAAAAGCCCCGCAGAGCGTCTCGCTGATCGGCCAGATAAAAAACAGCGCAAAGAAAACGGAGGTGACGAGGAAGACGAGTCTGGAGAATTGTCGGCTCATTTTCCCTCCCGCGCCAACTTGGCAGCCTCCTGATATTGGCGGCGGAATTGATCCGCGAGTTCCTTGGCAAGCCGCACTTCCTCGAGGCGGTTTTTAGAAGTGAGGGCTTCTTTGAGCGTTGTCTTGGAAGCGATGTAATCCACCGCCGTGAGGTCGGTGAATTTTTTATAGGCCTCACGGGGAAATCCGGCCTTCACAAGCGCCTGCCAGGCCTCCGACTGCTCGTGGTGCAGATCGAGGCAGATGACCCGGATGATGAAGGCCATGACCCGGAAAACGGGAGCAGTCCAAGCGGCGGTGTAAGTAAAAAGCCGGGCCTCCTCGTAGGGTTGAACTTCAGGATCAGAGCGGAACGCGGCGTATTCCGGCGAGTAAAGTTCCTTGCGGATCGGAAGGCGGCGCAGGGCGTATTGCGTTGGCCCTCCCGGTGCGCCGACTTTGAAATTCCAGAGCTTCTGGCCCTCGAGCGAGAGCACAAAGGCGATGAACTCCTCGGCGGCAGCGCGATTTGGAGCGCCTCGCAAAAGCCCGATAGGATCGACTCCCACGGAGGAACCGCCTGCCGGGGTGAAGTATTGAAGGCGCGATGGCGCATCGCCGATTTTCACCGCCTCGCTTTGGAAGCGGCCGTAGAAATCAATACACATCCCGATCGCCGCATCGCCGAGAGAGACATCGAGCGGAATTTTCGGTGCCGAATCCGTGAAGTAACGAGCATTTGCGGAGGCGGCCTGGATGATTTCCAACCCGCGCTTCCATCCGAGCGCAAGGATATCCTCATCGCTGCGACCGGTGGCCCGAACGAGTTCCTGCATTTGCTGTTGAATGACCATTTCAAAAGCCCGCGCGGCCGATCCGCTTTTAGTGGGATCGGCAAGGGCGACCTGACGGTAGAACACAGGATTTGTGAGATCTTTCCAGGAAGAGGGCATCTCCCGAACTCCGAGGCGCTGCAAGGAATCGGTGTTGTAGCAGATGCCAAAAGAGGAAAGGCATGCGCCGATCCACAGGGCGCTGGGGTCGTAGAACTGCTCACCGGAGACGCTCTGGGGAATCGAATCCCCGGCGAACCATGCCGGGTGGTTTTTGATCACATCCGTCGCCACAAGGCGACCGGCCTTGGCCTGCTGTTCAAAGTCGTAGGAACCGCCACCGAAGAACAGATCAATACCGATGCCGGTGCTGGAGTTTAGAAAAGACCGTCGCACCGACTGCTCGGGCGTGTCTGTTGCGGGATCATCCGGAAGCTTGATCTTAGAATTGTCGAACGCGGCGGCAACTTCCGGCGTCCATGTTTTGCCTTGGGAGGTCCATGCGTATTCGAAGGCGGCGAGGTATTCCCCGGCGAGGAAGCGCGAGATCTCACTTGTGCCACCCGGCAGGCGCCAGTCGATGCGGATCGAGCGGCCGGTTTTGTTTTGATAGTGCCGTGCAAAGGCGACACTGAACTCATGCCGGACCGCCTCATTGTGAGGGGAAATGATGACCAGCGTCTCGTCGGCACTCGCGAGGAGATTTTGGCGAGGTTTGAGCAAGAAAGGCACTGCCAGCACTAGGACGAGAGCCGCAAGCACCAGAAGGATTCGTGGGCTCATGGCGTCTCAGGGTTTGAGAACCACGACATCGTCCACACTTGCGATGGCGAAAAATTCCTGTCCCTGGCCACGGGCGGAGATGTGTGGATTCAATTCAAAAACCTTCAAGTCGTGAGCCGATGCCTGAAGCCGGTATTGGGCCACCTCGCCGAGATAAACCGACTCGCCGATGCGACCCTTTACGGAGTTCATCGGGGCGGGTGCTGAGCGAAGAGACCAACTTTCGGGGCGGATGCTGAGCGAAACCGAATCCCCCGCAGAGGGCTTCCACTCTGGATCGCCGAGGAATCCCTCGAAAAGCCCCTCGTTGGTTTCAACGAGAGCTTTTGCGCCATCGAGGGATTGGATTTTGCCGTTGAGGAAATTTGTTTCGCCGATGAAGTCCGCCACGACGCGTGTTTTGGGTCTGCGATAAACTTGCTCAGGTGTTCCGATCTGAGCGATGCGCCCATCTTCGAGGACGGCCATGCGATCGGAAATCGAGAGGGCCTCCTTTTGGTCATGCGTGACATAAATCGCCGTGAGTCCGTTCTCCTTGCAGACACGACGAATCTCGGAGCGCATCTCCAAGCGAAGCCGGGCGTCGAGGTTGGAAAGTGGCTCGTCGAGAAGCACACAACGGGGACGGATCACCAAAGCTCGGGCAAGGGCCACGCGTTGCTGCTGACCACCGGAGAGTTGAGCGATTTTCCGTTCCGCATACGGCCCCATCTGAACAGACTCCAACGCAGCTTGGACCCGCTGGCGGATTTCCGCCTGGGGAACGCGCCGCTCCTCCAATCCAAAGGCGACATTTTTGGCCACCGTCATGTGCGGCCAGAGGGCGTAACTCTGAAACATCATCCCCGTGTTGCGCTTGTGGGGCGGAAGGTTCGTCACATCCTCGTCGCCGAAAAGGATACGGCCCTCATCCGGGATATAAAAACCGGCGATGTTGCGCAGAAGGGTCGTTTTTCCGCACCCGCTGGGGCCGAGAAGAAAGAAAAGCTCGCCCGGTTCGATGCGGAGGGAAATGCCATTCAACGCCACCGTGTCACCGAATTTTTTGACGAGTTTGTCGATGGTGATCGCGATCATGGCCTGGTGGGATATCAACTACGGCAGGGCGGCAGCCCAAGCAGATCCCGCCCGCTATTGTTGCGGAGCAGCAGGGCCCCCTCCGCCGAGGCGTGAGAGTTGACCAGCAGACATGCGGGCAGCGGGTGATGCCGGAAACTGGGTAACGACCATATTGAAACCACGACGGGCCTCTTCGATCTGGAATCCGCGAAGAAGGATTTCGGCTTCGGTGTAGGCGGCAAAGGGAGCTGCGTAGCTTTGCGGGAATTGCGTGACCACCTGCTGGCAAGTAGCCATGGCGGATTGGATATCACCCGCCGCATCCTGATTCATCGCGACTCCAAGAAGCGCCCCGCCTGCCAAGGGATGTTTGGGAAAACGGGTGAGAAAATCCCGGAAGGCGGCGGTGGATTTTTCCATGTTTCCGGCCTCGCGCTCCGCAGCGGCGATCCGCATGAGGGCATCGGCTGCAGGCATGGTTTTTGGAAATTTGTCCACCACGGCTTGCAGTTCGGAGATTCCCTTTGCCTCGGCCAAGAGCGTTTGCGCGGCCGCATTTTGACTCGAAGAGTAGGCGAACCAAGAAGCCACACCCGCACCTCCGATCACGACTGCGGCAACGATTGCAAGGATAAGGGATTTGTTTTTCTCCCAAAAGAGATCCCACTCGAGCGAGGAGTCATCAAGGACGGGGCCTTGGAGGACGGGTTGTTGTGCGGGTTCCATTAGGCTCCCACCTCCGCGCGGGCTTCGTCGGCGAGAGCGGTGCTGAGGTAGCGTTCGCCGGTCGAGCAACCGATTGTCACGATGAGTTTGCCGGCATTTTCAGGGCGCTTCGCGACTTGGATGGCGGCGTGGACATTCGCACCGGTGCTGATGCCACCGAGGATGCCCTCTTCTTTTGCGAGGCGGCGGGCCATGGCGAAGGCTTCTTCGTTAGTGACCTGGATGCACTCGACGATTTGGGATTCTCCAGCAGAATTTTTCAGGTGGAGGTTATTAGGAACAAATCCGGCGCCAGTGCCTTGGATTTTGTGCGGGCCGGGTTTGAGAGGCTCTCCGGCGAGGGTTTGCGAAATGACAGGCGAGTCCTTCGGTTCGACAGCGATGGCTTGGAGAGAGGCTTTGCGGGGCTTGAGGGCTTCCACGCAACCTGTGATCGTGCCGCCGGTCCCGACCGCCGAGACGATAATGTCCACTTTTCCATCCGTATCGCTCCAGATTTCCTCCGCAGTGGTTTTGATGTGAATGGCGGGGTTTGCGGGGTTGTTGAATTGCTGGGGCATCCAGGAATTCGGGGTCTCTTGAACGAGTGCTTCGGCCTTTGCGATTGCGCCGCGCATTCCCTCAGAGCCGGGAGTGAGAACGAGCTTCGCGCCAAGCATAGCGAGGAGCGTGCGGCGCTCGAGGCTCATCGTCTCAGGCATCGTGAGAATCATTTTGTATCCCTTGGCAGCCGCCACAAAAGCAAGGGCGATGCCGGTGTTTCCGCTGGTGGGCTCGATGATGACCGTGCCGGGCTTGAGGATGCCGCGCTGCTCGGCGTCCTCGATCATGGCCATGCCGATGCGGTCTTTCACGCTTCCGAGCGGATTGAAAAATTCACACTTGAGCGCAATCGTAGCCGGTAGCCCGGCGGTGACGCGGTTGAGCTTTACAAGAGGTGTGCGGCCGACTGTTTCGACGATGTTGTTGTAGATGCTGCCCATGGATCTTGGATTGAGCTGCAAACCCTACACAGGCGGAAGCGGGCGGTGAAGTTTTTAGTTTGACCTACCCGGTGGTGCGCAGGCCGCTGGCTATGGCATTGATGCTGAGAAGAACTTCGGGAAGAAGGCGGTTTTTCGCCGCAGGCTCGGCGGCGCGCCACTCAGCGAGAAGTTTCGTCTGGTGGACATGAAGCGCGCGGAGGCCTGAATCGCGCAGGGCCAGTGTCTTCAGCATGCGGGGACGGCGTTTTTCCAACGCTCCGCCAAAGACGAGGGACATCATCTCGCGGGTGGAATCAAATTCTGTCAGAATGATGTTCAGAATTTCCTTCCGCACGCGCGTGTCGGCGACCAGTCCGGCGTAGATGGCGATGATCTCGCGATCCGCACTGGCGAGGTTGGTTTCCACATTCGTCAGCACATAGTAAAGGAATGGCGACTTTTTGAGGTTGGCGCGCAGATTTTGAAAAAGCTTGGGGCGCTCTGCCTGGAGGCGCTGCAGAGCGGATCCGACACCGAACCAACCGGGAAGATAATGGCGGCTTTGGTTCCAACTGAAAACCCAAGGGATCGCGCGAAGGTCGGCGAGCGTGCGCTGGCCTGTGCGTCGCGAGGGTCGGGAGCCGATGCGGCTTGTCTCTAAGGCATCAATCGGCGTGGCCTCCGAGAAGTAGGACATGAAGCTCGGATGACTGATGAGTCCGGTGTAGGCATCCCGGCTGGCTGAAGAAAGGAATTCGCAGGCCTCGCTGAATTTGCCGTCGATGCGAGCAGGCTGGTCGTTAAAGGAAACGGCTGCGACGCCCGCTTGAAGCAACTCCAAGTTGTAAACCGAGGAGGAAATGGTGCCGTATTTCTGGGAAATGGTCTCTCCCTGCTCGGTGACGCGCAAATCGCCGCGCGCGGAGCCCTGCGGCAGAGCGGACAGAAAACGGTGGGTCGGTCCTGCACCTCGGCTGATTGTGCCGCCGCGTCCGTGAAAGAAGCGGATTTTGACACCTGCATCGCGCCCGACTTGGGCCAAGGCACTTTGAGATTGGTGGAGTGCCCACTGACTGGTGAAGATGCCGCAATCCTTGTTGCTGTCGCTGTAGCCGATCATGACCTGCTGAACGGGCAGGCTGCGCTGTTTGGAGGATTTTTCATTCACGCTTTTGCGGTGAAAATCAATGCTCCGCGTCGTGACCGGATGTTTCAGGAATTGCCTGACGATGCCGGGTCCTTGCTCCAAGTCGTCGAGGGTCTCGAAAAGCGGGACGACCGGAAGGTCACACACAAGGCCATCCTCCGTCCACCTTGCCAAGCCGGCCTCTCGCGCGACCAGATAAACAGCTAGCAGGTCAGAAAGGCGGCGGGTCATACTGACGATGAGGGATCCGATGCCATCAGGCCCGTGTTTGGCGATGTGGCTGCGCAGGACATTATAGCAGGCAAGGACATCATCCGCCTCGCGGCCGGCAGGAGTTCCAGCGCTCAGAAACGGGCGCGGGGAGCGAAGTTCCTCTTCCAAAAACGCCAGGCGTCGATCCTCGCTCCACTCGGAGAACTTGTGATCCTCCGCGCCTCCTGCCTCGAGGAGTCCATCAATCGCCAAATCGTGGAAGCGGCTGTTCTGACGGATGTCCAAATTCGCCAAGTGGAATCCGAAAGTATCGAGGGCGCGGCGCACGGGATTCACGGCAAAGTCGGCAAGGCGTCCGGCGCCGCCGATGTGGAGTGCTTCGGAGAGCAATTTCAAGTGGGCCTCGAGCTCGGCCGGATGTTGAAAACGAACGCCGCTTTCCAGAATTTTCGCGTCTTCGATTTCCCCGGTTGAAACCGGCAGACGGTTTTGAAGGTGGAGCACAAACTGGCGCCACGGTTCGTCGGAATACGACTGCGACAATGTTTGGGCAAGCGCGGGCGTTTCACGACGGAACTTGTCGAGTGCGCTTTGCAACTCCTCCGGGAAGTCCTGAAAATTGCTGGAGAGCGGAAGGTTCGCCGCCAAGTCCTCCAACTCGCGGTGGAGAACAATCAAGGCGCTGAGGCGAAGGTCCCGGAGCGTGGTCTCGGTAACGGTAGCCGTCACAAGCGGATGTCCATCCCGGTCTCCCCCGACCCAAGTGCCGAAGCGGATTTTGGGCATTCCCAGAGGATCTGCAATCAGCGCGGCATCAAAGCCCGCTCCGCGCCAAGCTTCGCGGAGGCGCTGGTCGAGACGCGCCAGCGCCGGAGGAAACACCTCGCGCAAATAATAAATCACCCCTCGGCGTTCCGTGGCGACATCCGGCTTTTCGAGCAGAATTTCACCGGTCCTCCACAGGCGTTCTAAAATGACTTTGAA
The DNA here is from genome assembly GCA_044369905.1 of Terrimicrobiaceae bacterium. Taxonomy (GTDB): domain Bacteria; phylum Verrucomicrobiota; class Verrucomicrobiia; order Chthoniobacterales; family Terrimicrobiaceae; genus UBA967. Next base: position 14,596 of record JBILWM010000008.1, on the reverse strand, counting down.
TTCCTCGCGCAAGGCCTGCTGCTGGTTTGCCGAGAGGGACTGACCCTCGCGGGATATAAGCAAACGATAGAGAGAGCGGTGTTGCTCAAGGACGGCTGAGCGTTTCGCTTCGGTGGGGTGCGCTGTGAGAACGGGTTCGATGCAAAGGGTTGGCAGGAGTGCCGCGATTTCTGAAGGCGACATTCCGGAAGCGGACAACTCGGCGAGCCGGCTTCGCCAGAGGCCCGGCTCAGCTTCGCCGCCGGATTCGATTTCACGAAGCTGGCGCGTGCGTGCGGCCGTATTTTCCTCGACCATGTTGAGCAACTGAAACGCGATCGATGTGGCCTGCTCAAAGCCTTCACAGCCCGCCTCCTTGGAACCTATCCATGGCAGGCGGTCGGCCACTGCATTTTCTCCCAGTTCCCTGAGAACCTCCTCCAAGCAACCCATAAGAAAATCGAGGTCGTTGGATATTTTTTCGAAACCCTGTGCGATATAATGCGTCGTCTTTTTCACCCTGACGCAGGACTTTTACGATTTTCTAAAAAATATCAATCGCAGGTTTTTATCCGATGAATGGCGTTTGGGAGCGGATGCCGTCATCCGTCCACTCGCTAATCAGGATTTTTTTACGATGGCAAAGCCGAGCATCAGCATGGCAACGCCGCTGAAGATCGACTGAATACCGTAGAGCACACCGATGACCCATTCCGAATCAAGCGGCCAGCGGGCATAGATCATGCCTCCAAGAACCAATGCGACCACGCCATTCAAGAAGAGCCAGATCCAAGCTGAGTTCCCGCGAAGGCGAAAAGAAGTGCCTATGCAGACAAGGCCTTCAGCAAAAAAAACTGCTCCGAGAATGAGCGTAAGCGTCTCCATGCCCGACTGCGTAAAAACGAAAAGCGCACAACCGGCCGCAAGGCGTATTACAGCCGACAATGCGGTAAGAATGCGGTGCGGCACATCTCTTGCGAAGAGGGCTTGAAAAAATCCAATAAAGCCGCTCACAAGGCAGAGCGCGCCGATAAAGGCTGTGATGACATACGAGAACAATGCCGGAGCACTGATGGCAAAGAATCCGACAAGGATGGAAAGGATGCCTCCGAGGATCATCCAAGCCTTGCCGGGCGATTGAGTAGTGGTGGTGTTCATAGTTTTTTACTCACCATAAACGCCCTTGGCTCCATAGGAACCGTAGTATTTACCCGAATAGTAGTAGGCATAATATCCCCCGCGCCCGCTCGGCAGGAAGTTCAGGATCAATCCAGCAGGAGTGGTTTTTGTTTCCTCGAGGGACTTGATCGCACGCGCGACCATTTTGCGCGGTGTGCCAAAGGCGCGGACGACCAGCGTGCAGAGATCGACATGCGGGGCTACGAGCAATGTGTCGCTCACCGCCAGAAGCGGCGCGGAGTCGACAACGATGCGATCGTATTTGGAGAGCGCCTCGCTCATAACACGCTCCAGATTTTCGTAGGTCAGCAACTCGGACGGATTCGGCGCACGACCGCCGGCGGTCAGCACGCTAAGGCCGTCGATGTGCGTCGGCATGACCGCGTTTTTCATCGCGCAGGAACGCATGAGCAACTCGGAGAGACCCGGCTTGCGGTTCTCGCCATAGAAAACAATCGATCCACCCGGCTTGCGAAGGTCGGCATCGATGAAGAGGGTGTTGAACCCCTGCTGGGCAAGAGTAACAGCGTAATTCGAACTACAGAATGTCTTGCCTTCGCTGGGCATCGAGCTGGTGAAAAGAAAAGTGCGGGCATTTTCGTTGATGCGGTGCATCGTGAGCGACGCTCGAAGCGATCGAAACGACTCCGCAACAATGCCGGAGCGCTCTTCGTTGGTCACCAGAACGCTCGCCCGGGTCGAAAGACTGAGCTTGGGAATGGCAGCAATCACATTCACGCCGGTGAACTGCTCCACCTGATCCACTGTCTTGATGCTGGTATCCAGCATGAAAAGCGCAATAGCGAGGCCAATACCGGCAGCGAGGCCCCCGAGGAGGCTCTGAATCCAAGTCTTCGTCGCGCTGGGGCGGATGGGGGCCGCGCCCACGGCCGGCTCGTGAATGCGAACCGGCGACTCGGTGAGTTGTTTGGTGATATCCACTTCCTTCAAGCGTGAAAGCACCGAGTTGTATAAGGCCTGATCGGTTTCTTGCTCGCGCTTGATGTCATTGTATTCGATGGATTTTGAAGTCACTTCAAGGAGCCTTCCCTCCGCTTTCTCGCGGGCGATCTTTGTTTCATTCGCCTGCACTTCGAGTCGATTGCGAGCCGTTTCGAGGAGGTTCACGGCATCATTGAGAACCCGACGCAGATCCCCTTTTGTGAGATCGATCTGGGTTTTCACGGAAATATACGCGGGATGCTTTGCGCGATAGCGCTGTGAGAGGAGTGTCAGCTCGCGCTGGCGCGCGTTCAGGGACTCTGAATATTGGGCAACCTTGGGCTCGGCGGCCACGCTTGGCAGGAAGATCAACTCTTCCACGGCACCCTTGTTGGCCCTCACGACCGCAAGGTCGCTGTCGATCTGCTGAATGCGTTTCTGGATTTCAGCCTGCACATTGGAAATCTCGGATACTTGAGCCTGAGCCGAACTGAGCATGTTTTCGATCGATGCAGCGCGCTCCCTCTCGCGGAAACTCTGCATGGCCTCCTCGGATACACGCATTTTTTTTCTCAACCGATCAGCCTCCTCGAGGAGGAACTGCGTGGCGGATTTCGAGGCATCCGAGCGCCGTTCGAAGACATAGCGGATATACTCGTCGCAATAGGCATTCGCGAGCTTCACGGAAAGGTTCGGGTCTGCCGAAGTGATCATCAGGTCGATCAGGCGGGTGTTGGTGCGGTAGACGGCCGCCGACATGGAACTCAAGGCCGCGGCAACGCGGTCAGGAGAAGCATCACGCGCGGAAATGCCCGCAGCCGAGAGAAAGCGGGGATCTTGGTCCAGCTTCAAACGCGCGGAAACCCTCTGGGCAAAAGGGTAGCTGCGCAGAAGATCCACAACCGTGTTGATCATGTCGATACTGCGAATCTGCTCATCACGGACCTGCTCCATTTTTGAATCCAAGATGCGGGACTTATCCTGCTCGATAAACAACACTGCGCGCGCCCGGTATTTTGTTTCAACCTTGGAGAGATTCACGCCCGCATAGATGCCACCCAGAATGACACAGAGAATAACGATCCAGAGCCTGTCGACGACCGCGTGAAAATACTCGCGCCAGTCGATGGCCTCCACGACGGGAGAAGGGCTGGGGGCGGGTGGTGTTTTGATTTCTATTTCCTTGTTCATCCGAAATGCTTCTTTGATGCGAGGGCCGGTAGCCGGTCAATACCAACTCTCTCCAACCGTTAAGATGTCGCCTGGCAAAACTTGAAAACTCCCGCCATCCGGCGACTCCAGGCGCTTGGTGTTGACTTTGATGGTCTCGACTTTCTCCCCCGTGCGGCGTTTCACGACGACATTTTTTGTATCGGCGATTCGGGTGAATCCTCCCGCCATGCCGATGGCTTCCAAAATACCGAGCGATTCGTTGCCTTGCAGTTCGTAGCTGCCTGGGCGGGACACTTGGCCGATAACGGTGATCTTCCGCTGCGTGTAGGAGGCGATGTTCAGATAAATCTGCGGGTCGACGAGGTAATCCGCATCATAGAGTTTCCGGATATGTTCCTGTGCGTCGCGCACGCTCATCCCGGCGACCTTCACTTCGCCCAAGAGTGGTAGCTGGACTCTTCCATCACGCGCAATTTTCGATCTCATTCCCAAATCCGGTTCACGGTAAACCATGAGATCCAGCGTATCGCCTGGAGCTAAAACATAATCGCCCTCACCGGCCATCAAAGAAGGTATCGGGGCATCCAAGCCCGCCGGGCGATCAGCGGCAACCGCACGGGGAGCGGAGGAGGAGGCATCCTGCCGGAATGCCGCAGGAGTCGCGGAAGTCGGATCGGATTGGGTCTGTGGGGCGGGCAGGACAGGTGGCGCAGCCAGAACAACCTGTGTTGCCGTCAACACAACCAACAATGAATGGACCAAGCAACGCGGACGAAGGGAGAAGATCGCTAACATTCGAAGGAAAAGTAAACGAAGATATCAGAAGGTCAAATTCAAGCTCGTGTTGAATGTCGTCTGCATCTGGTCGCTGTTCCCCTGTCCGGTGGAAAGTTGGAAGGTGTTTTGCCACCCCAACCACTCGCGGAAGCGCCAATAGAGCGAAGCATTCGCCAGCCAATACGAGGCCGGACCCTCGACTGGATTATTCAATTTTTCGCTGGTCAGCGCCACATACTCGGATTGCTCATATCCGGCGGAGAACGACAGGCTGATGCCTTTGATCAAACGCTGTGCGACCGTGCCTAGTGCACCTCTCGTGATATTATACTGGTCAGGCGAAAGACTGGAGAATCCTTGGTTCTGATACAGCGAAAGCGAGAACCTCGTCTTTTCCCTCGCATCCCACCCGGCCACGAGACTGAAATTCGGCTTCACATCGGCACCTTGCATTCCGAATTTAGCTTTGAAATAGGTCTTCTCTGTCGGGGTGTAGTTGATTCCCAAGTTATAAACCGGACGCAAGCCGGTGTATTCGGGGTCCGGAATATTTTGATCCAAAACATAGCCCGCGCCACCACCCGCATCGACCGAGAATTTCGGGGCGATCTGATAGGTGAGCACGATCATCGCATCGAGATAACGGCGTCCCTCGGTGATTCCACCCTCGAATTCCTGAAGGTCCTGCCCCGCACTCAAAACAAAGCGCACATTGGTTTTTGGTGTGACCATGTAGTCGGTGAAAAAACTTGCTCCCGCAGTGAGGCTGTTGCTCTCCGGTTGCGGCGTTTCGCCGGGGGCCACCTGCGCATCAGCGGTGTTGGAATAGGTTCCTGACACGGCGCCACCCGTGCTGAGTTCTTCGCTGATGATGTAGCGAATGGACAACCCGCCAGATGTCGTCGTCTGCCAGTTATTAGCTCCTGCCACGGGATCGTAGCCTGTGCCGGAGGAGGCGCTGGCATTCAGATTCATCGAGAGACGGCTTGTATTGTAACCGATATCGAAGCCACCCGTCATCGAAAGCGGGTTTCGCTGGTTACCGGTTCCAGCAGCAGTGTAATCCGGGTTGTAGTAATAGCGGTATCCAGACCCGTAACGGGCGGAGACATTCCAGACTCCAATTTCCCGTTCATAGACGATGCCCAGTGTGGGAGCCGTGAAGAAGCTGTTTGAAGTATTGAAATCCGTGCCCCCGCCGAAAGAGTTCTGCGAGGAGTATTCCCAGCCGTTTTGCAACCCCACCTGAAAATCCAGTGGACCGAACCGGAGTCCTCGTTGAATGTCTTCCGCCATCTGATCCATGGTCTCCTCGAAAGTTGGAGCCTCTTCCTCCAATTCGTCCTTCTTGGGTTTTGCAGCGTCATCATCCAATCCCCCGCCCGGTTCGAAATACTGCGGCGTTGCCACACGATCCTCCTGGGGACCAGACCAGCGAGTCCTGAACTCGGCTTCCCGCAGACTGAGAACGCTCTGTTGCCCCAGGGCGGTGGGTAGGGGCGCGATAGAAAAGCCGATCAAAATACAGGCAAAAAGTCCCACCCGGGAACATCTGGGGGATGGTGCTAGTTTCTTTCTTGCGATAAAAAACTCGCTGTAGGGATTCACGGAGGGGTTGGTAACACCGAACCGTCATTTGTCAAAGGACAAAAAAGAACTGTTAAACCGAAGTGGAATCAGCCCCGATCCCATGAAAAGGAACGGGAAGTGGAGCGGGTGACGAGACTCGAACTCGCGACATCAACCTTGGCAAGGTTGCACTCTACCAACTGAGTTACACCCGCAGAGTAAGGAGATCGTTTACGACGGGTCGCGCAGGGCGTCAAACATTTTTTGAGATTTTTTTAGATTGCTCAAAGGCTCAGACCGCCGGAATGACCCGGGTAACACCATCCTGCAAGACCCATCCACGCTGGCCGCCAGGGAGTTCGACATGAAACCAGCGACCGCGGGCGGAGAGGATTTTAAGCGTGGAACCTTGGTTGAGGGTCGTAATTTTTTCAGAGGCATCCTCGGATGGCACTTTGTAGAGGGATGCACCTGCGAGGTTCATGACCATGGACTGGTTGGCCTCAAAAATGCGGGGATCGGTGAATGCGGATGCCAGGCCGGAAGCGAAACCGGCGACGAGGAGAAACAATCCAAGAGAGAGGAACAGAAGGCGTTTTTTCGAGAAGGCGAGGGTTGCCAACAATAAAAACGCGCCCACCCAAAAGGAAATGCAGCCCACAAGGACTGCGGTATCCGCATCTATCTTTTCGCCGAGGAGGCTCCGCCAATTTTGGACTGGAGTCGTGACCCCAAGCCGAGCGTTGGATTCACGGAGCGCGTTTGCGGCTGGAGCAAAGCCCGGATCAAGCACGAGTGATCGCCGGTAGGCCAAGGCGGCCTCCGCCTCCTTCTCGGATTTTTGCAAGACCTGCCCCAGCTCAAAAAAGGCGGCAGCTGATGGCGGTGCCGACTGGAGGTGTTTTTCAAAATAGGTGGCGGCAGACTCGTATTCCCCGTGTGCCGCACGATCCCGGGCCTCGGCGAGGGAATCGGCCTGAAGGGGAAGGGCGGTAAGGATGCTGGCGAGGAGTATGAAAATCGATTTTCTCATGCGACGATTTTTTTGAGTGCGGAAAGAATGGGGCTCCGCGAGTCACGATCAATCGCCTGCGCGCCGGCGGCGGAATATTTGGACTCCTCATCACGCACAAGAAGGTTTGTCAGCACAGCCTTGGTCTCTTCGTCCACCTTCAGCCCAATCACAAGAGAACCGGCGTTGAGGGGTTGGGACTCCGTATCCAGCGCGGTGAGGAGGCAGCGCACCGCGAGAGACATGAATTCGCTGTCGGAGCAGGATTCCAATATGGAAAGGCACGATTTGAGCTTCTGGATTTTTTGGCGGCGCAAACCTGCCGGGGAAGCGGCACGGCGGCGAAGCAGGAGAAGGAGGAGGCCTATCACCCAAAGCACGCCGAGAGCCGCATTCGCCATTAAGAAGGCTGGGTGGATGAGCAGGGATGTCCAACGCGATGTCCCACCGGGCTTGGCCATCGGCGCGGTGTTGGGCGTTGAAGCCGGCGCCGGAGACTCTGCTTTTTTCTGATCCGGGGTTGCCTCTGCCGTCTGTGTCGGAGCGGCTCCCGCGCGGGCCTGCACCGGAAGCGGGTTCTGAGTGAGAGTTTCGTATTTGCCGGTATCCGGATCAAAATAGCTGAACCTGATGCCCGGCGTTTGCTGCTGGTCTGTTCGGGCGACGAGCATGAATTCATAGGTCTTTTCACCGACAAAATGAATGGCGTCGGATGACTGAAACTTCTCACTCGGCGGGTAGGAGCGCCACTCCTCGTCACCGACAAGCACAGGAGCCCCCATGGCTTCGAAATTCCCCTGCCCGGAAACCACAACTCGCAGAGTGATGGGGTCACCCGGACCCGCTTTTTTGGGACTCACGCTGGCCTCCATTTGAAATTTCCCAATCGCGCCGGTGAAGTCATCTGGGCGGTCCTGCTTCGGCAAGGGCGAAATCTCGAGGGATGCGGGGGTCGTCTCGATGGCAACCTCCTGCATGTTGGTGAACATTCCCGGCGGGGCTATGCCACCGAACTGGCGGAAAAAGTCATCAAAGCCTGCCGGGGCGCTACCCGGAAGCTGCAAACGGGCCTCCAGCTTGGCAGGGGGGATTTCAAGCAAGCCGGATTTGGCAGGAGTGATGGCTGTCTGGAAGGCAAAGACGATGTAATTCTGGCCGTTGACGATCTGTTCGCGCTTGGGGACATTTGAGAGCTTTTGCACGGTGAAGCCCTCGCCAACCAGATTCGGACGGTCGCCGACTTCGCCTCCGATCGAGGAATTGAAGTAATAACGCAGCTCGGCAGGAATCGCCTCACCGACATAGGCCTTTTTCTTGGAAAGCACGAGTTCGCCGAAATAGGGAAGCGCATTGCCCGAAGGGGTCTGCACGCCGCCTGGAGGCATTTGTGGTGAGGGAGCGTTGGGCAAGCCTTGCGGCGGTTGCATCGTAGAGGCGTCGGCCACATTGAGTCGAAGCGGATTTGTTTTCAGCGCCTTGTCTCCCGCACGCACATCAATCGCAGGAATGTCAAAATCACCCGCCTGCTGCGGCAAGACGGAGTAGGTGTAAGTGAGCGAGGAGGAGATTTTGAAATTGTTCATCTCGAATCGCGTCGAGCGGCCAAGCAACTCGATGCGAAGCCCAGACACATTGAGGGTTTGGGGAACCTCAGCCGACCTGGCATCGCGGACAGTTACCACCATTTCCACCGGACGCCCCACTACTGTGGCGGGGCTGCTGAGACCTGCTGTGGCTTCTTGGGCAAAAATGGAAACGCCGGAAAGGACAAAGGACAGTGCAGCGATAAAAATGAAGGAAAGCCTGTGCATCGGAATTTTTCTTACCAGTCTCGAAGGACCTCTTGCGAGGATTGCTGTTGCTCCATGAGGTTTACCTTCTCCTCCTCGCCTCGCAAGGAGTTCAAAAGCGCGCGCGCCTGGCTCGGGCTGATCTGCCCCTCCTTCTCCTCCTCGGCGGCTTCACCGGGCTGGGGTTGCTGGCCGGGTTGGGGAGTCGGTTGGGGTTGTTGCTGCTCATTGGCGCTCTTGAGCTCGCCTTCCTTCTTGTCGCCGGGAGTGGGCGACGGAGCAGGCGTGGGTGATTGGCTGGGCTGTTTGGATTGATCGGACTGATCGGACTGATCCGACTGATCTTTTCGCTGCTCGTCCTGTTTTTGCTGGTTGTCCTTTTGGTCTTTTGAGTCCTGTTTTTGTTGGTCCTTGTTCTCTTCGTTCTTGGAGTCTTTTTCGTCGCTCTTCTGCTGATCGTCCTTCTGCTGATCCTGCTTTTGCTGGTCTTTTTTATCCTGCTGCTTGTCTTGAGTATCTTGTTTGTCCTTTTTCTGGTCTTTTTGGTCTTTCTGATCCTGATTTTTCTGGTCCTGCTGTTTTTGTTGCTGCTCCTGCTTTTCGAGGTCCTCGAGGAGCTTTTTGGTGATGTCGCGATTTTGTGCAGCGAGTTTGTTATCCGGGTTCAGGCGGAGGGTTTCGTCATAATGTTCGAGGGCATTTTTCCAATTGGTCTTCTTCGCCTCGTTCTCCTTGGCGGCCTCGCCTTTTCGCACAAGGGAATTGGCCAGGTTGTAGGAGGCGTCCTCGCGAAGTTTTTGATCCTCCGAGAGCAGGGCATCCGTAAAATGGGCGATGGCTTTTTCAAAGTCGCCACCCTTGTAGGCGGCCGCTCCGGAGTTGAATTGAAGGGCTCTGGATGATGGCTGTTTCTTTAGTTGCTCCTGAAAGGCAGCTCCGGCTTTTTCGAAGTCGCCGTTTTTGTATTCCTCCAATCCCGACTGGGCCTGCGCGCATGGGCAGAGTCCCAAAATCAAGGCAACGATTGTGGAGGCACGGCGGCGGCGGTCGCCCGGTAGGAGGGAAAGCATGAGACAGGCTGTCGCTGCGGCAAGCGGCCACTGGTAGCGTTCGACAGGTTGACGGGCGGTGAAAACCCCAGTCTCGCTGAGTTCCATCGGCTCGATGCCTTTTTGAAAAACCTCGCGAGCCGCTTCAGGGGCGATGAGCGTAAAAAAACCACCCGTAGCGGATGCGATTTCCTTCAGTCGGGATTCGTCCAATTTTGATGTGACCGGCTTGCCGGCGGAGTCCCGCACAAAATCCGAGCGTCCGTCGTCGAGGCGGATCGGAATCAGCGATCCCTCGGGCGATCCAACGCCAACTGTAAAAATACGAATCCCCTCGGCCGCTGCTTGTTTGGCGGCCGCGATGCCATCCGCGTCGAGTTCCTCGCCGTCGGTTAGAACGACGAGCGCACGGGTTTGTCCCTCGGCCTTTCCAAAAGCCTCCCGCGCGGCCGTGATGGCTGCCGCCATGTTGGTGCCGCCTTTGGGTATGACGGTGGTGTCCAGTTCGTCGAGGGCATTGGTGACTGCGTTGTAGTCGAGCGTGAGAGGGGCTTGCAAAAAGGCCGAGCCGGCAAAGGCAACGAGTCCGATGCGATCGCCCTGCAGAAAGCGGACGAGGTCTTGAGTGAAAAGTTTCGCCCTGGCGAGACGCGTGGGCGTCATGTCCGTCGCCAGCATGCTGCGCGAGGTGTCGATCGCCACGATGACATCACGGCCTTTTTGTTTCGTTTCTTTTTCCAGAAATCCGTAGCGCGGTTGGGCCAGGGCCACGATGGCGAGAGCGATGGATGCCAAAAGCAGCGAAGCACGCAAAATGCGGCGCAAGGGACTCACGGAGCCGGAGAGTTGATCCCGCAGGCGCACTGCGACGATTTTGGCAACAAGAGCCTGGCTGCGCCGTTGGGACCACACAAAGAGTCCCGCCATAAGCGGCAATACCAATAAGGCCCAGAGCCAATGCGGGGCGCCAAATGTCAGGGCAGTCGTCTCCATACGGTTTGGGAAAGCAGGATTTCAAGTGCCACACAGGCAAGGCCGGGAATAAGGAACCACATGAAGAGATCTCGGTAGTGCGCCGTTTTTTCGACTTCCACCTTCGATTTCTCCAGTTTGTCGATCTCTCCAAAAATCGTTCGCAGCGAGTTGGTATCCGTCGCCCGGAAATACTGACCGCTCGTCATGGTCGCGATTTCTTGGAGCGTCTTTTCATCAAATTTCACCAACACATTCCGATAGACGGTTCGCCCAAACTGGTTCGTGAGCGGAAACGGAGCCTCGCCTTCAGTGCCCGCTCCGATTGTGTAAATACGGATGCCGAGAGCCTTGGCGGCTTCGGCTGCAGTCAGCGGCTGAACTTTTCCGGCGTTGTTGTCGCCATCCGTGAGCAGCACGATCAGCTTGGTCTTAGCCTCCTTGTCTTTGAGACGATTGGCGGCGGATGCGATCGCGGATCCAATGGCAGTGCCATCCTCCACCAAACCGATACGAAGCCGTTCGAGATTCCGGATCAGCCAGTCGTGATCAAGTGTGAGCGGACTCACAAGATAGGGCCGTCCGGCAAAGGCGACCAAGCCGATGCGGTCATTCGGCCGCTCGCGAATGAATTGCTCGGTGACGAGTTTCACGGCGTCGATACGATTGGCGCGACGGTTACCGATGGTGAAATCCTCCGCCAGCATCGAGCGCGACACATCCAGCACGAGCATGATGTCCACCCCCGTGGCCTGCACCCGTGTGGTGACGCGGACGAGTTGCGGACGAGCCAACGCCACGATGAAGAGAGCCAGCGCCAGATAGGTCAGCGCCGCCAAAAATGCCCCTGCCCTGCTACGCCGGCGATTGCCGATTTTCGCCAGCATCGCAGTATTGGAAAAGGTGACGCCTGCCGTGCCTCCGAATTTGCCTTTGAGCCAAGCCAGCAAGGGCAAAAGAAGAAGCAGGAGCAAAACCCAGGGATGGGCAAATGCGAAGCCTGAGAGAGCGTTCATGCCGAACCTCCGGTTTTTGCAGACTGGGCCTCACCCCGCACCAAGCGGGCGGCGATGTCGAGGAGGTCCAGCATTTCACGCTCGCCGGCCTCGGCTCTTGCAAATTTCAGAAGATCGGTTTTTTCCAGAAACACGGTGAGACCGGACTTCTCGTTGTCGGTGAAAAGTGGATTGCTTCGAATAGAATTGAGAAACTCCAACGAGGTCTGCGTGGTCGCTCCCAAGCGATGCTCCGCGCGGATGTAGCTACGAATCGCATCCGAAACCGTCACGCCAAATGCATAGGGATCGGCTCCTGCAATCCCACTGCGCAAGGCCTCCAGCGCCGCGAGAGCCTTCTGACGATTGGTGAGCGGCACCGCCTTGCGGGTAAGAAGTTTTTTGAGCAGCCACACAAGCCCCGCCAGGATCAAAAGCGCAACGAACCCTGCAACGAGAGTCATCCAGAGCGGATACGGCCAGAACCAGACAGGCCCGACGATATCGTTCAACGGGGCGGGAGTGGGACTTGGTGCGGCAGGATTCATGCGGCGAGTCGGCGTTCGCGTTGATCAAAAAACGCCCGGAGCGGAATCAAATAATCCTCGGCTGTGGAGAGCGGAACAACATCCACACGCCGGCTGCGCAAAAGCCGTTCCAGCGCCCTCATTCTCTCCTCGTTGAGTTCAAAAAGCCCGCGCCTCACCGCCCGACTGGAGGTGTTCACATCGATCTGCGCGCCGGTTTCCGCATCCTCCAGAGTGACAATACCGACATCGGGCAGATCGCTTTCGCCGGGATCGGTGACCGGCATGGCCACCAAATCATGGCGCCTGCTGGTGACAGTGAGAGCTTTGGTAAAATCCGGTGCCATAAAATCCGAGATCATGAAAACCACAGCGCGGCGAGAGATGACTCGGTTCATGTAATCCAGCGCGCCAGCGAGATTCGTTCCCCTCCCCTTGGGCTCGAAATAAAGCATTTCCCGAATCAAGCGCAGCGTGTGCAGGCGGCCCTTCTTCGGTGGGATGAACAACTCCACCTCGTTGGTGAAGAGCAGCAACCCGACCTTGTCGTTGTTGTTGATGGCGCTGAAGGCCAGGATCGAGGCCACCTCAGCAGCGAGTTCGCGCTTGCTGAGCTCAATGCTGCCAAACAAACCCGAGGCGCTCACATCCACGAGGAGCATGACGGTCAACTCACGCTCTTCCGTGAATTTTTTGATGTATGGCACATTCATCCGCGCCGTGACATTCCAGTCGATGGAACGAATTTCATCGCCCGGAGCATATTCCCGCACCTCCTCGAAATTCATGCCCCGGCCCTTGAACACGCTGTGGTATTGGCCGGCGAAGATCGAGTTCACCAGCCTGCGGGTGCGCAACTCGATGCGGCGGATTTTTTTGAGAATTTCCTTGGGATCTCGCGTCATAGCTTGCTTGGGAAACAGCACTCCCACTCGCGCGGGAAGGCATCGGTTTTATCCAAACTCAAGGCACCGGCACTCCGGCGAAAATTTGCTCGATGACCGACTCGGTTGTTATCGACTCAGCCTCCGCCTCGTAGCTCACGCCGATGCGATGACGGAGAACATCCATCCCCACGCTCTTCACATCCTGCGGCGTCACATATCCCCGGCCGGCAATGAATGCATTCGCCTTCGCTGCCAGCGTGAGGAAGATCGTTGCGCGCGGGGATGCTCCATAACGAATCATGCCGTCCAGTTTGAGCTTCGCCGCTGCGGGATCGCGAGTCGCCCAGACGATGTTGACGATGTAATCCTTCACCCGGTCGTCCACATAGATGTCATTGACGACTCCACGCGCCCGAACAATCTCCTCTGGGCTGACGACCGCCTCCACACCGAGGCGCGGCGACGAAGTGGCCATGGCATCGAGGATGGACCGCTCCTCCTCGCGGGTCGGATATCCCACATGCACCTTGAGCATGAAACGGTCGAGCTGCGCCTCGGGAAGTTGATAGGTGCCCTCTTGCTCGATGGGGTTCTGCGTCGCCAAAACCAAGAAAGGATCCGGAAGTTTGAAGGTCTGCTCGCCGATCGTGACCTGGCGCTCCTGCATCGCCTCCAGCAAGGCGCTCTGCACCTTGGCCGGCGCGCGGTTGATTTCGTCCGCAAGGATCAGGTTTGAAAAAATCGGCCCGAGCTTCGTGCTGAACTCCCCGTCGCGTGGATTGTAGATCAGCGTGCCGATGAGATCGGCGGGAAGAAGGTCGGGAGTGAATTGAAGGCGTTGAAAGCCCGTGCGGATCGAGTTCGCCAGCGTGCGAACCGTCAGCGTCTTCGCCAGACCAGGCACACCCTCGAGGAGGACATGACCATTTGAGAGAAGGCCGATGAGGAGACGATGGACGAGGACTTTTTGCCCCACCACCACGCGGGAGACTTCATTGACGAGGGGTTCCACCCACTGGCGGTTTTCTTGAACTTGCTGGGTTAATTCGGAGGTATTGATGCTCATTGAAAAATCGGAATCGGGATTTTTGCGATTGTGATGGATTGTGACAAGCCGCCTGTCGCGTTCGTTCAAAAAAGAACGACCACGGCGCAGCTAACGAACTAGGTAGGGACCAACATCGAAGTTGTCGCCCACTTTCACGGCATCGTATCGCGCCTTGTCATTCAGCCAAACCGTATAGGATTTTTTAGTCCCGTCCTTCTGCGGCACCTCGACCGTGATGACATAGTCCCCATCGACCTTGTCCGTCCTCACCTCGCCCCCCTTGTGAATCGTAATTTGCTTCTCCGGCTCCGCCATCGGCTTAAAATCCTTGGCAACCACAGTCCCGGTCATCTTCGCATCGGTGATTCCAGCGCCCATTTGCCAGACAGCAAAAAGAATAAAAGCAAAGATCAACAAACCAAACCCCACCGCTTTGATCCAAATCGAAACCGGGGTCTTTGCCTCGAAAACAGGAGGTGACGCTTTTTTCACACCCGCAAAATATCACAGCTTCCCGTGCGGCCAAGTCGAGTTTTTCAAATCCAGACGCGCCGCCAACGAACCCGCCAACAGAGACATTTCACCTGAAAAGCCTTCATGCGCCGTGTGTCTTGGACGAGTGAAAAATAGTTAGACAACTCCATTCCCTTTTGGCATGAGCATGGGAATGAAAATCCAAGAAGTCGCCGAAAGTTTT
>JBILWM010000062.1:0-18018 GCA_044369905.1 Terrimicrobiaceae bacterium | reverse complement strand
AACGTCGCGGCCAGTTTTGGTCTCCTCGTGGTCTGGCTCACATGCTCGCCATCGACGTCGCGCTCAAAAACGACACCCTGGAGTTCCTGTGGAACTGATTTTTTGCAACTATCGGAGATGCGCCCCACTGGCGTAAAACTCCGGCCAACTCCCTCGCCTCCCACTGGCCGGGCACATTGGGAGCATGCAGCCAACCGTAATTCAAGACGGACCCGCAATTCGCCAAGAGGACGCGCGAAGACATTCCGAGCGGCCCCATTCCCATGAGGGCAAGCGGGAGGCGTGAACTGGAAAACAACTCAAGCAACCGGGCGACATCCGACGGAACTGCCGTGTGCGTGGCGATCTTTACGGCATCGGCGCCTTGATCCTCTGCCTGACGGATCACCTCGCGCAATCGCGCCAAGGCAGGTGTTTTTTTGAAATCGTGAAAAGAGGCGAGCACAACCACTTTGGACTCCTTGGCTTGGCGAACGACCGAGCGCAAGGATGCAAGCGAGCGCACCTCAATGTCCACGATGGAAGCCCTGGGCAGGAGCTTGGAAAGCGCATCCCGCCTGGCTGTGGCGGACATCGCATTTTTGCCACCTTCCGAGGGATGCCGCGCGGTCACGATCCAAGGGAACTTAGCAGTCGGCATGACCTCGCCGAGATAATCCACACGCCACTCCAGAAAATCAACGACGCCATCCGGCAAGCGCACCGCCTTGCGCGCAGCCTCTGGAGAATCAACGATTCCCACCACAGCTCCAGCTTTCAAGGTCGAAACTATGGTATTGCGTTTGGGCTTTGCCCTCGTATCTGTTGCGTGCTCGCCATTGGCGCGGGGCTTGGTTGACATCTTTCCTTCATGCTTGCTCAACGCAACGAAATCAATCTGCAACTCCTGAAAGTCTGCGATGCCGCTCTGCTCGGACTCACATTCTGGTTAGCACATTTTTTGCGCTACCACAGGGTGATTGTCTTGGATCGAATCGTTGAGATCGACGCCTTCCCGAGCTTTGTGTGGATGCTAGCCGTTATCATTCCCTTCGCGCCGTTTTTTCTGGAGACACAGGGTTTTTACAATCACCCGCAGGAGAAAACCGCATGGCGCTCGATGCAAAAGATCACCATGGCAGGCGTGTGGCTCTTCGTCCTTCTTGGCGCGTCGGTCATTTTCCTCAGGCTGGAGGTGCCAAGCCGCTCGGTGCTCATTTTGTTCGCCTTGCTCGCACCCTGCGCTTTGATGCTACGGGAGCAGTTGGAGATCGCGAACTACCACCGCAAAGTGCGAGCGGGCAAAGTCGGCGAGCGCGTCATCTTGGCAGGCGAACCGGAGTGCATTGATTCGCTGATGGCAAGCCTGACGCCGGTTCAGAAAATGGAAATGCGTGTTGAGGATCGCATCGATCTGACTTCCTGCTCGATCGAAGACTTCATCTCATCTCTGCACAAACACTCGGTGGGACGCGTGATCCTTGCCTTCAAGCGCCTGGATCTCGGAAAAGCGCAAAAAGCGATAGAGGCATGCGAGGCAGAGGGGATTGATGCATGGCTGAGCACGGAATTCATTCCGACCTCGATTGCAAAGCCAACTTTTTCGATTCTTGGCCCACACTCCATGCTCGTCTTCCGGAGCAAGCCTGCCGCGCAATGGGCCCTGTTTTTTAAAAATATCATCGATCGAGTTAGTGCCTTTGCAGGTCTGATTCTACTGGCCCCGCTTTTGTTGGCGGTGGCAGCGGCCGTGAAGATCACTTCTCCAGGCCCTGCTTTATTCCGTCAGCGGCGCTCGGGCCTGCACGGCGCGCCTTTTGAAATGTGGAAATTCCGCACGATGTATGTCGATGCCGAGCAGCAGAAGGCAGAACTGCAGGCCTTCAATGAAATGCAGGGTCCGGTTTTTAAAATGCAGGACGACCCGAGGGTGACGCCTCTCGGAAGATTCCTGCGACGGACGAGTATCGATGAGTTTCCCCAGCTTGTGAATGTGCTGCGAGGCCACATGAGCCTTGTCGGTCCACGCCCCCTGCCGGTCTATGAAGTCGAAAAATTCGAGCAAACCATCCACCGCCGCCGTCTCAGCATGAAGCCTGGCCTGACCTGCCTGTGGCAGATCAGGGGTCGCAATACCGTGGTGAATTTCTCCGACTGGGTGAGGATGGATCTGGAATACATAGACAACTGGTCCCTCTTCCTCGACGCCTACATTATTTTACGAACAATTCCTTCGGTGCTCTTGGGAATCGGAGCACGCTGAGAGCATGATAATCCCCAAAGAACTTCAGGAATGCGGAGCCGAAACGGCCATCGCTCTTGGATCCGGTCTCGGGGGCTTTGTCGAGAGCCTGCCACATGATTTCTCGGTGGAATACGGAGCCATCGAAGGGCTACCCGCATCAGGAGTGCCCGGTCACGCTGGCCGGTTCGTCGTAACAAAGGTCGCCGGGCGCCCGCTGCTCGTAGCACAAGGCCGCGTGCACCTCTACGAAGGATGGAGCGCGCATGATGTCGTAAAAAACATCCAACTGATGCATGCCATCGGAATCAAAAAACTTCTCCTCACCAATGCGGCGGGCACGCTGAACAAATCCTTCGAACCCGGCTCATGGATGAGGCTCAGCGATCACATCAACCTGCTTGGCGCCTCGCCTCTTCGCGGCGGGCCAAACTTCATCGACATGTCCGAGGTTTACAGCCTGCGGCTTCGCCGTCTTTTTCATGAAGCCGCCAAGGAGGCCAGACTCACGCTGCACGAGGGCGTCTACGCCGCGATGCTCGGCCCTCAATTTGAAACCCCCGCCGAAATCCGAATGCTTCAAGCGATAGGAGCCGATGCCGTAGGGATGTCCACCGTTCCTGAAGCCATCCAAGCGCGCGCCCTGGGTATGGAGGTGGCTGGTTTTTCATGCCTCACCAACTGGGCCGCAGGTCTCTCGCCCACTCTTCTTTCGCATGAGGATGTCAACGATGTCGGCCGCCAGGCGGCAGGACAGATGGCGGAACTCTTGATTCGAGCCATCCCCGGGATTTAGTCACGAGGGCCAAGGATCTCCTGAAATTCGGGATCATTCCTCACAGGGTCAAACTCTGTGGATTTCGCGAAAGCCTCCCGCATAGGCAACCCGCCTTTCTCTACAGCCGCGCGCGCCGCTGCAAAAAACTCCTCCTTCTTGCGATTTCGCAAAGCCGCACGCGCAAGCGCAAACTGGTTCTCCGCGACATCAGGCTCCACAGCTACGAGAGCCTTTGCGGCAGCCAACTCGGATTCTGGCAAACCGCCCGCTTCGCCATATTCCACAGCCACCCTTAAAAAGGCCGCATCCTTTGCGAGCAGCGGAATAGAATTTCCAAGCAAATCGGAAACCTTGTTCGTATCCCCGACGGATGCGTAAAGTTCGAGAAGCTTCTCCACATCGGCCACGCTCGCAGGCTGCTTGGCCACAGCATTCTCTCCCGCCGCGATAGCACCTTGAAGTTCCTTGCGCTTCTCCGCGATGAAATACATCTGCCAGAGACCCATGTTGTTCGGATCAGCATCCAGAGCTGGCTGGAGCATGCCCAGCACGCCATCGAAATCGCCACGGTCCCAAAGCATGCTGTTAAGGGCATTGAGGCTTTCCCCGTTGCCCGGCCAGAGTTCGAGCGCCTGCCGATAGGTCCGCTCCGCCTCGGCATCCATTTTGCGATGCCGGTAGAGATTTCCGGTTGAGGCCCGCAGCTTCGAGAACGAACGCTGCGCATCGTAGTCTTTCGCATATTCAGGATTGCCCTTGAGCTTCCTCACATAGGCATCCCAAAACTCAAAGTCCTTCCGCACAACATCGGTCGGCAGTTCCTTCAGCGGCTCCCTACTGATGCGATAGACCAACCCATGAGGCTCGGCATGGTCATAGGACCACTCCATCGGAAAACTCTCCTCCACAAAAAACTCATGCGCATCGCGATTTTTTTCCCAGATGAGCCGCGTTACCACGCTATGCGGCAATGACGGATCCACCGCCCCCTTCGCCATCGACGCCTCCATTTCCTTCGAAACGGCCTCATTGATTTCCTGCTCCGTTGGAAAAACAAGCGGCTTCTCCGGATACGCCTCTGCCCGTCCAAGCCAGCGTTCAAATGCATTTTTTGCTCTCGGGCGCTCCGCACCGTAATGATCAGCGAGATACTTTCGGTAGAGCGGTTCCCCCACCCCGTTTTGGGTGATGATATATAAATCCCGCCTGTCAAAGTCAGGATCACGCTTTACGCCGGGAGGCTGCGTGCTTTCGCCCAGAATCATGTAAGTCGGCACGAAACGACCGGGGTCTGTTCCCCCAAGCACTACGCTCCCGCGCGGGAGGTCCTTCAACATATCATGCCCGAATTCCCAACCGAACCACCGTCCGCGCTGGGTGCAACCATCGTAATTGAAAAACAAAGGCCACAGTGGCAGCGCCAGCATTCCGTAGCGCATCCAAGCAAGCCTTGGCGCCCGTGAGCAGAACCACAACGCACCTGCCATGAAACCCAAACCCGCAAGCAAAGCAAAAATGAGATTCGTGTAAGTGTGATAAGGCATCTGCAGCCACCAACCGCCCACATCCGTCTGCGTACCATCCGCCACCGGTTGTAAAATCGCCGCCAGCACAAATGCGATTTCGAGCACATAAATCCAAGTCCGCGCCGCCACATCCTTCAACCGCAACACCACCAGCAACGCCGCGAAATAAGCCACCACTCCAAGCGGCGTGAAGCTCTTCCCCAGTTGAAGCCAGAAAAAGCCAACCCAGTCCTGCAACTGCGCCAACAGGCCCTTTGCAGGCGGAGCCATGCCCGGCTGGGGCGCTCCATTTTGAGGCGAGGAAACAGGCGCGGTTCCCATCAATTTTCCCAGCGAGCGAAGGCTCTGCTGCGTGAGACTTCCGCCGTATTGCGAGCGGTTGAACGAAAAAAAGAACCCCTCCGCCGTGCTCGTGTAGGCCCAGTTCATCGGTGGATTCGTCGACGACGCTAGCGGCATGTAGGCATACGGCAGCAAGCCCAGCGCCACCACAAAAGGCAGATACGCCACCAACCGCCACTCCACCCGCATCCGCCGCACCGCGACAAGCAGGGCGAATCCAGCCATCACACAATAGAAAAAACGGATCGCCGTTTTCAGCACAGGGGCCTCGCCCGAGAGAATCGCAAACCCCAAATAAGCCACCAGCACAGTCATTGCACCCGCCACGACCAAGTCCCAAAAAATCCCACGGCGAACGAGCAGCACCACCAAAAAAGGCAGCGGAGCCAACGCCACGCTGAGCTGATGATTACTGAACGAGAGCGCCAGCAGAAAAAACGGCAGCATCAGCAGCCACAAACTCTCCGGGCGCCGCAACCACACATACAGCGAAGTCAGATAAAACCCGATCAGCAGTGCATGCAGTGTGTAAACCTCCGCGATCACCGCCTGCGACCACATGGAAACGCTGAACGCGAAAAGCAAAGCCACTGACAGCGAAACCACCGCGTTCAAGCCGCGCCAACGCGCCACCTGCCCGCCCATCATCCATCGCGTGGAACTCGAAAAAAGCATCGCCAACAAACCCGTCGCCAACGCCCCGCAGAAGCCGCTGAACAGGTTAATCTCCCAAGCCGCATTTCCAAATGGCAAAAGCTGGAAAAGCCATGCCAACAGCGTCCAGAGTGGATATCCCGTCGGATGCGGCACACCGAAATGCTGCGCCGCCACCACAAACTCCCCCGAGTCCAACAGCGTCACATTTGGGGCCGCCGTCCAAAAATAAACGACCCCCGCGACAAAGGCCGCAACGACGCCGACCATCCAATCCGCCCGCGTCCAAATTCGCTCCGCACGCGGCATCTCATCCATCTCACTCATCCCCGCACCCTACCCAATCAAACGCTCCAAGCCACCGCGAAAATCGTGCCGCACTTGCCGCCAACGCCACCGCATGCTAACACATCCCCATCGGCCCCGCGCCGCCACACGCCAATTGCGCCCGTAGCTCAGTGGATAGAGCACCGGTCTTCTAAACCGATGGTCGCTGGTTCGATCCCAGCCGGGCGCGCATCCCTCTCGATCCCCTTCTGAAGGTGTCCGCGCAAGGTTTTCCTATCTCCCCGCCACTTCGGCAGCGAACGGCGGAGTTCGGGGTTTTTCTTCAACCCATTTTTACTGCTTAGCGTAATTGAGCATGAAATAAACCCCAGCCAGCACCAACCCGGTAATAGTTATTCCAAGAGTAATGAGTTTTTGAGTCAGGCGATTTTCCAATTCGGAAATTTCTGCTCGAATCGTGTGGTCGAGGTATTCCTTGGTAACAAGGTCGCCCTCACGCTCTTCAACCACAGTTACAATTGCTTCTGCTTGAGTTTCGCTGAGTCCCGCTTCGCGCAAGGATTTGAGACTGGCAATGGCGTTCATTCTGGAAAAAAGGTGCGCCGGAAATTTTCGCAAGTCAAGAAACTCTGCTTGTGAAAAGGGCGAATATTCCGAAACCGCCATACGCCAACACGCAAATAAAAAATGGGCAGTGAGGGGATCGAACCCCCGACCAATAGTGTGTAAAACTACCGCTCTACCGCTGAGCTAACTGCCCGAAAAAATTACAGCCAATAAATTAAAACTAGCTGAATCTATGATATGATTTTCCACGCCCCTTCTGCAATAATTTTCGCAACTCGTTTTGCAACTCGAAAAACTCGCGCTGATAAAAACTCAACTCTTCTTCGAAAATCCCCGTCGCAGGTAAACCTCATATGTTGCCGACCGTTTGTTCAACGACTCGAGGAATGCCAGAAAAAATGCAGGCAAGGCCAGGACAATTGCAAGTAGTGTCCAGAGGATTTGGGAAAGTATGGAGGTTTGGGCCCAACGATCTTTCATTTTTTCAAAAAAGTAGTCCCTAGAAAATCCCAACTTGTTCATCAGCGTCTGGGTCCACCCTATTGGGCCAAATTCTAACCATGGATATCTAACGGCAATGCATGTGAATCCCAAACTCTCGGCTTCCCTTACAAGAGTCTGCAAGTTTTCAAGATGAAGATGCCTCGGAGGATCAAAGTGAAGCCAATCAACTTTACCCCAGAGTGCCTGCCAAGAGATTGGATTGGGAACGCCGATCCCAAGGACTCCCCCGTCACTCAGGAGATTGCGACATCTCTCGAGCACCTGCCTCGGATTTTCCAGATGTTCAAAAACCTGCCACATTGTGATGAGGTTACAAGAACCGGGGTCGGCAGCGGATTCAAACTGAGCGGCACAGACAATCTGCCCTGGAAGTTTTTTCTTCGCACGCTCGCAAGCCGATCCTGGAAGTTCTGTCCCCTTGATCGACCAACCTCGACTATACATTGCTTTTAAAAATTCACCATCGCCGCAACCAATATCGAGACAGTGACCTTTGCCAACGAGTTTGCTTACAAAATCCGCCCTCCAGTTTGCCGATAGACACCGGATAGCATGAGCGAGTCCCCCAACCTTCGAATTCCCGCATCCGTAGTAATCATCGCCGTAGGCATAAGCATCACTCTCAGCATGAAAACTCAGCGCCTCGCATGCTTTGCAAAAATAAAAAGCGCCGGCACGAGATACTGGTTTCTTAATAATGCAATGTTGTGCAAGCGAATTCGAAGCACAAACCCTGCAAAAAGGCCTATAATTCTCTAAAAAATGATTCTTTTCTTTAGTTGGAATCATTTTGTTTCCTGCGAAAAACCTGTATCGCCTCTAAATTCGGATCAAATTGGTTAATAGGACGAAAAGTGCGCCAGAAAAGCTCTGGACGGTAAAGATCCTTCCAAAATGTATTTAATGTCGCGATATGCTCATAGCGCCATCCTTTGGACTCCCAATGTTTGGAAGCATTTAAGAAATCAGCAACAATTGGCCCAAAAAGCACAAAAAAATCTGGAGGGCGACGGCCTTCAAAATGAATATCCTCCACATCTCCGAATCGAGATTTTTTACCCATTTTAAGCTGCCAAGCATAAATGGGATGAGCAACTCGAAACATCAAAGGGTAAACCATGTAGTCAGGGAAAACTGCAACCGACTCACCGGGTTGAACATTTTTTCTTATCCACTCGGAAACAATAGTGTAAGGCTCCTCAAGCGGTGATGAAATCTCTCTGGAAAACTCTGCCATCGTGCTCCGCGCGCCGCTGTAAAGAAATGGACCGCCATTAATGACATTCGTTTGAAATGCTAAAAGCGCCAAAGCAATGCCTAACAAGCGATATCCCCCTGTGAGTTTCACAATCACAATAGTGCAAATTGCAATCCCCAATGGAATGACGGGAACGAGATAACGCACATCGGCAACGGAGGTATTAGAGAGCGTCTGAGGCGATACAAGACTGACAAAACCAACATAACAAACCAAAGCCACAAGCATCCGCGTCAAGACTTCGTCTCTATTTTTCCAAGCAAGAAAGCAGCCAGCAAGAACCAAAGGGCCAACGAGAAATTCCGCACCATTTAAATCCCTGAGATTCCAAAAAAACAGCACAACTCGATTCCAGATAGAATTCTGCGCAACATATTCCCCAAACCCGGTTCCGAATGGATTCCAGATCGATGCGATTAAAGGAATTGCAATCATTTGAGGCAACACCAATGCCAGAAGGTTCTTTGCATTCCAGAAAATCTCGCTGCGTTTCCAAATAAACCAATCAACTACCAAACAGAGGGATAGAGCTGCATAAGCCAAATAGTTCGTAGCAAAAAGAAATACGCCAAGTATCGCCATTGCCAATGCTCCACGCCATGAACCTTTCCATCGCGAATAGATGCAAACTATTGCCGTGGAGAAAAACAATCCAGCTGCGTAGTATCGGGCCTGACGGCAAAAAAGAAACAACGAAACATTACCCAAGATACCGAGCGAAAAGATTATTTGTGTTTTTAACGAAAATTTCCAGCAACACCACAGGAGTAAACCCACAGTAGCAAGACCGAAACAAGCTGAAGGAAGTCGCGCTGCAAAGGCACCCACTCCAAAGGTAGAAAATGCCGCCGCTGTTAAATAAGTGCTAAGTGGAGGAGTCGAACGATCCTTGCCGTCACGGACCAAAAGCCCACTTCGGTAAGCAACGATATTATGGTCCAGAATGACCGATGTGTCGCCTGTCCTTTGAACGCCAAGCGCTACCAAAGCAGAAACACTTTCATCATCCCAGAGCGCATAGCGCCCTAAATTCAAAAACAAAAAACATGCAGACAAAGCAAATACAGCGCAAATAAGTGCGTAGCTCGACAATTTTTTGGAAATGAATATCGAGGGCATCTTGAATAAGGCACTGTCAAAGTCTGATCAACGGAGGCAATAAACCTGCCTTAGCCAAACGAAACTGCAAAGCCCCGTTAAGACAGCCAATTCCATACTTCAAACTTCTTCGAAACCCGATGGATGATGCATCCTCAAAATACTTTGTGGGGCAAGTGATTTCTGCAATCACAAAGCCAAGCCATAAAATTTGTAGCAAAATCTGGTTATCAAAAACAAAATCATCGGAATTATCTTCAAAAGGAATTTTTTCCAGCAAATCGCGGGAGAAAGCCCTGTAACCAGTGTGATACTCAGATAATTTAGCTTCCAGCAATAAGTTTTGATAGAATGTAAGAATCCGATTTGAAAAATAACGCCACCATGGCATACCGCTTTGCAATGCAATACCGCCAAGGATGCGAGATCCCAAAACGCAATGATAAAGCCCGTTTCCTATGAGCGAGGCCATCGCTGGAATTAAAAGAGGCGTATACTGGTAGTCAGGATGAACCATGATCACGATGTCGGCCCCCTCCTCAAGTGCTACTCGATAACATGTTTTTTGATTGCCTCCATAACCTCTATTTCTTTCATGAAGAACAAGCTTTGTATTCGGAAGGTTTGATGCAATGGCTGTTGTTCGATCGCAACTTTTGTCATCCACAACAACGACCAGATCCACAATCCCTTGATCCATGACCTCGGCGTGCGTTCGTTGTAAAGTTCGCTCCGCGTTGTAAGCGGGCATTACGACGACGACTTTTTTATTTTTATACATTCGGAGGGCGTTACGGAGCCTGTAAGAAACTTGAATTACTGATCAAGAGAATACCAGACCAATCCAGCTCCAGCACTCTGGCCTTCACCTCTCCATCGGTCCCGGCACATGCACCCAGGCCATGCCGGCGGCTTTAGCAGCTTCGATGCCGATGGGGCTGTCCTCGAAGACCACGGAGTCTTCAGGCGGGACGGAAATAAGTTTTGCGGCAAGGAGGAAGGGTTCGGGATGAGGTTTTCCGCGTTCATAGTCCTCGGCGCAGACAATCGCTTGGAAAAGGGAGCGGATGCCGAGCACATCGAGCGTGGCTTCGACGAGCTCGCGGTGGCCGCCTGAAGCCACGGAGAGGGGAACCGAGCCATGCATTGATTTGACGATGTCCAAGACCTCGGGCACGGGCACAACTTCGGGGATGAGGCTAAGATAGTATTTTTCTTTGCGTCGCACGGTTTCGTCCACATCCAGCGTGAGGCCATATTTTTCATTGAGCAGGCCAACGATCACCGCCGTGGGACGCCCGCCCCATGCGTAAAAAAGCTCTTCGGGATACTCACCGCCGAAGTCCGCCATGGCCAAGGACCATGCTCGGTAGTGAAGCGGCATGTTGTCAGCGATCGTTCCGTCACAATCAAAAATGTATCCGCCAAATGGCCCGTCTGGTAGTTTGAGTTTCAAAAATTTACTCCCTGAGTGTGTTGAAAAAATGTCCCCAGGTGGAGTCGAACCACCATCTGAGCTTTAGGAGAGCCCCGCTCTATCCACTTGAGCTATGAGGACGCTAATCGGCCGATTTTAGAAGCCGCATACTTTGTTTCGATAACATTCCAAGCAGTGATTGTCACACGACTTTTTGCTACGGCGCGACTTCGTAGATTTTAAAGAAACGGTTTGCGAAAATCTTTGTTAGGCCGCTGGGAGGGGCTTCGCGGGCTTCATAAAGCGTCTCGGCAAGGGTAAGACCAGTGGCTGATCGGCCGAGAATTTGCTCGGAATTCGAAATGAGGCGCTCGGGCTCGTAGACCAAAACATAGACCACTTTGCGTTTTTGGAGGAATTCCGGATCAGGCAATTCTCCGAGGTAGAATTCACACGACTCGACGATACCTGGCAGGCTTTGGTGGGATGTTCCGCCAACACATGGTTGGCCACTCCACCAGACGATGGCCGGGCAGAACCACCAAGGAGCAACAACGACGCCTGCAGGGCGATCACGAAGGCTCAGAGCGGCTTCGCGAAGGGCAACGGCGTCGGCGATGTTTTCCACACGCGCGCGAAATACTTCATCCGAGGGATACAATCTCCGGTCCCACTCTGCCGCGACGGGCCAGAGGGAAATCAGAAACACCGTCCAAACCAGCCAAGGCTTTCGCAGAGCTGGCAAAACCCAAGGCAAGCTCATTGCAAAGGCCAAAGCCAAAAAATACCCCCACCGAGCATGATATAAACTCAATCCGGCTGTGACGACCACAAGTGCCAACCAAAGCCAGCAGAGCCTCTCCCTGTCTTGAATCCAGCGCCAGGCCAAGAGCGCGGGTGACAGCGCGAGAAGGCATCCACACCAAGAAAAAATGCCACCCCAGCCTGCGCTGCGGAGTTCGCCGATATTCAAAGCCCAGCGCGCAAAAGCCGGATGAAAGCCTGAAGCACGCCATCCATCGATGAAAAGCGCAACAGCCAGAATCCCCAAAAATGCCACCAGAGGTCCAATCCGAGCCGTTGTTTTCTTTGACTCCTCATGCAGAAGGCGGCCTCGACAAAGCCATCTCGCCAGCAAGACCACCGCCAGCAGTATGAGAGGCTCGAATAATGAAACCCAGAGAGCCAGTGCCCAAGCGACTGCTGAGACATAGCGCCAGCCCAGCGCTCGACGCGTCCAGGTTTCCACCTCAGCGACAAGAGCCACGGCGATGATAAGAACGAGCAACGATTGATGATCCGGCCGACCTAGCTGAAAACCATGAGCTGCGATTGGCGAGGCCGCCAGAAGGAGCAGCATCGCACGCCGGTATGGCAGTCGCTTCGCTACAGACCAGAGAGCCAGAAAGACAAGGAGCGCCAGGCCAAGCAGCGGCGAAATCCAAGCACCGGCCAACGCCAGATGCCGCTCCGAAAAAGGACGCAACGCCTGCGAGAAGCCGGCAATCAGCGCATCCAAGGGCATCGTGGTATGCGGCGTTGTTCCTGCGGGAAAATTTTCCCACTCATGATGCCGGATCGAGCGGAGTCCACTTTCTTCGATCATGCGAACCCGCGTCATCCTCGAGTAGCAGTCTCCATCCGTGTAATAGACCTCACCGCCGAAGAAGACCGCTTCGTGATTCCAAGTGAATGCGCCAAGGGCCAGCAGAAGCACGATGGCTAGCCAGACACCCTCTTGAAGAAGGAAGCATAATTTTCGAGGGCGCAGGATATTTCTCAACATCTTGTGGAGAATGCCGGCGTTCATCCCAATATCCTGTGGCCATTGCGAGAAAAAAGGTTTGTCCACCGCCAGCCTGCTCCATAAGATTCCCGCCGCTTCGGCACAGACCGCCGAGCGCATTTAAACCGAATTCCGACCAATTTCCCGATGTCCGACGAACAAAACACCACACCCGAAGGCGAAAAATACGACGCCTCCAAAATCGACAAACTCGAAGGCCTCGCCGGCGTGCGCCAGCGCCCTGGCATGTATATCGGGCCGACAGATGAACGCGGCCTGCACCATTGCGTGTTCGAGGTGCTCGACAACTCGATCGACGAACACCTGGCCGGCTTCTGCACGAAAATCGATGTCACCATTCATGTCGATGGATCCTGCTCGATCCAAGACAACGGCCGCGGCATTCCGGTGGACATCCATCCGAAATTCAAAATCCCAGCGCTCGAGCTCGTGCTCACCAATCTCCATGCGGGCGGCAAGTTCGGCCAAGGTGCCTACAAATACTCGGGCGGTCTGCACGGGGTGGGCGCGAAGTGCGTCAATGCGCTCAGCGATTGGTTCAAGGTCGAAGTGACGCGCGACGGCAAGGTGCACCACATGGCCTTCGAGCGCGGTGTGACGATGCAAAAACTCACGGTCATCGGTGAGGTCAAAAACAAAAAGCAGACCGGCACACTCATCACTTTCCTGCCCGATCCGACGATCTTCACGATCACAACGGAGTTCCAATTTGCGAAGCTGGCCGCCCGCCTGCGCGAACTGGCTTTTCTGAATCCAGGCCTTGAAATCACGCTCACCGACGAGCGCGGGGAGACAGTGCGCGCCGAGCATTGGATTTACAAAATGGGCATCGAGGAGTTCGTCCGCCAACTCGGCGAGAACAAGCAACTCCTGCATCCGAAGCCGATCGTCATTGGAGGAAAACGCGAGGTCACTTTCAAAAACAAGGATCAAACCGAGATCAAGGACGACATGTATGTGGATGTCGTGCTGCAATACAACGACAGCTACAACGACCAGATTTTGTGCTTCACCAACGCGATCCCAAATCCGGATGGCGGCACGCACTCAACCGGCTTCCGCACTGCGCTCACCCGCACGATCAATCAATACGCCAAGGCGAACAGCCTCATCAAAGACAAGGACCCCTCCATTAGCGGCGACGATGTGCGCGAGGGTCTCATCTGCGTTCTCGCGATTAAACACCCGAACCCCGGCTTCGAGTCCCAGACGAAGGTCAAACTCGTCACGCCAGAGGTGGAAGGCATCGTTAGCTCGATCACCTACGAGACACTGATGACCTACTTCGACGCGAATCCCGCCGTTGCGAAGCGCATCATTGAAAAAGGCCTCACAGCCGCCCGCGCTCGCGAGGCCGCCCGCAAAGCCCGCGAAACCGTTCGCAAAGGTGCTCTAACCGGCGGCGGACTCCCCGGCAAGCTGGCCGACTGCTCCGAGCGCGATCCGTCGCTCACCGAACTCTATGTCGTCGAGGGCGACTCGGCCGGTGGTTCTGCCAAGCAAGGCCGCGACCGCCGTTACCAAGCGATCCTTCCGATCAAAGGTAAAATCATCAATGTCGAAAAAGCCCGTCTCGACAAGGTGCTTCAGAACACCGAAGTCCAGACGCTCATCACGGCCATCGGCACTGGCATTGGATCCGGTGACCAAGAGGGCTCGTTTAACCTCGCCCGTCTCCGCTACGGCCGCATCATCATCATGACCGACGCCGATGTGGACGGTTCGCACATCCGCACATTGCTTCTCACCTTCTTCTACCGCCAGATGCCGGAACTCGTGAAGCAAGGCAAAATCTACATCGCCTGCCCGCCGCTCTATCTCATCAAGCGCAAGAAGCGCGAAGAGTATGTGGACGACGACGCCGCGCTTAACAAAATCCTCATCTCGCTCGGTGCTGACGAGGTAAAGTTGAAAAACCTTGCCGACGGCAAAACATTCACGCCCGCCCAACTGCGTGAAATGCTCGAACTCCTCCAGCGTTTGTCGAAGTTCAGCGACTCGATCCGCCGCCATGGCGGAGACTTCGAAGCCTACCTCGGCGAGCGCGATCCCAAGACCGGTGCACTTCCGACCTACCTATTGAAAGTCCGAGAAGGTAACACAGAGTGGGTCACCTATTTCCCTGGCGAAGCCCAGGTGCGCGAATTCCATTTGGAAAATCCCGACCTCAACCTCTTCGACATCGAACCCGCCGAGGCACCAGTTGAAGGCGAAGTCACTGAGAAGCCGGTCGAAAAGGCCAAGAAAGCCGATCCAGCCACACACCGCCGCGCCCGCTTGGTCGAACTCCACGAGTCGCACCCCGTGCAAAAACTCATCGATGAAATCGGAAAGAAGGGCCTTAAGGTCGAGCATTTCTCGAATCAGGACAAACCCCTCTTCGAACTCCTCGAAGGCGAAGGCGACAAAGCCAGCGCGCAGCCGGTTTTCTCGATTCCCGAAATCCTCACCAAGATCATCGAAATCGGCAAACGCGGCCTCTCGATCCAGCGATTCAAAGGTCTGGGTGAAATGAATCCAAAGCAACTCTTCGAGACCACGATGAATCCCGAGAAGCGCCGACTGCTCAAAGTCGACCTGAACGAGGAAAACGCCCTCGATGCCGACAAGATGTTCACCATCCTCATGGGCGACATCGTTGAGCCGCGCCGTCAGTTCATCGAAGACAATGCGCTGAATGCCCGTCTCGATGTTTGACATTCGTGACTACATGTGACTACATTCTGGCATGAAGAAATCCATCAACTACATCGACAGCCTTGAAGACAAGCCGTCAGCGGTTTTGCAAGAGATTGCCGTCATGCCAGGATTTGGTGAAACCATCAGCGTTCGCTCCGCAAAAGCGCATTTGTCCGCATTGCTCGAGTTAGTTGCTGGCGGTCGCGAAATCACAATCACCAGCGGAGGCAAGCCAAAGGCGCGGATCGTTTCGCCAGAACCAAAAAGGCGCGGCAGGCCATTCACGGGAACCGAAGCGCACTTGGCTCAAATGCCACCGTGGCGCGGCGGTCCTACCGCCGAAGAAATCATCCGCGAGGACCGCGATTCCAGGGGTTGGTGATGTATATAGACAGCGCGATCATTGTAAAAATGTTGATCCGGGAAGAGCTCAGCGATTTCTTTCAAAAAGCGCTTTCCGGCCTCGTGCTGCACACATCAGAACTTTCTCTCGTCGAGGTAGGATCTGCCCTGCTTTCAAAAGTCCGGACCAAGACCATCAACGAAAAACAACGCGTTGCTGCGTTTAACATTTTTCAACAGAAAGTGGCTGACGAGCAGATTTTGATCATTCCGGTGGATTCGCCTGTCTATTCCAAAGCCCGATCTGTCATCGAATTTTGTCATCCCGCTGTGGCCTTGCGGACGCTTGACGCCATCCATCTCGCGGCTTGCGATATGGCTCAGGAATTTCCCCTCTGTGCCACCGATAGCCGCATGCGCGCTGCCGCGGCGAAGCTCGGCATACCACTCTTTCCCGAAACACTGCCCACTTAATCCATGTATACCCAAAACGAAAAAGTCGAACTCGTAAATGTGTCCGAGGAGATGTCGAAGTCGTTCCTCGACTACTCGATGTCCGTCATCATCTCCCGCGCCCTGCCTGATGCGCGCGACGGTCTCAAGCCATCGCAGCGCCGCATTCTTTTTGCGATGAACGAACTTGGCGTTCAGCCAAACCGCAAGCACCTCAAGTGCGCGAAGATCGTCGGTGAGACGATGGGTAACTACCACCCGCACGGCGACCAGGCGATTTACCCGACCCTCGTCCACATGGCGCAACCCTGGGCGATGCGCGACATGCTCGTGGACGGACAAGGCAATTTCGGCTCGGTGGAAGGCGATCCGCCAGCGTCCATGCGTTACACCGAGGCCCGCCTCCAGCACCTCGGCGCCGCACTCATGACCGACATGGACAAAGGCACGGTCGACTTCAATCCGAACTACGACGAGACCCGAACAGAGCCCGCCGTTTTTCCAGCAGCTTTCCCAAACCTCCTCGTCAATGGCGGCACAGGCATCGCTGTGGGTATGGCGACCAACATGCCCCCGCACAATCTCGGCGAGTGCATCGACGGCATCTGCGCCCAGATTGATGATCCCTCGATCACCATTGAAGGGCTCATGGAGTATGTAAAAGGCCCGGACTTCCCGACTGGCTGTTTGATCCAAGGCATGACCGGCATTCGTTCATATTTCGAGACCGGTCGCGGCTCCGTGCGCGTGCGTGGCCGCATGGGCGTGGAGGAAGGCAAGGGCGGACGCGAGAGCATCGTCATCACCGAGATTCCCTACAATGTGAACCGCGCCGAGTTGGTCAAACGCATCGCCGAACTCGTGACCGAGAAAATCCTCACTGGCATCAGCGATGTGCGCGACGAGAGCGCCGAGGACACCCGCGTTGTGATTGACCTCAAGCGTGACGGCAACCCGAAGGTCATCATCAACAATCTCTACAAGCACACCGCGCTCGAGTCCTCCTTCAGCACGAACATGCTCGCGATCGACCGCGGCAAGCCCAAGCTCCTTTCGCTCAAGGACGCCAACACCTGCTACATCGAGCACCGCCGCGAAGTCATTCTGCGCCGCACCCGCTTCCTTCTCAACGAAGCCGAAGTCGAATGCGAGAAGCTCGAAGGCTACCTCATCGCCCTAGCCAACCTCGACGACTTCATCAAAATCATCCGCGACTCGAAAGACCGCGACGACGCCAAGCAAAAGCTCATGGCCCTTGGTTGGACCCAAAAAGCCGTCGAGCAAATTGGCATCCTCATCCGCAGCGAGGGCCGCATCGTTGATGGCAAATACCGCTTCACCGAGAAGCAGGTCGGCCACATCCTCGATCTCCGCCTCTACCAACTCACCGGCATGGAGCGCGACAGCATCAAGAGCGAATACGACGCCCTCATCGCCACTATCAAGGATCTCATGGACATCCTCGCCCGCGAGAAACGCGTCCTCACAATCATCAAAGACGAGCTCCGCGAGATCCAAAGAAAATACGCCACCCCGCGCCGCACGCAGATCGTTCCCGAGCAAGGCGAGATGGCCATCGAAGACCTCATCGCCAACGAAGGCGTCATCGTCACCCTCACTCACAACGGCTTCATCAAGCGCACACTCGTCAGCGCCTTCCGCGCCCAGAAACGCGGCGGCAAGGGCGTGATCGGCATGACAGCCCGCGAGGCCGAGAAAGAAGAGGACAGCGACTTCGTCGAGTATCTCTTCACCGCCACCACGCACGACTACCTCATGTTCTTCACCGAAAGCGGTCGTTGTTATGTCGAGCGCGTGTTTGAGATTCCCGAAGGCTCGCGCGCCAGCAAGGGCCGTTCGATTGCGAATCTTCTCGAACTCAAGCAGGACGAAAAAATCGCCTCCACCATCCGTGTCCAAGGTCAAAAAACCGACGAGGAGACCTGGAATGAAAACCTCCACATCCTCTTCGCCACACGCAGCGGCATTGTCAAAAAATCGAACCTCAACGATTTTAAAAACATCCGCAAAGGCGGCATCATCGCCATTCAGATCGAGGAAGGCGACCGCCTCATCGACTGCAA
>JBILWM010000138.1:0-5519 GCA_044369905.1 Terrimicrobiaceae bacterium | reverse complement strand
GATCACAAGGAAGCATACTCAGAAATCCTTAAACCACTTCAAAAAATCGGGACCCGCAGACCCGCTTGAAATCAAGATCATCCAGGCCGGGTAGTCGTTTTTCTGCTCACTATGGGATGGTAGTGAATTTTTTATCCGAATCGTCTCATGAAGACCGCGCTTTTGCCCGAGCAGATCTCCCGTATTGTGCGGTTGGCTTGGGAGGACAGAACAAGTTTCGAGGAAATTGAGAAGCGCACAGGCTTTGTGGAGCGGGATGTCATTGCGGTCATGCGCCGCGAGTTGAAGCCCTCCAGTTTTCGCCTTTGGCGCAAACGCGTCAACGGCCGCATCACCAAGCACAGGCGCTTGCTCGAGCGCAAGCTCAAGGGACCCCCGACCGCGGACTTCGATGACTGAAATCGAGTAGCCTTTGCAGCAAACAACGGGTTCGCCGGAAAGGTCGGGGTCGACACAATATGAAAACTATCCGGAAAATCTTCTGTCTTTCGCCGAAATCAGGCTTCCGCCAATGCGGAGCCAGCAGATGCCGTTGATCCAGAAAGGAATTTCGACTCTGTTACCTCTTGTCCCATTTAGCCGAGCAATACACATTTCGAGTATGACGACTACTTTACAAGCTTGGGGAAACAGTCAGGGCGTCCGTCTGCCCAAATCCCTGCTTGCGTCTTTAAACTTGGAGACTGGGGACGATGTCGAAATCGAGCTAACCCCTAAAAAGGATGCGATCATCATGAGGCCCGCGAAGATGTCGTCGCGCGTCCAAGGTCGACATCGCATCGAAGATCTCGTTGCGGCCATTCCAAGGGGCTACAAAAAGGCGGGCTTTGAGTGGGACACAAGCGGGCGCGAGGTTTGGTAATGACTGCTTGGATTCCGAAGCAGGAAGATCTGGTGGCGTTGGATTTTGTTCCGCAGGTCGGCCACGAACAGAAAGGACGCCGCCCGGCGCTGGTGGCGAGCAAGGAGGCTTTCAACAAAGGCACCGGAATGGCGATCTGCTGCCCGATCACCAATACAGACCGGAGAATGCCTTTTCATGTTTCCATCGCAGGCCGCACATCGCTGACGGGTTTCATGATGTGTGAGCAGGTTAAGTCGCTCGATTTCCGTTCACGCGGAATGATGCTGATTGAACAAGTTCCACGGGATGTGCTGGAGGATTTGCTCTCGATCATTGACGCCTCGGTGTTTTGATTTGGCCTTCCAAAAAATTGCGAGTGCATTTGCCGGGTAAGTGGATTCGCTCACTCTCGATCCGCAACCGCTTGAACACTGCCCGGGAGCACAAATGTCCTCGGTGCTTTCAATCCAACTGGAGGCCGCCTGAATTCGCCCACGCGAAAACCTCCTCGGTGGCAAGGGATGCAATCGCATCGAAAAGAGCTATGGCCCCATCGACGACTTTGACATTCCGGGGAGCCGCATCGGTGAGAAGAATACGGGTTTGTGGATTCATGTAGGCATCCAGACTGAGTGGAAGAAAACCAAATTGTGCCAAGGCGGCCTGAATTTCACGCCGTGAGGGGTTTGGAGTATTGATCACGGGTTGGCTGACACAGATGCGCGGCATCTTGAGGCTATCTTCGGGTGGAAGGAACCCCTCGAAGCGGGTTTGGTATTCACCCAGTTGGTTCAATAACATCCACCTTTTCAGGTAAAATACCGGATCTTCATTGATTGATCCGTGAAAGTTTTTTCCAGTTCCATCCGGATCAAATCGTGAAAAATAGGGCCGGCAGCCGAAACAATCCCCGTGGGTGAGTTTGTAAACGCGGCCCGAGTCTTCCTCCAAGCGCAAGACCAGATGCTCATCTCCGCCGATCTCGTATTCCTTGTCTTGGAGCCTGCCTGCCAAGGAAGGATTGTTTTCGGGAGAATTCAGCTCGTTCGTGAGAACCTCAAGACACCGCCTCCGAGATTCCTTCCAATCGAGCGGTGGATTTCCGCCGTGAATCCCTTCCAACCGCCGTAGGATTTGACCCAGTCTCCGGTTTTCGGGGCTGGCATCCTCGACAAGCCGCCAGTCGATTTCAAAAGCCATGAAGATGGAACCTCCTTTTGAGAAACAGATTTTTCAACGAGCGAATGCACAGTTCTCAAATTAATCATCCGACCGATTGGGAAAGTCCAATGAAAACCTCAAATATTACTGCCGAGGAAGGTGTGGATGCCGCACTCGCTTTTGTCGAAGCCAGTCCAGCGGCCGGCGCGTTCGTTTTCGCCGTTGGCGGTGGGGCGGGTGCAGGGTTGGCAGCCGATGGAGCGGTAGCCACGGGCGGTGAGGGCGTTCACGGGGAGGTCGTGTTTTTTGATGTAGTCTTGGACTTGGTCGCGGGTCCAGGCGGCCATGGGGTTGAGCTTCACGATGTAGAGGTCGCGGAGGACATCGAAGTGGTAGAGTTCGACGATTTTGGTTTTTTCGCGCGAGTCGTTTTGTTGGCGGCGGACTCCGGTGATCCAGACATCGAGCGTGGAGAGTTTTTTTTGCAGGGGAATGACCTTGCGGAGGGAGCAGCAGAGGTCGGGCTTGTTTTTCCAGAGCTCAGGGCCGAGTTCGGCGGCTTGTTCCTCCACGGTTTGCTCGGGGACGAGCGGCTCGATGGTGATACCGAAGCGTTTCTCGACAGAGGCCTTCAAGTCGAGTGTTTCGGGGAAGAGGAGGCCGGTGTCGATTGTGAAGACGGGAAAAATCAGGCCGTTTGAGAAGGCTTCGTTCATGACGACGAGACCGGCACCTTGAAAGCTGGTGCCGATCGCGGCGCGTGTGCCGAATTTCTCCCACGCCCAAGACAAAACCTCGCGCAGGCTGGCGGATTCCAGCTCCTCGGACTTGCGACGGATTTCCTCGGGATCAAATTTCGCCGGCATAAAAGATTGAACCACGGAGAGCACAGAGGACACGGAGGTGAAGAAAAAATCTTCCAGGCCTGCCGGGCTTTACTAACTCTGTGCTCTCTGTGTCCTCTGTGGTGAAAAATTACAGGCTTTTTGCTGCGGCGACGACATGGGCGGCTGTGATGCCGAGTTTTTCCATGACGATGTTGCCCGGGGCGCTGAGGCCGAAGCGGTCGATGGCTACGGTTTTGCCATCGAGGCCGACATAGCGGAACCACGGGTCGGAGATGCCGGCTTCGATCGAGACGCGTTTCCGGCAGGATTTCGGCAGGACGGATTCCTTGTATTCCGCGCTCTGGGCTTCGAAGCGCTCGAAGCAGGGCATGGAGACGACGCGGGCGCCGGCACCGAGTTCGGCGGCGGCATTCATGGCGTGTTGGAGTTCGCTGCCGCTGGCGAGGAGGATGAATTCCAGCGCGGCGGTTTCTTTTTTGGCGATGTAGCCGCCCTTGAAAACACCTTCGCGGCGTGTGGCGACGGGGATGCTGTTTTGCGTCGGCAGGTTCTGGCGAGAAAGCACGAGCATCGTTGGGCCGTTGGTCTTCTGGAAGGCCGCAGCGAAGGCACCGGCGGTTTCCTCGGGGTCGGCGGGACGGATGACATCCAAGCCAGGAATCGCACGCAGGGCGGCGACTGTCTCAACAGGCTCGTGGGTCGGGCCGTCTTCTCCAACGCCCACGGAGTCGTGGGTGAAAATGTAAACGGTCGGGAGATGCGACAGTGCGGCGAGGCGGATCGATGGACGGCCGTAATCGCTGAAGACGAGGAAGGTCGCACCGCTGGCGCGGAAGATGCCGTCGTAGGCCATGCCGTTCATGATTCCGCACATGGCGTGTTCGCGGATGCCGAAGTGGAGATTGCGCCCAGCGTGGTTGGTGCGGTTGAAGTCGCCGCCGTCCTTGATGTAGTTCAGCGTGGAGCCGTGCAGGTCGGCGCTGCCACTGGTGACGAGCGGCATGGCGGCGCAGATCGGTTGGAGCACATCGCTGCCGGCTTTGCGGGTTGCAATGTTGACGGCTGGATCAAACGGCGGGATGGCATCGAGGAGATTCGGAGTTTTTCCCGCGACGGCGTCATCGATTTCCTTGGCCAGATCGGCGTTGGCGGAGCGCCAGGCGGCATAGGATTTTTCCCACGCGGCGTATTCGGCTTTGAGGGTGGATTTGCGTTTTTCGAAATAGGCCTTGGTCTCGGGAGCAACGAAGAAGGTTTCCTCTGGCAGACCCAGCGCCTTGCGGGATTCGGTGACGAATTTCACGCCGGCCTCGCCGTGGGCTTTGTTCGTGCCGCTGACCTCAGGAATGCCTTTTCCGATGAGGGTCTTGGCGATGATAAACTGCGGCTTGCCGCTGGTGGCGGATTTGGCCTTTTCAATGGCCTCAGCGATCTCGTGGAGGTTGTGTCCATCGATCTGGTGGACATCCCAGCCGATGGCGGCGTAGCGCGCGGCGGTGTCTTCGCTTTGTGTGACGGGGCCCATGGCGTCGAGCGTCACATTGTTGGAATCATAAATGAGGATGAGGTTGTCGAGGCCAAGGTGGCCTGCGAGAGCGCTGGCTTCCATCGCCACGCCTTCCTGGAGGCAGCCATCACCTGCGAGAGCGATGACATGGTGGTTGAAAATGCTGTGCGCGGATGTGTTGAAGCGGGCTTCGCACATTTTAGCCGAGATGGCATAACCAACGGCATTCGACACACCCTGGCCGAGCGGGCCTGTGGTAGCCTCGACGCCTGGGGTTTCGTGAAACTCCGGATGGCCGGGAGTGATGCTGCCGAGTTGGCGGAAATTTTTCACCTCATCCATCGAAACGGCGTAGCCAGCAAGATGCAGCCAGCTGTAGAGGAACATGCTGCCGTGGCCTGCGGAGAGGATGAAGCGGTCGCGGTTCAGCCAGCGGGGCTCATCGGGATTGAAGCTCATGTAGGCTCCGAAGAGAACGGCTCCGATGTCCGCCGCGCCAAGCGGGAGGCCGAGGTGGCCGGATTTGCATTTCGTGACGGCATCCATGGCCAATCCACGGGCGTCGCGGGCGGCGATTTCGAGAGTAGCGGTGTCTAAATTCATATGGGATTCGTTTTTGAGCCTGCCAGAAAAGCCGCTCGGGCGGCTGATGGCAAGAGACAATCCCGTGACGATTCCGCTACGAAGCGGCTCGCTCGGCGCGGCGGAATTCTTCCATCTCACGCTTGAGGGGTTCCCAATAAATGCGGTCCTTCTCCTGCTCGGCGCGCACCTCGGCATCGAGCGCCTCGCGTAAACGCGGCAGGTCGGGTGTGATGGCGAGCGCGAGGAGCGGGCGGGCAGCTGCCATGGCGGCGGCTTCGCTCGGGAAGCGGGCGGCGAGGTCGAGGAGCCGATCTGCTACGCGCGATTCCCGAAGCCAGAATTCGATTCGATGGGAATTTGGCTCGCTTGCGTGTTGTTCATAATGTCCCTCCACCAACGCACTGATCATGGGCCAATCTTTTGAGCGCTGGGTTTTTTTCGCATTGACTAGCCCGAATAAATCACCGAAAAAGATTTTAAAATATTAATATGTCGCTTATACTGTTTTCGTGCATATAAATACTTCTTTAGCTAAAGAAACCTCTTCGCCAACACCCTGTCTTTCCGAACCCAT
>JBILWM010000137.1:0-5523 GCA_044369905.1 Terrimicrobiaceae bacterium | reverse complement strand
GAGCCAGCGCACTTTTTCCTCACCTACTTCACGTCCCTGAACTTTGATCGGCCATTGCATGGCCCCTCTTTGCTCTCAAATCGGATTGTAGTCCAGCTTTTTTTGCAACTATCGGAGATGCGCCCCGCGGCAGCGCGCAGTTGATGGGAGGGTCGACCTCTGGCTTGACCCAAGACTGAACAGCCTTCGCCATCACGATGCGCCGTTTCCATAACGACACGCCGTCGCATCCATCTTCCGAAAACGCCGCGTTGCGGCT
Source organism: Terrimicrobiaceae bacterium (assembly GCA_044369905.1). Taxonomy (GTDB): domain Bacteria; phylum Verrucomicrobiota; class Verrucomicrobiia; order Chthoniobacterales; family Terrimicrobiaceae; genus UBA967. The sequence continues at coordinate 5,264 of JBILWM010000137.1, read as the reverse complement.
GAAGCTTGGGCCATGCGGGACGATGGCCCTCCCAAATTGCGCCGCCGCGCCTTTGGGATCAGAGCGCGTTGTCTTTTGAGTAGAGCGAGGGGTTCAGGCGCGCGGCAATTTCAGCGGCAGCTATGAGATGGGTGGCCGCGTTTTGATATCGTGCGGCGCGTCCGAGGAGTTGCATTGTCGCCAGCGGATCCGCGTTCGAGGACATGCTTTCCAGACGAACAGCAAGAATCCACTCGTCGAACTCCGCGATGGCCGCCCGCAGCGGAGCGACATCCACCGAACAGGGATGTCCACTCGAAAAGGCGGTCTCGATTTTTTCCAGAATGCCAGAGAGACCGTCGCGGATTTTTTGCGTCAGCGTGCTGGCACTGCCCGCCTCGCAGGGATCGGATTCCCAGATGCGATTTGCGGTGAAACGGTCCAGATGATCCAGAAGGGTGAGGAGGTTCGGGATCTCGGCCTCCGGGTAAACCGGGCGGACCATATTGGCAAGGCGCAGGTGGATTTCGCCGGGCAGGAGACGAAGGCGCAGCGAACCCTCCGGCGTCGGCGCGCCAGACGCGAGGGCGACGCGCTGGAGGCGTAGCAACTCCAGGAAGCACTCGCGCATTTCGCGTTGCGGCAAAAGCGGCCAGAGCGTGCGTTGAAAGAGGGCGGCGATGAGCGCGCCTGTCGAAACGCCAAAGAAAACATCCGCGATGGATTGGAAGGAGACCGGCTCCTGGGCGTTGAGTCCCATGATACCGACGAGGGCCATCATCGATATATTCATTAGCGTGGTTACGCCAGGCGTTTTGTAGGCCACTTGGCCGTAAACAAAGAGCCAGGTGAAAATGACGATATTCATCACGGCATAGCTTGAAAGAAGCGGCGCGGCGAGAATGAGCCCGAGACAAAGGAAAAACAGACAAGGAATGGCTACCACCACGACATGCCACGCGCGCAGGTCGCCGCGCCCCTCGGGGCTGATCGGCAACAGGCAACAAAAGAGCCAGGCACACAGGACCATCGTGGTGCCCCCGGGAGGATGAACCCAGTTCATGAGAACCAGCGCGGCAATTAGGGAAATGGCGGAGCGAATGCCATTTTTGATCCAAAACGGGGTCGGCACACCGGGCATGAGCAAGCGCAGCTTCAGCGCCGTGGTTTTTTTCTTTTTCAGTGGGAGTCCCTCCAGCAAATCCCGGCAACGGACAAGTTCCTGATGGATTTCCTCGAGGGAGAGACTCTCAAGGCTGAGGCCAAGGATGTCCTCCACTGCCACATCCTTCGACCGGGGATCCCGGCGCATGTCGAGGATCGACTGCTTGAGCGCCTCCACAGCGGCACTGATCGCGTCCAAGCCCTTCTGCTGCGACCCGACAGCGGCTGTGGGGCTTGCAAGAAGGGCGAACTGGGATTCGATGACTTGGTGGAGTTCAGAAATCCTGCCGCCTGCATATTCGAGAAAAAGGGGATTTTTCCAACGAAGGTCGGCCATCGGCCGAATGGCATTATGGATCCGCCGGACGGAGGCCAGAAGCTCGACATAGGTCTCCATCTTGGCGCGGAAATAGCGACTCTCGCGTCCACCGAATCGCAGGAGTTGCCGGAGTTGGTTCAATCGCTCCTCGCAGGCGAGGCCATTGCCGGGAGCGTCTGAGCTGATGGATGATAAATAATCGCTCAAATCGCGAAAGAGTTCCCGCAGGCCAATGAGGAATTCATCGGCTGCGTAGCGCGGCCAGAGCAGGCTCTGCACAAGGAGCACCGACAGGATGCCGATGACGACCTCCTGAATCCTCCAGATCATGTAGATCCAGGAATTTTCGGGTTTCGCAATTCCGTTGCTGCACACAACAACCGCCGTCATGGCACAAAGGAGAAACGCATAGGGGTAGCGCGCTTGACCGAACATCGCCGCGGCCGAGGCGACAAAGAGTCCCAGCAGGCTGAAGTAAATGAGCGGGTCCTGCTCGAAGGCGGCCGTGAGCAGGTAGCCCGCGAGGCCGCCGATCACTGTGCCGATGATGCGGAGGATCGATTTTTCCTCAACCGCGCCGATGTATTGCGCGACCATGAGCACAAAGACGGTAAAGAGCGCCCAGGTCGGCTCGTGGCTTTTGCTCAGCAGAGCCACGAAAACGGCGAGTATCCCGGCAATTCCAAACTTCATGCTGAAGCGGAAAGAGCCATCGCGCGGCAATGCCACAAGCCAGCTCCAAAACGAGTCGGTTGCGGAGGTCGGCTTCAAGGCAGGTTCGGCAGTGGCGTTCATCGAAGAGCCGTGAGCTTATCCATAGCGCGCAGGCCGACAACGAAAGAAAGAACTTTACCCGCCACGCGCTCCCGCAATGATTTCCCGCTCATGAGCGAGAAACAACAGACAGCCGTCTCTCCGAGGCGGGAAGAGGATTTTCCAGAATGGTATCAACAGGTCATCCGCGCGGCGGATTTGGCCGAGAACTCGGAAGTGAGGGGCTGCATGGTCATCAAGCCCTGGGGCTACGCCCTCTGGGAGCGCATGCAGGCTGTGCTGGACGGGATGTTCAAGGCGACCGGACACAAGAACGCGTATTTTCCGCTCTTCATTCCACTCAGCTACCTTGAGAAGGAAGCCGCCCATGTGGAGGGCTTCGCCAAGGAATGCGCAGTCGTGACGCACCACCGCCTGGAAGCCCGCGACGGCAAACTCGTGCCCGCCGGCGAACTCACCGAGCCGCTGGTCGTGCGCCCGACCTCCGAAACCATCATCGGCGCCGCCTACGCCCGCTGGGTGAAATCCTGGCGCGACCTCCCGATTCTTCTCAACCAGTGGGCCAATGTCGTCCGCTGGGAAATGCGGCCCCGCCTTTTTCTTCGAACTGCCGAGTTTCTCTGGCAGGAGGGTCACACGGCCCACGAAACCCGCGCCGAGGCGGAGGAGGAAACGATGAAAATGCTGCGTGTTTATGAGACCTTCGCGCGCGACTTTCTTGCCGTGCCGGTTCTCTGCGGCGAGAAGAGCGAGGGCGAACGCTTCCCCGGCGCCGAGCGCACCTATTGCATTGAGGCGATGGTGCAAGACCGCAAGGCCATCCAGGCTGGAACCTCGCACTTCCTCGGCCAGAATTTTTCAAAAGCCTCCGGCATCCAGTTCCAATCGCGCGAGGGTCAACTCGAGCACGCCTGGACCACCAGTTGGGGCGTGAGCACGCGACTCATCGGAACGCTCATCATGATGCACTCGGATGACGATGGACTCGTTGTCCCTCCGCGCATCGCAGCCACGCATGTCGTGATTGTGCCAATCACGCCCAAGGAGGACAGCAAAGCCGCGATCCTCGAAGCCGCTGAAAATCTTGCCTCCAGCCTGCGCTCTGTGGCTTTCCACGGCGCCCCGCTCGGCGTGGAAGTCGATTCCCGCGACCTCGGCGGTGGTGTGAAAAACTGGGAGTGGATCAAAAAAGGTGTGCCAATCCGCATCGAGATCGGCCCGCGCGACCTCGCGCAGGGAACCGCTGCCGTCGCCCGCCGCGACAAGGGCCCGAAGGAAAAAGAATTTCTCCCGCTCGCAGAGATTTCGCAGCGCGCCACGGCGATGCTTGAGGAAATCCAGAGCACGCTCCTGCGGCGCGCCACCGAATTCCGCGACGCCAACATGGTGAAGATCGACACGAAGGAGGACTTCTATAAATTCTTCACACCACAAAATGCCGCGAAACCCGAAATCCACGGCGGCTTCGCCCTCACGCACTGGAACGGCAGCACCAAGGTAGAGGAACAAATCAAGACCGATCTCAAGGTGACCATCCGCTGCATCCCATTCGATGAATCTCCGGAGCCGGGCACTTGTCCGTTCAGCGGCGAACCCAGCCTCCAGCGCGTGGTCTGGGCGAAATCGTATTGAGCAATCTTAAGCCTCGCCGCCGGCGGAAATTTCCTCCGGCGGGGCAGCTTCCAATGCAGGCTCGGGTGCGGCGGGAGGCTGGATGCGGCACTCCCCGACATGGATGCCACCTTTTTCGACAACCATGGCGCGGGAGGTCACTGGCCCCTCGAGAATCCCGCCGCTCAGGATTTGAATGATGCCGTTGCAGTGGATGGGAGCGCGCAGTGTGCCTTGGATCGTGATGCGGTCTGCCTCCAGCGGATGGGAGCACTCGATGCTGGCTCTTTTTTCCACCAGAATGGAGTCCGCCGTGATCCGCCCGGTGCAGGGTTTTTGCATGTTCAGTCGAACCTCGCCTTCGCAGCGCAAGTGGCCGTTGAATGCGCCTTCGATGCGCGCCGAGCCGCAGATGATCCAGGGATTTGAAAGCGAGCCCTTGGCTCCAATTTTCAGCAGTCCACGGGTATCAACCGCCCGCGACGAGTGCGCGGTGATATTCACCTCGATCAACTCGATCGGAGCGTAGCAACCGGGGCAGATCGTGCTTTGCGCTTTTTGGGATACCTGGTGGGTGCGCCCGCATTTCAGGCAATGCACAGGCTTGCCGGATTCCAGTTTCTTTCCTGTAAAACTGGGCAGCTCCGTGATTCCGGACGAGCGCACTCCCTCGGCGGTTGCCAGGTAGTGGGCCCCGCAGGAGCGGCAGTTTGTGGATATGAGGTGGGGAGGCTCAAGCTGCACGAAACCGCAGACCGGACACCGGAATGGTGACTTCGGCGGTGAGGTTGGCATTTGGCCTTAGGCCGCGTCCTCTGTGATCGAGGGTTTGGGAGCGATGCCGCGGGATGCGTTTTTCGAGGGAGTGACCTCGGAGTGGCCGATGAAGGTCGCTCCTTCCTCGATGATGATGCGCATCGCTTTGAGGTCGCCAAGGAGTTCTGCGTTCGACTTGAGTTCGCAGCGTTCTTGGACGGTCACATTGCCGTTCACGGTGCCGTGGATGATGACGGTCTTGGTGCGGACATCGCCTTTGATGACGGCGTTTTTGCCAAGAGTGAGAGTGCCTTCGGAGATGATTTCGCCGTCGAGTTTGCCGTCAAAAATCATTTCGCTGTCGAATTTCAAGGTTCCGGTCAGCTCAACATCACTGGTGAGGATGTTTTTGGATGTGGAGGGTTCGGAGACGAGAGAGGTGATGTTGTTGAGGTTCATGTTGCGGGCAGGCTACACACTTTTCAGCAAGGCGGTCAATGTCATGGCGGTTGAAAAACGGGGTTGTTTTTACCGGGCGGGCGCATCTCCGATAGTTGCAAAAAATCAGTTCCACAGGAACTCCAGGGTGTCGTTTTTGAGCGCGACGTCGATGGCGAGCATGTGAGCCAGACCACGAGGAGACCAAAACTGGCCGCGACGT
>JBILWM010000136.1:0-5575 GCA_044369905.1 Terrimicrobiaceae bacterium | reverse complement strand
CTTCAAGCTCAGCCCAGAGGCATTGCAAAAGAAGCTCGCCGAGCACGGCCTTACGGATCAGTAATTTGAGCGACTTCGTTTATCCAAAAAATTACGATGTCATCGTCATCGGTGCCGGTCACGCCGGCATCGAAGCCGCGATGGCTTCCGCGCGGTTGGGGTGTGAGACGCTCCTTCTCACTCAAAATGCGGACACCGTGGGGCAGATGTCCTGTAACCCGGCGATTGGCGGTTTGGCCAAGGGCCACATGGTTCGCGAGATCGATGCCCTGGGTGGCGCGATGGGATTGAACACCGACGCTACCGGGATTCAATTCCGCATGCTGAATGCCACGAAGGGTCCGAGCGTTCGGGCTCCACGCGCGCAGTGCGACAAGAAAGCCTACCAGTTTCGCATGAAGGCGCTTCTCGAGCGCCAACCACACCTCGACATGAAGCAGGGAAATGTCACGCGACTCGTGGTCGGCGAAAACGGCGTCGAGGGCGTGGAAACCAATTTCGGTCTACGCTTCAATGGTGGCGCGGTGGTCGTCACGACCGGCACATTCATGCGTGGCCTGCTTCATGTGGGTCTGCGAAACCAAACCGGCGGACGGCTCGGCGATGCCGTTTCGACATTCAGCGACTGCCTGCGCGAACTGGGTTTCGAGGTCGAGCGGTTCAAGACCGGCACACCCTGCCGCCTTCTTGCAAAGAGCATCGATTTTTCCCAATGCGAAGCCCAGCAGGGCGACGAGCCCCCGCCGCTCTTCAGCTACCTCGCGGACACGCTCGTGCGCGGCGAGGACGACTTGCACACGCTCAACGAGTGGCGCGATGGAGCGTTCCGCGCCCGACAGATTTGTTGTTGGATCACCTACACCAACGAAACCACGCACGAGATCATCCGCTCGAACCTGGACAAATCCCCGCTCTACTCGGGCGTGATCGAGGGCGTCGGACCACGCTACTGCCCGAGCATCGAGGACAAGGTCGTGAAATTTTCCGAGAAGGGGCAGCACCAACTTTTTTTGGAGCCGGAGGGCCGCCACACCGATGAAATCTATGTCAACGGCGTCTCGACGAGTCTTCCTTTCGAGGTTCAATACAAGTTCATCCGCAGTGTGCGCGGTCTTGAGAATGCCGAGATCCTTCGGCCCGGCTACGCGGTCGAGTATGACTACTGTCCGCCGACGCAACTCCATACCACGCTCGAGACAAAACGCCTGCCGGGCCTCTATTTTGCGGGTCAGATCAATGGCACCTCGGGTTACGAGGAGGCCGCCGCACAGGGTCTCATCGCTGGCGCGAATGCAGCTCTGAAGCGCCTCAAGCGTCCAGCGCTCACCATCGCCCGCCACGAGGCCTACATCGGCGTCATGCTTGACGATCTCGTGACGCGCGGCACGCCCGAGCCCTATCGCATGTTCACCAGTCGCGCCGAATACCGCCTCTTGCTGCGACAGGACAATGCCGATCTGCGCCTCACCGGCAAGGCCATCGAGTCCGGCCTTGTCGACGGCGAGCGCGCCTCGCGCTTTGAGCAAAAACAAAGCCTGCTCACCACCCTGAAAAGCCGCCTCAACGAATTCAAAATCGACACGGTCCCGCTCGAGCGCTGGCTCAAACGCCCGGAGAATACTTGGTCCACCGTGCCCGATGAAATCCGTTCGCAGTTCCCACAGCCCGTCTGGGAGCAGGTCGAGACCGATCTGAAATACGCAGGCTACATAACCCGGCAGGAGGAGCAAATCGCCCGCACCGCGCGCCATGAAGGCAAGGCCATTCCCGATTGGGTGGATTTCACCAAGATCAATGGCCTTCGCACCGAGGCCGTTCAGAAACTCTCCGCCGTCCGTCCCGAGACACTCGGCCAGGCCGCCCGCCTCAGCGGCGTGACTCCCGCCGATATCGCCCTGCTCGGCGTATGGATAACTCGAGGCTCAGAAAAAGCACCCATCACATGACAACGCCAAATCGCATCGACTCGAAATTTGAAACCCTCCGCGCCGCCGGACAGTGTGGCTTCATAGCCTACATCACGGCGGGGGATCCCAATTTGAAATCCACCCCGGCTCTTGTGGCCGCGCTGGAGCAATCTGGCGTGGACATTGTCGAGTTGGGTATTCCCTTTTCGGATCCCTTGGCCGATGGAGCGACCATTCAAGCCGCCTCGGGTCGTGCCTTGGATGCCGGAGCTACGGTCACCGGAGTGTTGGATGCCGTGCGTGAGATTCGCCGAAGCTCGGAGGTTCCCATCGTTCTCTTCACCTATTTGAATCCGGTCTATGTTTACGGCTTCGACCGCTTTCATGCGGATGCCGCCGCCGCTGGAGCGGACGGCCTCTTGATTCTCGACTTGCCGCCCGACGAAGCCGCGCGCAATGCGGAGCTGATGAAATCCCACGGTCTTCTCTCGATTCGTCTCATTGCCCCCACGACTCCGCCCGAGCGCATGGAACTCATCGCCAAGTCGGCGGAGGGTTTCATTTACTATGTCTCGCGCGAGGGTGTGACCGGTGAACAGACGAGCCTCTCGGCTGACATTGCCGCGCAGGTCGCTGAAATCAAAAAACACACCAGCCTGCCTGTCGCGGTGGGCTTTGGCATTTCCACGCCGGAGCAAGCCGCCGAGGTCGCCAAGGAATCCGATGCCGTCGTGGTGGGCAGTGCCATCGTGCGCCGCATTGGCGAGCATGGAAAATCCGCCGAGATGGTCCAGAAAGTAGCGCAGTTTGTGACGCCCATCGCGGCCGCAGTGAAAAAAGCCGCTGCTTAATGAGCCCCTTCCCGGTAGATGGATCGGCGGAGGTTCCTCTCACGGGATGCGATGCCTTTTTTCTCGCGCTGGAGGACCTCATGGCCGCAGGTGGCCAGGGACGCCATACCGGTCTGACCGTGGTCGAGCTTGGAGAGGGTTTCGATATCACTGCATTGCGTGATGCCGTGAGGCGTTTCTCGCTCTCGCATCCGTTGCTGCATGCCAAGCTTTGTCGTTCTTGGTTCCTTGGTGTGCCATTTTGGAAAACGCCCGAAAAGCTCTCGCCCGATGCTGTTCCTGTTCTGGAGCAACCGCGCGAAACCGACCGCGACGCGTATTGTCAAAAGCTTCTGGAATCCGGCGGCGGACATTTTTTAGAAATTCACACCCTTTCCTTCGGACAAAAAACCACCCTCATTGCCAAATGGTCGCACCTTCTCTTCGACGGGCGCGGTGCGGAGTTGGCGCTGCAGGAAATAGCGCGTCTGGCGCAGAATCCAGACGAGTCGCCCGCGCCGGCTGCCTCCTGGGGCGTTCCTTTTCCACCTCCGCCGGGTCTGATTGCGCGGTGGATTGGCACCCGTGCTTTTGTTCAGCGCCACTATGAAATGAAGCCTGCGGATTTCCGCTCGCTCGGCGGCCCGAATCCGGGAAGCGGCGCGGCGGCATTTCGCGTATTGCGGTTCTCCCACGAGGAATCCTTGCTCCTGCGCGAGCGCGCGATGCGTCTCACCGGAGGGATTTTTCAGATGCCGTATTTTTTTGCTGCCGCCGCGAGGGCGCATGCCGCCGTATTTGAAGCGCGGGGAGAGCGCCCCGCCTCATTTTCGAGCCCCGTGCCGGTGCAGGCCAGGAAACCCAAGGCGCGACATCCGATCTTTCAAAACCAGGTCACCGTTTTGCATTTTAAACTTCCCGCCTCGCACATTAGTGATCTGGAGAAATCCACCGCGCTTATCCAGGCTCAATTCGAAGAGGCGGTGCGCGGCGGCCTGGAATCCTCCGCCGCCACGATGCTTTGGTGGATGCGTCGCCTGCCAACCGGCCTTTATCGCGGATTTCTTCAAAAAGACACCGGGGGGGAAATTGTTTCTTTTTTTCAATCCCATACCGGCGACTTCCTGCCAGGCTTGCGCGACATTTGCGAAGCCTCCATCGAAAATGGCTGGCATATTCCCTCCGTCTCCCAACCGCCCGGAAGTGGTATTTTTTTCAGTGAACACGAGGGCCGCCTGTCCGCAACGATTTCCTGGCGCGAAGGCTCGCTTGGCAAGAGCGAGGTGGACACCATGGAATCCAGTCTGAGAAGTGATCTTCTCGGTTTGGCGAATTAAAACAATCGGCGGGATTGACCAGAAGCGATTTTGGTGATTTAAATGACGACACAAACAGGTGAGGTGGCTGAGTGGTCGAAAGCAGCGCTTTGCTAAAGCGCCGTAGTCCAAAAGGCTACCGAGGGTTCGAATCCCTCCCTCACCGCCACTCAAAACTTACTCTTTTGAGTCTGATACCGGACGGTTTCTACTTCACTGCTCAAAAGTAATGTGTCTGTCCGAAGAAACGAATAGCAATATCTATCCAATAAATGAATTCAGAAAATCAACAACTTCCCCCCACGGGCCCAATTTCAGGATTGAGGGAGAAGGATCTTTTGTTACTTGGCACTTACGGAAGCTTTCAATCCGCCGCTTCTGGTGAGGTTCTTATTCAACAAGGTGATTTTGATAATAAAGTTATTTTTACACTGAGTGGTATTTTACAAGCCAAGAGGAAGACGGCGGGGCACACCCAAATAGTCGGAACTTTTGGTTCTGGTGAGTGGATAGGATTGGTTAATGTTTTTGATCCTGGTGTCGCGTTTCTTTCGGTGGAGGCTTTCGAGGCTACTCATTACTGGGTCATAGAGCGAGATGCTCTTGAAAAGTTCATCAACACTCACCGTTCCGCTGGCATCATTCTGCTTATCGGAATCGCTTCGACATTAAGCAAACGATTTAAAGAGGCCACCGAGAAGCATGTCGTCACTTCGAAGGCCGCCAAAAAGCCTCTGTTTTGGGTTGGTCTGGCAATCATCACCATAGTAGCCATCGTGGCCATCTCGAATTGGATTGCTGGAGAGTTGAGGATCGGTTCGCTGCGATCCAAAAATCAGCATAGTGTCTTGGAGGTCGAGAAGGAATTCGAAGTGTCAAGAGTGAAGACCAAAGAACTTGAGCTCGAGGTGGCCCGTTTGGAAGAAGAGTTGGAGTGGACAAAATCGGAAGCCGAAAAGAAAGCCGCTACGCCCGTGGCACCAAGTGCTCCAATGATGAAAGAAAAAACAGCGCAGGCGACGCAACCTCAAGTGCAAACCGAAACCGCAGAGCCTGCCGCGGAGACTGCTCCAGAGTCAGCAGAGCTATCCCAATCCGAAACGGCCGCACCCAAGCACAAGTCCAAACCGGGAGTCCTCCCGGAGGAGGTTATTTTGACAAAGGAAACCATGGTGCCGCTGACTGTGAATGGAAAAGTCTCAGGCAGGGCAAAAATCGCTCCCGGCAAGACATTCAAGGTCGTTGGCATCGATGAAAACGATGTGCTTGTCACCATGGCCGGCTCAACGGTTCACATCCCCATTGAGAATACCAATTTCGACGAGGCCGTAGAGGTGGCCGCCGCACATGCCGAGGAGAAGGCGAAAGCGGCAAAGCCCGTTGTTTCCGCAACGCCAACGCCAACGCCAACGCCAACGCCAACGCCAACGCCAACGCCAACGCCAACGCCAACGCCAACGCCAACGCCAACGCCAACGCCAACGCCAACGCCAACGCCAACGCCAACGCCAACGCCAACGCC
>JBILWM010000007.1:0-56918 GCA_044369905.1 Terrimicrobiaceae bacterium | reverse complement strand
GAGCCAGCGCACTTTTTCCTCACCTACTTCACGTCCCTGAACTTTGATCGGCCATTGCATGGCCCCTCTTTGCTCTCAAATCGGATTGTAGTCCAGCTTTTTTTGCAACTATCGGAGATGCGCCCAAGTCCAACGATAGCCAAAAATCGCATTGGCAGCGCAAACGCTCTGTGGCATTTTTTCCTCCCATCGCCGACGTAGCACAGTGGTAGTGCAATCGATTCGTAATCGATAGGTCACGAGTTCGAATCTCGTCGTCGGCTCACCCCCATTCGCAGTTTTTCAACTGTTTGCCTCAAAAATACGCTCTCGCATTTTTTCGGGGTCGATTTATACCATCCGTCGTGACTGAAATGCAGCCAGTGCGCGTGCGCGCCAAGTTTTTCTTTGAGGGGGATAAAAAGTTTTTCATCAAGGGGGTGACCTATGGTCCTTTCGCGCCTGATGCGCAGGGCGACCACTTTGGGACTCCCGAGGCGGCGGCCAAGGATTTCGACATGATGGTCGAGGCGGGCGTGAACCTCGTGCGCATTTATTATGTGCCGCCGCGATGGTTCTTGGATCTGTGCGCATCGCGGGGCATTCGCGCCCTCATTTCGATTCCATGGGCGGAGCATCTGGAATTTCTCAACAACCCGAAAATCCGCAACGAGGCGAAGAAGGCTGTTCGCGATGGGGTGAGAAAAAACGCGGGGCATCCGGCCGTGTTCGGTTATCTGGTCGGCAATGAAATCCCGACGACCATGGTGCGCTGGCTGGGTGCGCGGCAGGTCACGGAATTCGTCGAGCAACTGATCAACATCGGCCGAGAGGAGGACCCGCGCGCGCTTTTCTCCTACGCCAGCTATCCTCCCACCGAGTATCTCCTGCCGCAAAACAGCGATTTCGTGACATTCAATGTCTACCTGCACCGACAGGATGATTTCGACCGTTACTTGGCACGCCTTCAAAATCTCGCCGACGACAAGCCGCTCATCCTTGGTGAATTCGGCATGGATACGATCCGGCATCCCGAGGAGGAGCAGGCGGAGATGCTGCGCTGGCACATCGAAAGCGTGGTTCGCGGAGGTCTCGCCGGCACGATTGTCTATGCTTGGACGGACGAGTGGTTCCGCGGTGGACAGGAAATTTTAGACTGGGCATTCGGCTTGGTGCGTCGCGACCGCACAAAAAAACCGGCCTTCGAGACCGTAAAGAGCCTCTTCTTCGGCGAAGGCTCCATGACCTCTCGCGTGAAACTCCGCGAGTATCCGAAAGCCTCGGTGATCGTCTGCTCCTACAACGGCGGTAAGACGCTCGACCGCTGCCTGACCTCACTCAAGGACATCAATTATCCAAACTACGAAGTCGTCCTCGTGGATGATGGTTCGAAGGACGACACGCAGGAAATCGCGGCGCGGCATCCCTGGATCAAAAACATCCGCCAGGAAAACAAAGGCCTGAGCTTCGCCCGCAATGTTGGCGGCTATGAATCGACGGGTGATGTCATTGTATACACGGACAGCGACTGCATGGCAGACCCGGACTGGCTTTACTATCTCATTGGCACACTCCTGAGCGGCGACTTTGCCGGAGTGGGCGGACCAAACATTTCGCCACCTGCGGAAAACTGGGTCCAAGCCTGCGTGGCAGCGGCTCCCGGAGGTCCGAGCCATGTGTTGCTCACCGATGTCGTGGCCGAGCACATTCCCGGCTGTAACATGGCATTCCACCGCTGGGCGTTTAATCAAGTCGGCGGCTTCGATCCGGAATATCGCAAAGCGGGTGATGATGTGGACTTCTGCTGGCGTCTGCAACAAAGCGGCGGCGTGATCGCCTTCAGCCCGGCCGCAATCGTCTGGCACTACCGGCGCTTCACTTTACAAGCCTTCCGCAAACAGCAGGAAGGCTACGGCGAGGCGGAGTCGATGCTGCGCTTCCAGCACCTTGTATTCTTCGGCCCGACAGGCACAGCCAAATGGAAAGGCCAAATCTACGGCGCGCCACGCTTCACCTGGCTCGTCAACAAGCCGATCATTTACCACGGCATCTTCGGCGAGGGGCTTTTCCAATCCATCTACCCCACCCCGCAGTCGGATGTCGCCGCCTACCTGAGTAGCATCGAGTGGGTCGCTCTGACGGCATTGGTCTTTGCGGCATCCATACCAATCCCTTTCCTGCGCATTGTGCCGTATCTGATGTTCGGAGGAACACTGCTTGTTGCGCTCTCCTACATGATCCATGCGCGCTTGGAGGCCAAGCACGACACGGTTCCGGCACGCCTGCTGGTCGCATTTCTCGCATTGGCTCAACCGCTCGTTCGTGGATGGGCCCGCTATTTTACCTGGCTCAAATTCAAGCGCACTCCTCCGGCTGTTATCGCCACGCAGGAAAAAGACTTCAAACGCTCGCGTGGCAGCATCACCAACCTCCGCTTCTGGAGCGAGAACGGCCATGGACGAGAACTCCTGCTCAAGGAAACAATCGGCGCCCTAGAAAGCGAAGGCTGGAACTACTCGATCGATACAGGCTGGAAGAACTGGGATGTCCAAATCTACGGCAGCTTCTGGTGGGGCATTCAAATGCGCTCGGTGACGGAATACCACGGCGGGCCGAAATGCCTGACTCGTGTGCACCTGAAACTTCGCATGGTGGCGACCACCATTTTGATGAATTTCATCCTGCTGGCGATTTTGGCTTATCAGCAGCTGTTGATTCCCAATGCCCACTGGTGGCCGTGGGTGCTCTACAGCATTTTCCTCTTGGTCCTCGTCCGCCGCGCCCGCCGCCTCAAGCGCCGCGTCGCCGATCTGGTGGAGAATGCGGCTTCACGGTGCGGATTCACCCGCATCACGAAAAAGTCCTGACCCATGTCGGGCCACATAAGCGACTACCACTACGACCTGCCGCCAGAGCTGATCGCAACCACGCCCACCGCGCGGCGCGACGAGTCCCGCATGCTTGTGCTTCACCGCACAAGCGGCCAGATCGAGCACCGAAGCTTCCGAGACTTCCCCTCTTTTATTGGTGAAGGGGATATTGTGGCCCTGAACGACTCGCGCGTCATCAAGGCCCGCCTGCTCACAGATCCTCCGGGGATTGAAATTTTCCTGCTCGAGAACCTCGGTGGCACGCGCTGGAAGTGCCTCGTCAAGCCCGGCCGCAAGTTGCGCCCAGGCACACGCGTGGAAATCGCCGGCACCACGGCGGAAGTCGTCGATGTCCTGCCCGGCGGCGAGCGCATCATGAAATTCGACGAACCACCCGATCTCGAAAAGCACGGCCACATGCCACTGCCGCCGTATTTCAAGCGGGAGGCCGAAACGGTCGACGCCGAACGCTACCAGACAGTTTATGCGAACACGCCAGGCTCGGTAGCCGCTCCCACGGCGGGCTTGCACTTCACTCCCGAGATTCTTTCCCGAATTCCACACGCCTTCCTGACCCTGCATGTCGGCGCAGGCACTTTCCTGCCGGTGAAAACCGAAAACATCACCGACCACGAAATGCACGAGGAGGTCTACTCCATAAGCTCAGCCACGGCCTCCGCGCTGAACTCCGCCAAACGCATCGTCGCCATCGGAACCACCGTGACCCGTGTACTGGAATCCCAACCGCCCGGCCAGATCCAGCCCTGCGACGGCCGCACCCGCATTTTTATTCATCCACCCTACGAATTTCAAAAAACCGGCGCACTCCTCACAAACTTCCACCTCCCGGAATCGACGCTCCTCATGCTGGTCAGCGCCCTCGCCGGCCGCGAGATCATCCTGAACGCTTATCGCGAAGCCATCAAAGAACGCTACCGCTTTTTCTCCTACGGCGACTGCATGCTGATCACGGACAAGTAGTTCGATTGAACCAAAAATTTGGACGATCGTTCAAATTTTTTGCCCAACTGAGGACGAGGGATGGGAATTGTTCGCGGTGGGGTGTGATCAAACAGGGTTCGAGCCTGTGACCATTTGCAGGATGGAGGCGGGGTTGATGGACTTTGCCTTTTCCTGAATTTGGGGGAGGTAGCGGGTGTGCATGTCGCGGGCCTGGGATTGCAGGCTGGTGAAGAGTCCGCGTGCCGATGCGGTGTCCAAGCGGCGGCCGCCTTGGTAGTAACGCTCCGCCAATTGGCCGAGGGCGTAGGTGGAGGCGAAGGAGAAGGCCGAGCCGGTGATCTGGTCTGCGGCTTTGCCAGCGAGCTTGCCTGCGACTTTTTTTCCGATTCCGCGCATGAGTTTTCTGGCGAAACCCTCGACCACCTGCGAACCCAAGCCGACGCCTGCAACGGTGAGGAATTCCTTGATACTGGAGCGGTCGAGCTCGACTCCGTGGGAGCGACCGATGCCGTGAACCATTTTCATTTGCAGCGGAATGATCGCCATCGTGGCCAGGGTGTCCGGAAGAAGTTCGAGGGCACCGTTCAGAATCGCGTATTTGAGAATTGTGCCGCTGTTATCGACAGCGGATGGCGCAGGTGCTGCGGGAGCAACAGGGACGATTTGATAGTCAGGAAGCCCAGCTGTTTCTTTCGGAGCGTCGCCGGGATTGATGCCCAGGTGGCCTTGCAACTCTTGGAGAAACTTTTTTTCGCCATCAGAGAGCGAACCGTCCGACTCACAAACGCCAAGTGCCATTTCATAAGCAAGCAGGCGCTCGTTGGGATTTGCCAATGCGGCCACGACGGCAGGTAATTCGATCCGGCCAGTGAGGATGCGGCGGGAGATCAGCCAGGGGTCGCCTAGGCCCATTTCTTCGCAGAGGCGCGAGATCTCGGTTCGCTCGGAGTCGGATTGGCCCCCGTCGCAGAATGCGGCAAACAGGCAGATGGACAGCAGGGCCTCGTCGGTGGATTGCGTCAGGTTCTCAGGAATATTCATATCTCAATTGGGTAGAAAATTCAGCCACTCGAAGACTTGCTTGCCGAAAAAGATGAGGGCGAGCGTGACAAGCGCGAAGTAGATAATCGTTACCACTCCCCAGGCGAGAGACACCAAAATCATGAGTCCATCGCGCTCCAGCCAGCCCAGACAGGCAAAAACAATCATGAGAGCAGGGAAGAAATTGTTCAGCGGAAGGTTTGCGAGGGGAATGGCCAGCAACGCTCCGCCTACGAGAATCAACCATCCGACGAGCCGCTGGCCACGATCACCGCTGATCCAGGACTCCAAACGCTCGCGGGTGAAGATGCGGCAGAACTTCAGAAGTTTTCGAGAAAATCCCAAGACAGCCAGCCAGAATTTGCCCTGAATACGCAATTCGCCGGCGGCTTTAGGTAATTCCGGACGACTCTTGCCCCGGACCATCTGCCAACCGAGTGCCACAAAGGTTGCCCCGCAAATCATGGTCAAAGGACCAAGTGGCAGTGGCTGCACAAAAGGAACAGCGAGAAGAAAAGCGGCGAAGCAGAAAGAGTTCGATCCAATCCGCGCTATGACTTCCGAGAGCTGTATCCCCTCCCCGCGCGCATGCTCCGCACAATGGTCGAGGGCGGCATCGATGCGCCCATCGATTGGCGTTTCACAATTCATGCCTTGAGAGCATGAGGCATGCTGTAATCTCTAAGTGTGGCGTTTCTTTCAAAGACACGGGCCAAAATGCGCGCATCGTCCGTAAGGCCGATTTCAGGGATAGAGTCGGGAATGATGTCCGCTCCTTTGAGAATATAATAGGCGGCCACACCGGCCTCGGCGAGGTCGACTGGAAGTGGATCGGTGCTGCGAGAAACATCAGGAGATTGGAGGATGCAGATGAGAGTTTCAACACCTTGAATCAGATCGTAATGGGCCTGGGCCTGCTCGGTTTCCATTTTCGCCCGCAGGTTCGGAATCAAATCCACGAGTTTGATGAGGCTTTTCGCGGTGAAAGCAGCCCGCTCCGTCTCGATGAACTCGTCAATGGATATGGCTTTTTGAGGATTCAAAGGTGATATGATAATGGAAGTTCTGTGGGTGAGTGGTTTCATTCCTCGTCCCTTCGGCCCATCAACAATGGCAGAAGATGCCAGATGAAGTAGGCGAGTGAGGTGATGAAGGCGGCGACATAGGTCCACGCGGCGGCATTGAGAACACGGTTCACGCCATCCTCTTCGTGCATGGCGGCAAGAATGCCGGAGTGGCGGAGGGCGGCTTTGGCGCGGGCCGACGCGTCGAACTCCACAGGGAGTGTGACCAGATTGAAGAGCATAATAATACCCCAACCCGCTGCCATGAGGATGATGCCGGTGTGGGTATTTACAAAACCGGTGAACATACCGATAAGCGGAAGCCACATGACAAGTTGGCTTGCTATCTGGGTGGCACCGACGGCTGCCATGCGCAGGTGGAGCGGAGCGTAGGCGCGTGCGTGCTGGATGGCATGGCCCGCCTCGTGGGCGGCAACAGCCAGAGCGGCGATGGATGTGCCGCTGTAGTTGCCCTCGCTGAGGACCAGCCGGCGATGGGAGGGATCATAGTGGTCGGTGAGTTCACCGGGGCAGGATTCGATGGTCACGCCATCAACACCTGCGTCCTGCATGACCCGCGCGGCGGCTTGAGCGCCAGTGAGGCCGGTAAGGGAAGGTTCCGCCGCGTATTTGCGATAGACGCTCTTGACGCGCATGGAAGCCCAGAATGAGAGACCCATTGTGCCGAGGAAGAGAAGGATTGGTAGTAGCATGGTTGAACATTGGCACTTGATTTTTGTTTTGGGAATTACGAATTTCAAAATACTATATTAGTTTTTATGGAATCATGAACACACAGTTGAACTACCATCATTTGCGCTACTTTCTGGCCGTCGCGACTTGTGGGGGCATCACATCCGCCGCAGAGGCACTCCATGTTTCTGCTCCCACGCTGAGCGCCCAGGTGCGAGAGTTGGAGGAGTTCTTTGGAACAACACTCTTCCGCCGCGAGGGACGCCGCATGACACCCACCGAGACAGGCAGACACCTTCTGGGTTATGCGGAGAGGATTTTTTCCATGGGCGATGAAATGGTGGATTCCGTGAAACGCGGCGGCTTCAGTGGACCGGGAACCGTTTTTCTCGGAGTGGCCGATGCCGTCCCCAAGCTGCTTGCAGCGCGCCTCCTCGAGCGCGCCTGCGAGAAGGCGCCGGGTCTTCGCGTTGTCGTGCGAGAAGGCCTGCCGCAAGAATTGTGGGGGGCGCTCTCCACACATCAAATCGATCTCGTGCTGGCGAACGAGGCCCCGCCACCGACACGCATGAATCTTCCTCCTGGAATTCGCATCGGGAGGATGAGGGTCGTTTTTGCAGCAGCCCCAAAGATCGTCGCTTCCTACCGAAAAAAAGGAGATCCTTCAGAGCTTCCGATTCTGGCACCGGCCCGCGAATCCATCCTGCGGCGCGAACTCGAACAGTGGTGGGCGGAAAAAGGCATCACTCCCCTCATCAAAGCCGAGTTCGATGACGGCGCCGCCATGCTGGAACTTGCCGCAAGAGGCCTTGGAGCTGCTCCAGTGCACGAACCTGTCCTCAAGGATGTCTGCAAGCGATATGGTCTGACGGCTCTTCCATTCCGCTGCGAAATCGAGGACGACCTCTTTGTGGTCACCGGCGAGAGGCAATACAGCCATGCGGGTGTTTCAGCCCTCATGGAGACCGCTCGGGGAATTTTAAAGGCGTAAATCGCATACCGCGCCTTGAATCCAGAGCCCCAAGAGGCAATTCTTCCACACGCACTAAACCACACGCTCAACATCGAAATGTCATCCATCCTTTCCAACGCCCACAAACACATCCTTGATCTCGTCGCCTACGAACCAGGCAAACCCGTGGAGGAACTCGCCCGAGAGATGGGGCTGGAGCCATCTCAAATCATCAAACTCGCCTCGAATGAAAATCCGCTTGGCCCCTCCCCTGCGGCTCTTCAGGCCATGCGGGACACTCTGGAGCGCTCCCACTTCTACCCGGATGGCGGCGCCTGGGCGCTGCGAAACGCGATTGCCGAAAAATTAGACCTCAAGCGGGAGAATGTCATTCTTGGGAATGGCTCGAACGAAATCATCGAATTCATTGGCCACGCGTTTCTGAAACCTGGAGACGAAGTGGTGACGGCAGGTCACGCCTTTGCCGTCTACAGTCTCATGGCGCAACTTTTTGGCGCAACGACGGTCGCTGTCCCTGATCCCGGCTACACGCATGATCTGGATGCCATGCTGGCTGCCATCACTCCCCGCACGCGTCAGCTTTTCATCGCAAACCCCAATAACCCGACCGGCACACTCGTCGGGCAGGAGGCGATAGACCGTTTCATGGAGCGGGTGCCCGAGCATGTGCTGGTGATTTTTGACGAAGCGTATTTTGAGTTTCTCGACAATCCACCGGATGTCCTGCGCTATGTGCGCGAGGATCGCAATGTGGTGGTGATGCGCACATTCTCAAAAATCCAGGGCCTCGCCAATCTGCGCATTGGCTATGGACTGGCTCCTGCGCGGATCGCCGAAGTGCTCCAAAAGACACGCCAACCGTTCAATGCAAATGGCATTGCGCAGGCCGGGGCCTTGGCGGGTCTTCGCGACGAGGAGCACATGCGGCGCACGCGTGAACTCACACACGAAGGCAGGAACTATCTGGAAGCAGAGTTCACTAAAATGGGCTTAACCTTTGTGCCCAGCGTTGCGAATTTTGTTTTGGTTCAGGTTGGCGATGGGGATGCCGTTTTCAAAGCCCTCCTGAAGCGCGGTGTCATCGTTCGGGCCATGCGGAGTTACAAACTTCCAGAATGGATTCGCGTCTCGGTGGGAACGATGGAACAAAACCGCCGCTTCATCGAGGAACTCGAGACTCTTAATAAGGCGGGCCTTCTCAAAACGGGCAAAACTGCCTGATGAGCCTCTCATCAGATACAATCGCTGCCATCGCAACGCCTCCCGGAGAAGGTGCCATTGCGATGGTGCGTATTTCAGGCCCTGATGCGGCACCCATCCTAGCCCGTATTTTCAGGTCCTCAGTCAAGACCCCTGCCCCACGTCAGGCCACATTTGGAAAAATCCACGACGGCGAGGAAGTTCTCGATCAGGTTTTGGTCACGACATTTCAAGCGCCAGCCAGTTTCACTGGCGAGGATATGGCGGAGATCACCTGCCACGGAGGCATCCTGCTCGCTGCTCGCATTCTAGAAACCGTGCTTCGCTCAGGCGCACGGGCAGCCGAAGCTGGGGAGTTTTCGCAAAGGGCGTTTTTTAATGGCAAGATCGACCTCACCCGCGCCGAGGCGATCATGGACATCATCCGCGCTCGCACCGCACCCGCACTCCGGGCCGCGGCACTCCAGCTTGAAGGTCGACTGGGCAAGGAAATCATGGCCCTGCGCGATACCGTGCTGGAGGTCGTTGCTCATATCGAAGCCTGGATTGATTTTCCCGAAGAGGGCATCGATCCGGCAACGGGCCGCCATCTCCTGGCAAAAATCAACGCCGTGCTCGAGCGCACGGAACGATTACTATCCACAGCCGATGAAGGCCGCGTTCTACGCGAAGGAATTCGAGTGGCTATCGTGGGACTTCCCAATGCCGGGAAATCCAGCCTTTTGAACCGCCTGCTCGGCATGGACCGGGCCATTGTCAGCGAGGTTCCAGGCACAACGCGTGATACCATCGAAGAGTCGGCCTGCCTGCGAGGCATTCTTTTCCGCCTCACAGATACTGCAGGTCTCCGGGAAACCAACGACCCCGTTGAGCGAGAGGGCGTGGCGCGTAGCGGACGCGCGATGGAAAATGCCGATCTCGTGCTGCACATTTTCGATGCCAGCGCCACAACACCTCCAGCGCCCTTGAATGAGCGCGAAATACTGGTTGCGAACAAATGCGACCTCTTGCCGCCAGAATCCATCAAACATACCGGAGCCATCCCTGTCTCATCGCTGACTGGCGCGGGCTTTGACGCACTCCTCGACGCCATGACCCACTCAAAAGGCGCAAAGCATCTCTGCACGGGCGACTCCCTTGCCGCCATCAACGCCCGCCATAAGACGCTTCTAGAATCCGCCGCCGCATCCCTGCGCGCTGCCGCCGAACTCGTTCAAACCAACGCCCCGCCGGAACTGGCGGCCGTGGAACTCCGCTCCTCCCTCGACGCACTGGGGCGAATCGTCGGAGCGACTGACACCGAGGACATCTTGGGCGAAATCTTCAGTAGATTCTGCATTGGAAAATAATCTTCCCCCTCACGGGCTCAACCAGACTTTTAGACTATGAAAAAACTTTTGATCACGGTGTTCACCACTGCGATTGCACCCTCCTTGCTTACAAGCTGCGCGCTTGTGAATTTAAAGATAACCCGCACACCCAGCGTGACGGCCCAGCGCACCATCGAAACGCTGGCCCCCACAAGCGAACCCGCTGCCCTTCTTCAGAAGACCGAAGATAAGTCACTGCCTCAATCGGAGCGCATCAAGCTTCTCCTCGAAGCCCTTCGCGAGACCTCCAAAGCGCGAGTTGGAACTAAATTTCAAAAACTGAATCAAATCGCCACGGCTCGTTTGGTTGAAATTCTGGCCAGCGAGAATTTCCAAAACAGCGCCATCAGCATCACTCCGGCATCCCTCAACACAGTCGACCCGCAGCAAGTATCGAAGCTCATAGCTGCCCATTCCATTCAGATCAAAGGGCTGCGCGAGCGAGTGACTTTGGAAGGAGCAGGAGTCCCGTATGTGGCATGGTTCGCCAAAGGCTCACCCAGTCTGGCCGGACAACCGAGCGCGGCGCAGACCGGTATGAGCATCCCGGTCACGGCTCTCGTTCGTTTTGATAAAACCGGACCTCGGCTCACATTTTACCGACGCCTCCAGACAGAAAGCGTGGTTCTCAATGGAAGGAAAGAAACTCTGGCCGCCGATTTTTCGGCGCCGATTGCCTACCTCCTCAGCCAGGGGAAGAATAGTTCCATCGATATCCAGGCTCTGTTTTTCTCGGATACCAATTTCAAAAACACCGGCCTCCTCCAGATTGACGAATACGATCCCAAGAAAATTCCCGTGGTGTTTGTGCACGGCCTGCTCTGCCGTCCCGCAGCTTGGACCTCGGCAGTGAACCAACTTCTTGCCGATCCAAAAATCCGCTCACGCTATCAATTCTGGTTCTACCTCTACCCCACAGGCCTTCCCGTTTGGTGGTCCGCAGCCAAACTTCGCACCGAGCTCGACCGGTATCGTGCAATGGTGGACCCCGCCCATAAAAACCCGAACCTCGACCAGATCGTGCTGGTTGGCCACAGCATGGGGGGCCTCATTTCCAGCCTCATGGTGCGAAAAGGTGGAGAAGATCTCTGGAAGCAATTCACGGACACTCCGCCGGAGAAGCTGAAAATCAGCGCCGCAGCCAAGGAAAACCTTTTGAAAATCGTCAACTTCGAGCCTCGGGAGGACATCCGCCGCGTCATTTTCATGGCCACACCACACCAAGGCAGTCAGCTCGCGATGAACCCACTGGCTGATTTCTTTTCGAATCTGGTTCGCCTGCCAAACCTCAGCACATCGCGCGACCGCCTTGTGATGGTCAACTCCATCCGAAACCACCTGCGAGACCTCTTTGTGGCGCCCGCAAACAGCATCCGCTTCCTACAGGCGAAGTCCCCTCTCCTGCTCGCGATTCTCAAGCTGCCCATGTCCGAGCGCGTCACCTACCACTCGGTGATCGGCGACCAAGGCAAAGGTAACACGCCGAACAGCTCCGATGGAGTCGTCCCCTACTGGAGTTCGCACCTTCCCAACGCCAAGTCGGAAAAGATTGTTCCATCTGGCCACGGAGCCAACGAAGATCCTAACGGCATCGAGGAAATCCGCCGCATCCTTCGCCTACACCTGCTCGAATCTTCGAACCCGTAACGCGCGGACCGAATGCTTCAGGCTTGAAGCTCGATCATCTGGTGGCAGGAAAACTCGGGCAGTCGCACCGTGACACTATCGCCACTAGTTTTGAAATAAACCGGTGCACCGCTTGGCGCGAGGATGGCTTTTTTCACACCCGGCAGATGCAGGGTGACCTCCGTGTTGTGGAGCGGCGGCAGTTCTTCGATGACCTCAACGCTGCGTCCGCCGGAGGCGTTGCCGCCGGAGAGCTGAATAACTCCCCCGCGACTGATCGTCGGGGCATAGAGGAGATGCAGTATGAATCGATCACCCTGTGAGGTGAGTGATACACGCGCGGTGGAAGGCAGGTTTGTGGCGAGCGATACGCCATCTTGCAGAAACGCGCGCAATGCCCGGACAATGAACTCGCGATAAGCCACGGCTCCATAGGCCCGGTAGTGCAGGAACACAGGGTGCGCAAAATACAGAATGTTTCCGTGGCGCACGCCGCAGTCAAAACCGGATGGCTCAAGTTGGTTCGGCGTGTGCTGGTGGCTGCAGAAATGCTCCCAAGTGCGGTTGAAATAGGGGTCGAAAATTTGCCCCAATGATTGGCCGTCCGTAACGCGGATGCGGTGTGAGCGGCTATACATGATCTGCGGCGTGTTGACGAATGAAGGGCGAAGCTCCGGCACGGGCATAACATAATCGTGACCGCGGTTTGCCTCGTCCTCTGGAGGATGGCTTGGGCTGAGGCCCTGATACTCGGCTCCAAGATCAAACGCAAAAGCTTCACGGCCCTTCCAGAGACCGCTTTCGCCCGAGAGGACAAGCTTGCCGCCTTTGGCCAGATAGGCGTCCAGCTTAGCTTTCAACTCGTCGTCGATGCGAATGTCGTCGGGTAGAATGATGGCCTTGTAGGGCGAGAAATCCATCGTGCGGTCGATGAGACCGAAAAGGAAATGCCCCTCAAGGAGGACGCGGCCGGCGCCATCGTCGGGCCAATTGTTGCGGTCATTGTGATTTTCCGACTCACTGGAAAGCACGGCGATGTCGAAGACCTGCTTCGCGTCGCGGCACCATGGCTCTTTGTCACGCACCTCGCGGTAGGCGGCTCCGATGACTTCGTAAGTCGAGGGATCGAGTTCTCCCGAGGGATGCAACTGATCACCCACACTACACTTGGCTCCGTAGGCCAGCATGGCGGCGCATTCGTAGCGGAGCGCGTTCGGATGCTTGTAGCCGCCGAACTCTCCCCATGTGGTATGGAACTTTCCTGTCATTCCCAAAAACTCGAAGGGCAGGTTGCATGTGTATTTCGCCGAGGTCGGGAAATGGTCGTAGCCCCAACCTCCTGTCGGCAGGGACTCCAACTCGAGGTGGCTGAAATAGGGCAAAATATCATGCCGACCGCGGGGAATGTGGCCGCCGTTGTGGAAGATCGGCATGTCCGGGCGGACTGACTTCGCTGCCTCGGTGGTCAGGCGATAGTATTTCTCGAGCGCGAGACGCGAGGACTCCTTGCGATCCTCCTCTTTAAGCGGATCGAGCCCATTGGCCTTCATGAATTCCAGACTCCAACGGGTGCAGGATTCCCACTGGCTGATGATATCGAGGAAAATGCCATCGCAATCAGGAAAGAGGCGCACCGCCTCGCGGATCTGCTCGCAGAGGTATTCAAGATAAGGACTGTGAAAATCCATCATATGAAAGCCCGCCTGCAGCGTGCGCTTCGCCCAACCAGTGTAGGCGCCATCTTTGTTCACCTCGCGCCATTCGGGGTGCTCATACGAGGCGAGGTTGTCCACACCGGCAGAGAGATAGACCGGCGCGTTGATGCCGGCTTCCTTCGTGGCGTCGTATTGCTTGCGGAGCAGGTCGAAGCTCAGATGCGGATGAATCTTGCCAACTTTGGTGGGATGGTAGCTCCAACCGTGGTGGCACTTTGAGAAGAGCGTGATCGAGTCCACCGCAGCGGCCTGCAGCGTGTCCTGCCATTTCTTTTTATCAAATTTCTCACCAATCGCGGGAATGTGTGGCGAGGTGTGGAAATCGAGGTGGATTTGGCGGAAGCGAAGTGGATGGAGTGAAGAGCTCATGCGCGGCGATTTTTTCCAGAACCGGCTTGCCCGGGCAATGCGTGAAAGATTTTATTTTGTGTATGTTTTACACAAACCAAAGCCCATCGACCATGCAGGGCACCTCCTCCGAAATGAGCCTCCGCATTCTCACCTCGGTCTTTGTGCATCTTACAAAATGGTCTTCCGGCGATCTAAGAGCACCCTACTGGAGGCTTTACTGGAACGAGACATCCGGCGCCGCGATCATCGTTGGGAAACAAACAATCCCACTTGAACCCGACCATTTCATCCTCATTCCTCCCGAGGTTCCTTTCACAACACGCCTCACGGGCACGGTGAATCATTTTTATGTTCATTTTCTCACATCGCTAACTTGGACTGGCGAAGAGGCAGAGGTGCTGAAGGCGAACCTATCCGACCTGAAAGCCGTGAATCTTGCCCTGCTGGAGAAAAACCCCGCCTCCTGCGCGTGTCAGGTGGCATCCCTCGTCTCCAGCCAATTGGCACGACTGACCCCCGGGAAATGGGCAGGGCCTGCCGATATGGATGCCCGCGTCCAAGCCGCCATCCAAAAGATCGAAGCACAGATTCCAGGCGTTCCCTGCATTTCCCAATTAGCCAAGGAGGCCGGGATGAATACCAACGCCTTCATCCGACTTTTTCGCGAGCGCACGGGGCACACGCCTGCACTTTACGCCCGCGAGCGCCGGATCGAGGCCGCCTGCCTTCTCCTTCACCACAGTGCCAAAAGCATTGAGGAAATCGCCTCCGATTGCGGATTCTGCGATCGTTACCACTTCACCCACGCTTTCACCCGGTCGCGAAAAACCTCTCCCGTCGCCTTCCGAAAGCAACTTGCCGATACGCGGCGGTAAGCCTCGATATCAGGGTCGCCTCAATCAAAAATCAAAACCGCGTAGGCAGCAAAGAGGACCAGATGCACAGCGCCCGCGAGCATGTTTGTGCGGTTTCCCGCAAAGACCAAGAGGGATGAAAAGAATGTCGCAAGGAGGAGGACCAACTCCACCGGACCAAGCCCCAGAATGATGTGCTTGGATGTGAGAGCGCTGATAGCCAAAGCGGCGGGAGCCGTGAGTCCAATGGTGGCGAGCGCCGAACCGAGGACGATATTCACTGAGCGCTGAAGCGTGTTCTGAAGAGCGGCCTTGCAGGCGGCCAAACCCTCGGGAGCCAGAACGAGCAAGGCGACAACGAAGCCCGCCAGAGATTGGGGCGCATGCAGAGCGGCGATACCGAATTCCAGCAAGACTGCGATTTTTTTTGAAAGAAGAACGATTGGCAGAAGCGAAAGGACGAGAAAAACAGCGTGATACGCGGTGGAATGCGTTTGCAGATGGCCGTGCCCATGGTCGTCGCCCAACTCCCCTTCTTCCGAAGGGTGCTCAAAAAAGTCGCGATGGCGGGTGGATTGGAGAAACAAAAAAATTCCATACAGACCGATGGATGCGAGGGCCACAAATCCAAAAACCATTGGCGAGGCCGACCCGACTCCGCCTGTCCTACTGAAGGTCGGCAAAACTAGGGCAAGGAAGGCCAGGCATGAGAGAACGATGAGATAACTCCGGGCGCCTTCAAGGTTGAACACTTGCCGGTGATGACGCAACCCACCGAGCAAAAGCGTCAAACCAAGCATGCCGTTCAAGACAATCATGAGCACAGAAAACATCGTGTCCCTCGCCAGGGTCGGATTTTCAGATCCGTTCAGCATTAGCGCGCAAATCATGACCACTTCGATTGATATGACCGAAAGTGTGAGAATGAGCGTCCCGTAAGGCTCGCCGAGTTTTACCGCCAGGCATTCGGCGTGGTGGACGACACCAAAGGAAAGCCAAAGCATGATTCCAAAGATCGCCACAAAAGATCCCGCTGCGGACCATGGGTTCCCTGGGCCGCCCAACAAAGCGGGACCGCTCGTATAAAAAACAAGCACTGCAAAAATCCCAACCCAGAGCGCCAACTCACTTTTGATGACGCCGACAAAACCGACTTTGCTACCTTTTGTATTCACTGGCAACCTGCCTTGGTCAGATAGCGCAATGCTTGCGAAGGGTCGCCGTGCGAGTCGCGCACTACAGTCAGGAAGGCCGGCAAGGTGGCGTTGTATTTTTTCAAAAATGAGCGATCACCGGCGCAGCCATACATGATGTCGTCGCAGAGGCTTCCCTCGAGGAAACACTGGGCCTTCCGGATAATACGAGGAAGCCAAGCGACCCCCTGAAATTCGGCGGATTTAGGTGGCAACTCCGGCTCTTGAACGATCCGCGCGGAAGGGCGTCCATGCAGGATTGTCTGAAAATAATCCGCCCGCATTTGAGCGAGCTCCACAAACACATCCTTGCCTGGCTCGCCATAGCGGGCGAGATCATCCACCGCGTCGTAGAGAAATTGCGGCGTGATGCCGAACTTCGCGAGCATCTCGAGATCGGCGGCGGGAAGGATTTGAGAGGGCGTGCGGCAACCGGCCTTGTAGCTGGCACTGGCTTGATCGTGGAAGTGATGGAGTTCGTTATTCATTTTTGGATTCGACAGTTCCCTGCTCGAGGAAACGCACACGCTGGTCGGCCCTTGGCAGGAGGATTCTGACCGTGAGTCCGCGTCCGGGAGAGCTTTCAAGAATGACTTCCCCACCATGGGCCCGGACAATACGACGGACAATGAGAAGACCCAGTCCATTTCCACCGGATTTTGTTGTGAAATAAGGCTCGAAAATGCGGGTGATGTTTTCCGGCGAGATACCTCCACCGGAGTCCGTGAAGACGACCTGCACATGGGAGGCATCAGAGGAGGTGCTGACGCGCAGGATGCCCCCGGAATTCATGGCCTGAAACGAATTGCGGCAGATGTTGTAGAAGGCCTGCTTGATCTGGTCGCGGTCGATCTGAAGGAGCGGCAATCCCTGCTCAAGCTGCTTCTCAACGAGCACATCGCGGTCCTGGATTTCGACATGCAAGAATTCAAAAACCTCATCGACGATGCGGTTGATATCCGTGGGTTCGGGATTGAGGCTTTGGGGACGGATAGCGCGAAGAAATTGTGTGATGATGTTGTCGAGGCGCGAGACCTCGCTGCGGGCCACGAGAACCGACTCCTCGAGTTTGGCGCGGAGTTTTGGCGGAGCCTTCTCCAAATTGCGCTGCATGACTTGAAGGTGGATGTTGAGCGAGTTGAGGGGATTCCCGATTTCATGGGCAACACCGGCAGCCAACATGGTGAGGGCGGAGAATTTTTCGACTTCGATCGCCTCCTGCGTGTCGCGGTGGGTCTGGGTGATGTCACGAAGGATGACCGCACGACCGACCGCCTCGGGTTTGTGTCCATCGCCCTCGTCGCTCAACAAGGGAACCACATAAAAATTCAAAAGGCGGTTATCAGGATAAAAGACTTCGAGGTCGCGGCTCACAATCTCGGCCTTCGGACCGCTCAAGGCCTCCCAGTCGATACCTCGCACAACCTCGGCCAAGGGCTTCCCGAGGCTTGCATCCGATTCAATACCGAAAAAACCACACGCAGCCCTGTTGAGGTAAAGAATGCGGCCCTTGGGGTCGGTGACAATGACACCCTCCAGAATCGCGTTGAAAATGGTCTCGAGAAATCCCTTCTCGCGGGCGATTTCAACGAGGTAATTCTGCACCTCGCCCGGCTGAACGAGCGGAAGTCGGTCGATGAGTTTGTCGAGGAATCCGCGTTTCATGGATCTCTCAAGTTTTCCACTGGATCGCCTGTTCCTGCACGGCAAAACGCACGAAACCGCGCCCGCCGGGATGACCATTGCCTGAAGTTCCCCATCCACCGAATGGCAGGGTGGATGGCGAAAAGGTCGTGGGAAGATTTTGGTAAAGGTTGCCGACAGACAACCTGGAGCCAACCCGTGAAAACCGCTCGGCGTCGGAGGTGAATACGCTCCCCGTGAGGCCGAAATCCCAAGCCTCGTGACGACGGATCGCCGGCTCCTCCCCATCGAAAATCTCGACCACCAAAATCGGCGCGAAAGTTTCCGCCTTTGCCAGAGGCGATTCGTCCAGAGCGGCAACATCACCAGCGATGACCACTGCGGGCAGAACATAATACCCATGCATCTCAGGGCTGATTTTTTCAAGAATACCTCCGGGAACAATCCAGTCCCCCACACTTGAGGAGATAAGTCGCTCATAGCGCTCGTGGGCTGCAAAGCTGATCAGTGGCCCGAGGAGCGTATTTTCGTTCATGGGGTCTCCCGGTTGGTAACGGGCGATCGCAACCGTGAGGCACTGCAAAAATGCATCCGCGACTTGTCGTTCGACAAGAACTCGCGATGTCGCATTGCATCGCTGACCTGCGGTGAGGCACATGCCATCGGCGACCGCCACGGCAGCGGAATCGAGATCGGCATCGGAGAAGATGATGGCTGAATTTTTTCCACCGAGTTCCAGAGCCAGCGATTTGGAGGTATCGGAAGCCAACGCAACAGCGAGTTCCCGGCCGACAGGCACGGAACCCGTGAAGCAAACCGAGCGAACAGCTCGATCTGTGCAAAGCGCCCGACCTGTCTCGCCCCAGCCAGGGACCAGTTGAAAGACATCCGCTGGGAGCGCCTCCTGCATAATTTTGGCGTAGGCCAGGCCAACATTCACAGCAAACGGCGATGGTTTGAACAAAATCGTGTTGCCGGCGAAGAGATAGGCCAACGCCGCGCCATGCCCCAGGTGAACAGGGAAGTTGAAGGGGGCAATCACGGCAGCAAGCCCACGAGGGCGCTGGCGGATGAGTGCGGGATTCGGCCCGTCCTCGACAGGCACATCCCGAAGATACTTTTCTCCGTCTGCAAAAGTGAGATCGAACTTCGCGAGCACAGCAGCCATTTCCAGACGCGCCTCGCGCAAAGGTTTTCCCGTCTCCCGCGCGATCAAGGCGGCAAGCGATTCCGAGGCAAGAGCCAATCCCTCCCGGCAACCAATCAGTTTTTCGCGCCGCTCCTCAAGCGAAAGCATGGCCCATCGAGGAAATGCCGCAACCGAGCGGGCGATGCACTCGTGGACATTTGCGGACGCCACCATGGGAAACGAAAAAGACAGATCACCCGGGGAAAAATTCTGCCAGGCTCGGGGTTCACTCTCCATAGAATCAAAATGGCTCCGTTTGAGGGAAACCTCAATGCCATTCAGGCCCCATCGTCATCACATGCGAAGAAGAACTTTCCCAGAGCGCTTTTCGCGTGCCGCCTCGGCGACGGCTTCGAGAGCCTGAGACAATGGAAAAGTCTTGTGAACCGGCGTGTGGAGGACCCCTGCGAGAAGATAGGCGGAAAGCTTTTGATAGGTCTCGCGCACATCAGCGGGACTCGCGGTCTCCTTCCAACGCCGGAGCCAAAATCCATGAAAGGAGAGATTTTTAAAGATGAGCAGACTGTTGGGAATTTTCAATGGCTGGCGCCCCATCGCTCCATAGGTAACCAAGGGAGAGCCTGCAGCGAGTGCATTGGCCAAGTTGAGCGCACTGGCTCCGCCTACAGCGTTGAGGGCGAGCTTGGGAGCTTTGCCGCCACAGAGAGCCTGAACCTGATCTCTCAAATTCGTCTCCTCGGTAACGACAACATCACCACCAATCTTTTCTAATTCCTCAACGAGCTCGACTCGCCGAACGACATTCAGAGTCCGAAGACCCAGCGCCTTCGCCAATTGAATAACAGCGCGACCGACACCCGAATTCGCGGCATTTTGAACAATCCAATCCCCCGGCTCGAGGAGAGCAAAATCATGCAGCATCCGCCAGGCCGTGGCAGGATTAACTGCAAGCATCGCCGCTTGCAAGGAATCCAACCCATCCGGCAGAACGATCAATGCCTCGGCAGGCACAACTATTTTCTCAGCCCATGTGCCGAATGAAAGAGGAAGAACAGTCTGACCCACCGAGAGACCATGAACCGACGCCCCAACCTGTTCGACGACTCCCACGCCCTCATTTCCAATCGTGCAAGGCAAGGATGGCAATTCGCCGTAGGTGCCTTCAATCACATTCAAATCCGCAGGATTGACCGGTGCGGCAAGCATCCGCACAAGCACCTCACCCGCTCCCGGCGCAAGCGCGGGAATTTCTTCAAGGCTCAATGCAGGCGGATTTGCTCCAAATGCGGTGAGACGGCAGGCCAGTGTCATGGCAAAACCTTACAAACCCTGAAATCCCGGCGCACCAAGAAAACCAAGCCCGCAGGTCAATCCGGCACGATTTCAGTGCCGATGCCCGCGTTGGTGAAAATCTCCAGCAAGAGGCAGTGTTGGATGTGACCGCCGATCATGTGGATTTTTCCAACGCCGCGCTCCATTGCGGAAATGGCCGAGAGGACTTTGGGGATCATGCCGCCTGCGATGATCTTTTGCTGAATCAGGCTTTTGACTTGCTTCGCTGTGACACTCGCGATGAGGGAGTCTCGGTCCGAGGCGTCGCGCATGATGCCGGGCACATCGGTGACATAGATGAGCTTGGCGGCTTGCAGTTCCGCAGCCAGAGCCGCTGCGGCGATGTCGGCATTGATGTTTAAAACAACTCCCTCCGGCGTCGCCCCGATTGGGCTGATGACGGGAACGACCTCCGCATGCACCGCCTCGCTCACGGCTCCGGCATTTACCTCTTGGGCTTCCCCAACGAAGCCGATATCCACCGTTTCCCCTTCGATGATCGCCTGCTTTTGAAGATGACGGGCAATGAAGACATTTTTTCCGGAAAAGCCTTTGGCTCGCCCACCGAATTCATTGATGGTCGAGACAATGGAGGGGTTGATTTCCTTGTCGAGGGTCTCCTCCACGATCTTGATCGCCGTTGCGTTTGTGGCTCTGAGGCCCTCGATGAAACGAGCCTGCAATCCGGCGTCCTTCATGCGGGCTGTGATCGCCTTGCCACCGCCGTGAACAAGCACGGGATTGATGCCGACCGCCTCGAGAAAAACGACATCGCGCAGGAATTTATCGACGATCTGGTCGTCCTCCATCGCGGAGCCGCCATACTTGATGACGAAGGTCTGGCCGCGATATTTTTGAATGTAAGGAAGCGCCTCAATAAGGCATTCGGAGCGGGCTTCAGGTGTGGTGAGCATGAAATTATTCGCCGAGATTCAGCCGCACATACTCTTCGGTGAGATCAGTGGTCCAGACATAGTAGGAGCCCTTCCCGAGTTTGAGATCGACCGTGACCTTGAAGGATTTTTTGGCGGCGATGGCGCGGAGCTTTTCGAAGGGCGTCTTGGCAGCGATGCCGTTTTTTACGGAGGCGAGCTTGTCGTAGAAAATATCGGCCTTCGTGTCATCGACCTTCACGCCGCAATATCCAACGGCATCGAGAATTCGGCCCCAATTCGGATCTCCCCCGGCCCACGCGCATTTAACGAGCGTTGAGTTAGCGATGGCTTCTGCGGCGATACGGGCTTCCTTGTCGTTGGCTGCGCCAGTGATTTCGACTTCGACAAAACGAGAAACGCCCTCGCCGTCGCTCACGATCATTCGAGCCAGAGCGCGGGTGACCTCATCCAGCGCCTGCGAAAATGCCGCCATGTCGGGCGAGCAGGCGCTCAGGCCGTTTGCGAGCAGGATGACCGTGTCATTCGTGCTCATGTCGCCATCGATCGTGATGCGGTTGAAAGAATTTGCCACGGAGCGCTTCAACTCCGCCCGAAGAGCGGATTGGGGAATGGCGGCATCCGTTGTCACCACGCAAAGCATGGTAGCCATGTTCGGATCGATCATTCCCGCGCCCTTGGCGATACCTCCCACACGGAACGAGCCTTTGGAGGTTTTCACCTCGACGGCATATTCCTTGGCAAAGGTATCGCTCGTCATGATGGCAGCAGCAGAAGCTGCACTTCCGTTGGGGGTTGGCTTCAACGCGGCGATGCCTTTGGCAATGCGATCCATCGGCATGGGAACGCCGATTCGGCCGGTTGAGCAAACGAGGACTTCTTTTTGTTTTAGGCCCAAAAGATCCGCAGTAGCAGCACACATGGCTCTGGCGTCCTTGAGTCCACCCTCACCCGTGCAGGCGTTGGCATTGCCGCTGTTGAGGATCACTGCTCGGTTGCTGCCAGCCTTGATATGCTCAGCCGAAACACGCACTGGCGCGGCTTTGACATTGTTGGTGGTGAATGTCGCCGCCGAGGTAGCGACACCTTCGGAGAAGACGACTGCCACATCATCGCGTGTGACTTTGCCGGTCTTGATTCCACAACCGGCGGCTCCGGCAACAAAGCCCCGTGCGGCACAGACGCCGCCTTTGATTTTTTTGATTTCGATCATAGCAATCCAGCCGTCTCGTCGAGTCCGGCCATGAGGTTGAAGTTTTGCACCGCCTGACCTGCGGCGCCTTTTACCAAATTATCCTCCGCAGAAAGCAGGATCAGCCTGCTCGTGCGGGCATCGAACCTTGCAGAAATGTCACAGAAGTTGGTGCCAGTCACATTTTTCGTATCAGGGAGATTCTGTGAAACACGAACGAATGGCTCATTCGCATAGCAGGCCTCCAGCGCGGGCAAAATGGCCTCCGCCGAAGCCCCCGCCGCCAGTCGCGTAAAGATCGTCGTATGGATTCCACGCGTCATGGGCGCAAGGTGCGGAGTGAAGGTGATCGTAACCTGCCGAGAAGCCGCCAGCGAAAGTTCCTGCTCGATTTCCGAGAGATGCCGGTGCTTGGGCAATCCATAGGCGCGCAGGCTTTCGTTGCACTCTCCAAAAAGAAGAGCCGTCTCCGCCTTACGGCCTGCTCCACTAACCCCGCTGGCGCTGGCCACAGTGATATCCCCAGAATCGATCAGACCGGCTTTCAGAAGAGGGACCAACGGCAACAAAATCGATGTGGGGTAACAACCCGCCGAGCCAACAAGCTTGGCCGTGCGGATTACATCACGGTGCAACTCAGGCAAACCATAAACGGCCTCGGGGAGTAATTTCGCAGCAGGATGCTGCTCGCCGTAGAATTCGCGATAAACCTCGGTGTCGCGCAAACGGAAATCCGCACTCAAGTCGATGACCCTCTTCCCAGCCTCCCAGAGCGGCACGGCATACTCCGCCGCCAGGCCATGGGGAAGCGCGAGAAAGAAAAACTTCGCCCCGGAGCGTAGAAGCGAGTCCATCGCAGGTTCGCTGAAGACCAGTTTGGAAAACTCCCCCACCCCGGAGAGGCGCGGCAGCACATCGCCTGCGGGCTTGCCCGCATGCTGACGAGAGGTCACCGCAACAACAGAGACCGATGGATGCCGCGCCAAAATCGCGCAAAGTTCCTCGCCGGAATATCCATTGGCACCGACGATCGCGACTGGGACCTTGCCACTCATAGAAATCAGGCCGCAGCCATCGAGGCAGCACGCGCGAAGCGGGCCAGCGTGCGCTCCTTGCCAAGCACCACAAACATTTCATAAAGGCCAGGGCCAACCGAGCGACCGCTTACAGCGACGCGGGAAGGATGAACCAGCTCGCCGGTTTTGACTCCGAGAGTGGTGGCCGTTTCCTTCAACGCAGCCTCGAGCGAGGCGTGGGACCAA
Organism: Terrimicrobiaceae bacterium; assembly: GCA_044369905.1. Taxonomy (GTDB): domain Bacteria; phylum Verrucomicrobiota; class Verrucomicrobiia; order Chthoniobacterales; family Terrimicrobiaceae; genus UBA967. Next base: position 33,553 of record JBILWM010000007.1, on the reverse strand, counting down.
TCCTCAAGCTTCGTCAGCGCGGCGATCAACGCCTGCAGACGCCCCGCCGCACCCGCTTTTTTCAAACTTTTTTCGACGGCTTCGGGATCAAAAGCGAACTCCTCCGTGAAGAGGAATCCGATCCAGTCCGGCACATCGCTGAGGTGCTTGACCTTCGGTTTCACAATCGTGAGCGCCGCCAGAAGCGCTGCCTCCGACCCATAGGCAATGCCCGCTTTTTCCACGAAAGGCTTCGCCAATTCCACAAAACGGTCGAAGCCCATCGAGAGAATATGCTGACCGTTCAGCCAAAAACATTTATCAAGATCGAAGATGGCATTCCGGCGATTGATTTTATCGATGTCGAAAAGCGCCAGGATTTCCTCCATGGTGAGTTTTTCACGATTCTCGCCGGGGGACCATCCGAGTAGGCAGAGATAGTTTGCCACCGCCTCGGGAGCATAGCCGTGCTCCATGAAATAAGTAATGCTCGAACCGCCATCACGCTTGCTGAGCTTTTTGCCCTCGTGATTCAAGATGAGCGGAATGTGGCCGAAGACCGGAGGCTTCTCGCCAAGCGCATTGTAGAGCTCGATGTGCTTGGGGGTGTTCGAGAGGTGATCCTCGCCGCGGATCACATGCGTGAGCTTCATTTCGATGTCGTCCACCACATTCACAAAATGGAAAATAAAAGACCCATCCGGACGGCGGATTGTCATGTCCGGGTGCGTCGCCGGATTTGACATATCGAACTCAATACGCCCGCAGACCATGTCCTCAAGGACCACCGGCTTGCGCGGGGAACGGAAGCGAATCGAACCGCCATCCTCATAAACATGTCCACCAGCCTCCAAGCGGGCGAGGTATTTGGCATAAATCTCCGACCGCTCGCTCTGGCGATAAGGACCATAATCACCGCCCATGTCCGGACCCTCATCCCAATCGAGACCCAGCCATTTCAGACCGTCATAAATAACCTGATGCGCCTCCGCCGTGTTGCGTTTCTCATCCGTGTCTTCAATCCGGAGAATAAATTTCCCTCCATGTCGACGGGCGTAGAGCCAGTTGAAAAGAGCCGTGCGAGCCCCTCCCACATGAAGATAACCAGTCGGTGAAGGAGCAAATCGTGTGCGAACAGTCATCCGCACACGAAAAGGGATTTCACACGGGAACTCAAGAGAGGAAAAAAGCATCCCACAGGCGCGAACCAAAAATTTGGACGTTGGAATCGACTGGGGTTGACGTGCGGGGGTTATTTTTTTTCGAAGTGGTCCCAGGCTCCGGGCCAGTCGGGGGGAGCGGGTTGAGTGGGCGTGAGGGTGCCGATACGGGTGAGCCGGGTTTTGGGGAAGACGGCGGGCCAGTTTTTTTGGAGGAGCGGGGCTTTTGAGGGGGGGATGGCGAGGAGGAGTTCGTAGTCTTCGCCGTCGGAGAGGGCGGATTCGATGTCGGATCCTTTGCGGCGGGGGATGGACTCGCGGTTGACTTCAAACCCGCATCCGCTGGCTCTGGCGAGACGGGGCAGGTCGGTGCCGAGTCCGTCGCTGATATCCATCATGGCGGAGGGGTGGATAGTTTTCGCGAGCCATTGGCCTTCTTGGAGGCGGGGGGTAAAGTTGAGGTGGTGGCCTGCGATGGAGCCGCCCAGTTGTCCTGTGACGAAGAGTAGATCGCCCGGTTTGCCGCCCGAGCGCGTGAGGAGATGCTTGGAGTCGATGTGACCGGTGAGCATGACCGAGACGGCTATGCCGTGTTTTTGGCGGGACATCTCGCCACCTGCGATGGTGACGCCGAAGCGGCGTGCGGCGCGGCCAAGTCCACGGTAGAATTTTTTCCAATACGCAGAATCGAGGTCGGGGGGCGAAAAGAAGGTGATGAGGGCTTGGGCAGGTGTGCCTCCCATGGCGGCGATATCGCTGAGAGGACGGCAGAGGGCCTTCCAGCCGACTTTGGCGGGATCATGCGAACGGAGAAAATGAACATCCTCTGCGATGCAATCCGTTTTGAGTAGAATGAGTGTGCCGGGTTTTCCGCACTTGATGGCGGCGCAGTCGTCACCCGGGCCGAGCGGTTGATCGTGCGGAACGGGCACGAGGCGCAGTAGTTCGTGTAGCAGTTTGTCTTCGGCGCAGAATTTCATTTCATGAGATCGGGCCATTGGAGTGTGCCGTAGATGCTGAGTCCGTTGAAGACGGCGTGCAGGAGTATGGGAGCCCAGAGCGAACCTGTCTTCTCATACAAAAGAGAGAGACCCACGGCCAGAATCAGCAATCCGGCAAGCGAGGGGATGTGTCCATGGATGAGAGCAAACAATATGGAGGTGACGGCTATGGCCACAAACCTTCCGCCGGTCTGCCTGAGAAAGCCGTAGAGGCATCCTCGAAAGACGAGTTCCTCAGTGAGGGGCGCTGCAACGACGGCTATTAAAATGACAGAAAGGCGATCGCGGAGGCTCTGGTGTTCGATAAGGAATGAAACAATCGGCTGGGGTTCGGTTTGAGGTCCGGACAACGAATATCCGACCCACTGGGCTGCGTAGATCGGCGGTAGGACTAGAGCCAGACACAAGACAACGGCGACGATTCCCTGACGCCAGGAAATCCAGCGCAGACCGAATGCGTCGATGGGATTCATGTTTCGAAAAACAAGAAATCCCACGACGAAGAGAATGATCGATGCGTAGAGCCCAAGCGCGGATTCGATGGCCTTCAGGTCGATCCGGCCGGGAGGACCTGTGAAGGATGGAATGGCCATCAGAAGAAAAAAAAGCACGACGCCTGCTGTGAGCAAGGATTCCGGCCATTTCCAGACTTGCACGGGGAAAGAATCCCCATGTGCCAAAGCCGACCTTGCGGCTTGCGAAGCAACCTTCAGGTAGATGAGCCCGAGGAGGAGCAGGATGGCGATTTTCAGAGACTCCATGGTCAAACGATACCCTCCGATTCAGCGACCCCGGGCAGCCAAGGTGCGGTTACTCCTCGTTTGCGAGGGATGCGGTGATGAAGGCCTTGAAGAGCGGGTGTGGCGCGTTGGGTTTGGATTGGAACTCGGGATGGTATTGGCAGGCCAGATACCAAGGGTGGTTCTTAAGTTCCACCAACTCGACCAGGTTGCCGTCGGGTGATGTTCCGGAAATAACGAAGCCTTTTTCCTCAAGAAGCTGGCGGTATTTCATGTTGAACTCGTAGCGATGGCGATGGCGCTCGGAGGCTTCGAGTTTTCCATAGACCTGATGGGCGTGGGAGCCCTCGAGGAATTTGGTCTGCCAGGTGCCAAGCCGCATGGACCCTCCCTTGTCGGTGACATCTTTCTGCTCCTCAAGGATAGCGATGACGGGATTTTTTGTATCGGGGTCGAACTCGGTGCTATTGGCGTCTTCGAGGCCGCAGACATTGCGGGCGAATTCGATGGTGGCCACCTGCATTCCAAGGCAGAGCCCAAGAAAAGGTGTGCGGGACTCGCGGGCATAGCGGGCGGCTTTGATTTTGCCTTCGACGCCGCGATCGCCAAAGCCGCCAGGAACGAGAACACCGGCGACGCCTTGCAAATACTTCTCAGCTCCCTCGACCTCGATGTCTTCGGCGTCCACGAGCACGAGGTCAATGCCGCAATCGTTGGCGGCTCCGGCATGGGTGAGAGATTCGTAGATGCTCTTATAGGCATCCTGAAGCTCGATGTATTTTCCGACAATCGCGATGCGGACGCGTTTCTTGGGTGAAATGACACGCTGAACAAAGCGCTTCCAGTCGGTGAGGTTGGGTTCTTTGGTTTGAAGATTGAGGAGTCGGCAGACTGTGGAATCGAGCCCTTCTTCGCGAAGGTTCAAAGGCGCTTCGTAGATCGTGTGGTCGACATCACCCGCCTCGACCACGGCATCCAGCGGCACATTACAGAAGAGGGATAATTTCTGGCGGACATCCTCATCCAACGGCATCTCAGTGCGGCAAATGAGCACCTGCGGTTGGAGGCCGATCTCGCGCAGTTTGGCGATGCTTTGCTGGGTGGGCTTGGTTTTGAGTTCACCCGCCGCCTTGATGAATGGCACGAGAGTGACATGCATAATGATCGCGTTGCCTGTGCCCGCTTCGAGAATGAATTGGCGGATGGCTTCGAGAAAAGGAAGCCCCTCGATGTCGCCAGTGGTGCCGCCGATTTCAGTAATGACGATATCCGCTCCGGAGTTCACGCCCACCTCGCGAATGCGGGCTTTGATTTCATCGGTGATGTGAGGGATGACCTGAACGGTCTTGCCGAGGTAGTCGCCACGGCGTTCCTTGGCGAGGACGGTCTCGTAGACTTGGCCGCTGGTGAGGTTATTGGAGCGAGTGAGGACGCAATTTGTGAAGCGCTCGTAGTGTCCGAGGTCGAGGTCGGTCTCCGCGCCGTCGGCCAAAACATAGACCTCACCATGCTGGAAGGGATTCATCGTGCCGGGGTCGACATTGAGGTAGGGGTCGAGTTTTTGGAGAACGACTTTGAGGCCCCGCAGTTCAAGCAGCGTGCCGAGTGATGCCGCCGCCAACCCTTTTCCCAGAGAACTCACAACACCGCCGGTCACGAAAATATACTTCATGGGCAGGCAGCTTATCCGCTCCGAGTGGAAAATCCAGCCTCCCGATTGATAGTCGTTATTTGGATTTGACTTCGAGAAACCCAGCGCGCTGGCGACTTGTCAAAACCTCCGCAATCTTGGAGTAAAGTGTCCCTATGAATCCGAGACCAATCCTCGAACCACCAGGCGGAGAAAAGAAAGTCCTGCTGCACTCATGCTGCGCGCCTTGTTCTGGAGAGGTGATGGAAGCGATGGCCGCCTCGGGGATTGATTACACGATTTTTTTTTACAACCCGAATATCCATCCGAAGGAGGAATACGAACTGCGCAAATCGGAGAATATCCGCTTTGCGGAGAAGGAGGGCATTCCCTTCATCGACGCGGATTACGATACGGACAACTGGTTCGCCCGCGCGAAGGGGTTGGAGTGGGAGCCTGAGAAAGGCGCCCGCTGCACGATGTGCTTTGACATGCGTTTTGAAAGAACAGCCCTCTACGCACACGAGAATGGATTCCCGGTCATCACAAGTTGTCTGGGCATTTCCCGCTGGAAGGACATGGAGCAGATCAACGGATGCGGAGAGCGCGCGGCAGCAAAATATCCCGGCATCAGTTACTGGACATTCAACTGGCGCAAGGGCGGCGGGGCTCAGCGAATGTTGGAGATCTCAAAGCGTGAGAATTTTTATCAACAGGAATACTGCGGATGCATTTACTCCCTTCGCGATAGCAACAAGTGGCGCTTGGCTAACGGACGGGAGAAGATCGAGATGGGCGTGAAGTTTTACGGTCAACCGGAAGCCTGACGCGCTCAGGCGTTGGCGCGCAGACCGTAAAACTCGTAGCTATCCACCAGCGCAAGCCAGCTGGCCTCGATGATATTGTCCGAGACCCCTACCGTGCCCCAGGTCGTGTGGCCATCGGTTGAAACAATGAGGACGCGGGTCTTGGCGGCTGTGCCGCGTGTGCCGTCGATGATGCGAACCTTGTAGTCGGTGAGGCGGACTTGATCGATCCAGCTGTAAAAAGGCCGCAGAGACTTGCGCAGGGCGGCGTCGAGGGCATTCACGGGACCGTCGCCCTCCTCGACCGTGTATTCGGCGCGACCGGAAGCGTGGAGTTTGACTGTGGCTTCGCAGGTTGTGAACTCATGCTGGCTCGATTGCCGGAACGAGCAGTGGTATTCTTTGAGATCGAAGAGCGGAGTGTGGCGGCCAAGCGTGCGGCGGATGAGGAGCGCGAAGGAAGCGTCTGCCGCCTCGAACTCGTAGCCTTGGGCTTCAATCTCCTTCACTTTTTTCAAGATGGTCGAGACTTCAGGCGCGCCTTTTTGGAATTCAAATCCGAGCTCCGCAGCTTTTGCGAGGATGTTGCTCTGGCCTGACATGTCGGAGACGAGGATCGTCTGGGAGTTGCCAACAAGTCTCGGATCCATGTGCTCATAGGTGCGGGAGATTTTTTGCACGGCATGGACATGGAGACCGCCTTTGTGCGTGAAGGCCGCCGTGCCGACATATGGGGCCCGGATGTCCTGCGGCACATTCGCCAACTCATCGACGAAGCGGGAAACCTCGCGAAGTGCGGTGAGATCAGGCACGGAGGGGATTCCCATTTTTACCTGCAGCGTTGGAACGATCGTCGTGAGGTTGCAATTTCCCACGCGTTCGCCGTAGCCGTTGATGGTTCCTTGAACCTGACAGGCTCCGGCTTCGATGGCAGCGAGGGCGTTTGCGACGCCGAGCCCACAGTCATTGTGGGTATGGATGCCGACCGGGCATTTGAGATCGGCGATGACTGCAGAGGTGATGCGGTGAATTTCGCCGGGCAGAGTTCCGCCATTTGTGTCGCAGAGAACGAGCAGATCGGCTCCAGCATCCCTCGCGGCGCGGAGTGTTTTCAGGGAATACTCGGGATTGTCCTTATAGCTGTCGAAAAAATGTTCGGCGTCGTAGAAGACTTCGCGGCCGTGTTTTTTAAGATGGGCCACCGTGTCGGCGATCATGGAGAGGTTTTCCTCGGCAGTGACATTGAGAACCTCTGTGACATGCAGCAGCCATGTCTTGCCGACGATTGTGACGACGGGCGTTTGCGCCTCGAGGAGCACGCGCACTTGGGCATCCGCCTCAACCGCAATGCTGCCACGACGGGTGCTGCCGAAAGCGGCGATGCGGGCGTTTTTCCAAGTGAGCTTGGCAGCCTCTGCAAAAAAAGCTGCATCGCGAGGATTCGATCCAGGCCAACCGCCTTCTATGAAATCGACCCCGAACGAGTCCAATTTTTGAGCGACGCGAATCTTGTCGAGGATGGAAAAAGAAATCCCCGTGCCTTGGGTGCCGTCGCGCAGCGTGGTGTCGTAAATGGTGACCGGTTTCATAAAAGAGTGATCAAACTACCTGCAGGGCAGGCTGGGATCAAGAACGCGCAAACGCTCCGCTTGACCGCGCTGCGGAGGCGACACATCATTCGCCCGCCTTGAATATGTATTCCTCGTCCCAATGGGACATCCAATTTCTCGCCGAAAATCAGGTCGTTCGCTCGAAAGATTTCGGCATGACCAAGGAAGCAAAGAGCGTGAAGTATCCGATCCGCCTGCTTCGTTACTGGTTCGGATACCAACTCCTCCGTGAGGAATTCCTGCGAACGGGGCGTCCGCTGGATGTCGCCGAGATCGGCGTTCATGTCGGCCAGATGCTGGAATTTGTGAAATCCGCACCAAGCGGAGTGCGCTTTGATCGTTGGACGGCGGTCGATGCCGTCATGCTGCGCGAGAGGCTTCTGAAAGCCGGCTACACAGATTTTTTTGAAGCGAATCTTGAGGATGCGAAGTTTGCTCTTCCGCACCAATACGACACCGCAATCCTGCTACATGTGCTGGAGCACCTTTTCGAACCGGAGGATGTTTTGAAAAAAATCGCCTCCGCTATACGACCAGGAGGCTCGCTGATTGGAGGTTTCCCCGTGGTGCCGGGTCCATTTGCATCCATCCGCCAGAGTCAGGTTCGCCGCACGGCAAAACCGATGGGCCATGTGAGCGTGTTTTCGCCCGCCCGCGTGCGCCGCATGGCCGAACAGGCCGGGCTGAAGGTAGAGTTCATGAGCGGGGCATTTCTGATGCGCAGCAAGGGTAGCGCCCTCGAAAACTCCGCAGCATGGATGCGCTTCAACATTCTTTGGGGCCGCGTCTTTCCTGGATGGCCCGGCGAAATTTACTGGCTCATGCGCAAACCGGCATGACATTGCCGGAAGCCACAATCACGATAGAACGCATCGCCTACGGCGGCGCGGGAATCGGCCGCCTGCCGGATGGAAGGGTTTGTTTTATCCATGGAACACTGCCCGGGGAGCGCGCTCTCGTGCGGGTGGTGAAACAAAAGAAAAATCTCGTCGAGGCGGATTTGGTGAAGCTTTTAGAAGCATCACCCCGTCGCGTCGCACCGAAGTGCCCAGTCTTTGGAGAATGCGGTGGCTGCGCCTATCAGCATGCTGACTACGAACTCCAGCTGGAGATCAAAACTTCCCAGGTTGCAGAGTTGCTGCGCCGCGTGGGCGGAATCAGCGATGTTGAGGTCCGCCCGATGCTTCCCTCACCTGAGCAGTGGGGTTACCGCAACCGCCTTTCCGTTCACACAGACAGTGGCGATGTGGGATTTTACCATCGCAAGTCGCATCACCTCGTCGATGTCGCAGAGTGTCCGATTGCCAGCGACGAGGTGAATGGGCTCTTGGCGGAGCTTCGAAAAAAACCACCGCGCCATCCCGGTCGCCTGACTATCCGCGAGGCAGGGGCGGCAAGGGGATTCTCACAGGTGAACAGCGGCGCGGCCGAATTGCTCACGAACACAGTTTCCGAGTTGGCCGGCAGGTCGGAGTATTTGATCGACGCGTATTGTGGATCGGGATTTTTTTCCAAGCGCCTCCTGCCACATTTCAACCGTATTCTCGGCATCGAGTGGAGTGATGGCGCCGTTCGAAGCGCCATGGAGGGAGCCTCAGCCAAGGAAACCTACATCGCCGGTTCGGTGGAGGCCCACCTCTCACAAGCCCTTCTCGGCGGCACATCGGCGGACACCACTCTCCTTCTGGATCCCCCGGCCGAGGGCCTGTCGCCGGATGTCATGCGCGCGATTCTGGAAAATCCACCGCACCGCATTGTCTATGTCTCCTGCGATCCGGCCACCTTTTCGCGGGATGCAAAAAAACTCTCAGCGGAATATCGGATTCAGTGTATCCAACCGGTGGATATGTTTCCGCAGACAGCCGAGATCGAATTGGCAGGATTGTTTGTGCGCATTCCGCCCGCGTAGAACGCAACCGGCGGATTCCCGCTTTTTGCAGAAACTGTTCCGCTTTTGATATTGCACCCGACTGCAATGCCATTGAACCTTTGCACCACATGTCATTGAGTTTCTTCAGGTCTTTTTTACGCAATCCCTCAACGCTTGGTGCGATCTGGCCGTCGTCACCATTTTTGGCCAAAGAGATGGTGCTTGCATCAGATTTGCACATGGCATCGAGCGTCATCGAGCTTGGGCCTGGCAGCGGGGCGTTCACAGGACACATTCTCGCGAGTTTGCCAAGTGGCGCACATTTTGCGGCCATCGAAAAATGCCCCATTCTGGCAAAGGAAGTCTCGGGCAAATTTCCAGATGCCCGGATCATCGAAGGCTGCGCAACGCGCTTGAGCGATCATTTGAATTCGGAAAAGATTCCCCGACCGAATGCCATCCTCTCTGGACTGCCCTGGGCCATCTTCGATCAGAAACTGCAAAATTCCATTCTCAGCGAGATTCACTCGACATTGGCCGATGGCGGGGTCTTTTCCACTTTTGCGTATTATGGCCCCCACCGTTTAAGGTCTGGGCAGAGGTTTCGTAAAAATCTCGACCGCACCTTCAGCGATGTGCGCAGGACGCCTGTCGTGATGCGCAATTTTCCGCCCGCGTTTGTTTATTCCTGCAAACGCTGAATCTCCTTCAGCACTTCGGCGAGCCGCTCCATAGGGAGGCCGATCACATTGCTCAGCGAGCCTTCGATTTTTTCAATGAGACGCCCCCCATCGTCCTGTGCTGCATAGCCTCCTGCCTTGTCGAGCGGATGAATGGAGCCAAGATAGGCTTCGATGGATTCGGGCGTGAGATCATGGAAAGTGACCATCGACAGTTCAGAAAATTCGACGGAAGCCGAGCTACTACCCAAGACCACTCCAGTGACCACTTGATGGGTTCGACCGACAAGTGATGCCAACATTTTTCGGGCTTCGGAAAGATCCGCAGGCTTGCCGTAAAATCTACCTCCGAGCCAAACCACCGTGTCGGCAGCCACGATCAGATCCTCGGGACGCCGTGCGGCAATGGCATGCCACTTTCTTCGGGCGTTTTCGAGGGCGAGCGCGTCTGGTGTCAGCGAGTGATCCTCTATCTCGTCAGCTCCCGAAATATCAACCTCGACGGACCAACCAGCTTCTCTGAGCAGTTGGAGGCGGCGTGGCGAAGCCGAAGCAAGAACGAGGGGTTGCACTGAGAACCGCGACTTCAGTGCTCCATATCCGTGTCATATGCGCCACGGATGCCTTCGAGTTTTTTGCGCATAGCGCGGGAGGACTCGGGACGGGTGCTGATTTTAGAAGCAATGCCCCAGACAATCGGAACAAGTGCAGCGGCACCCAGAGTGATCAAGGCCACACCGGCATTTCGGCGGGCATTATGCCCAATATTGTCGGCAACAAGAAAGCCTGCGCCGAGACCGATTGCGACCTGCGAAAAACCAACGATTCCAGAGACCGGAAGGTTTTCGCCAAATTTGTCCAAGGAAAGCTGTGACATGGTGATTGAAGCTATGCAGGCAGTATGGGACTTTCAACCCCAAATGAAAAAAGCTATTGGCATTGATCTTGGCGACGCCCGCGTGGGGGTTGCCATAAGCGACGATCTCGGAATGCTCGCACATCCGCTCGAAACGATCCCAACAAAGTCCAGCGATGTGCTCAAACGCGTCCTCGCGCTCGCAAACGAACGCTCCGCAGAAACGATTGTCGTCGGCATGCCAAGAAACATGAACGGCAGCTTCGGACCTGCTGCGGAGAAAGCGAAGGCCTTTATCGATGAACTCCGGCGTGAAACCACGATCCCAGTTGTTTCTTGGGATGAACGAATGACCACGGTCTCAGCGCAGCGTGCGCTGCAGGAGGCAGGACGAAACACCAGAAAGCAACGCCCAGTAATAGACCAAGTCGCCGCCCAGATTATTCTCCAAAGCTGGCTCGATTCGCAGGGATGAGATTGCAACTGCACATCGCCTATCACGGAGGCGCCCTGAATGGATGGCAGAGCCAAACCTGCGGAAACACGGTGCAGGATTATTTGGAAAAGGCCTTTCTCGCACTCTGTCAGGAGCGCATCACCGTGCATGGCTCGGGCCGCACGGATGCTGGCGTCCACGCCGAGGCGCAATGCGCGCATGCTGATGTCCCAAGCGAGCGTTTGAGCCTTAGGGAATGGTTGTCGGCGCTGAATGCCCACCTGCCCGAGACGATCCGAGTCATGAAAATCCAGGAAGCTCCAAGCGACTTCCACGCTCGATTTTCGGCGAAGGGAAAAATCTATCGCTACACGGTTTGGAATGGACCCGCACTGAACCCCTTGATGAAAGACCGTGCTTGGCATGTGCCGGGAGCATTGGATTTTGAAAAGCTTCAGCGTGCTTGCCAACTCTTCACCGGCACACACGACTTCGCCGCATTTTCGCTCAGGAGATCAAATGGTCCCGAGCAGACGGTGCGAACCATTCACTCCATCGAAAATCACATAGCGGAGGAAAAAATCGATCTCACTTTTGAAGGCGAGGGCTTCCTCTACAAAATGGTTAGAATCCTCAGCGCAGCCATCATTCGCCATGCCAGCGGCAAGGTGGAAATCGACGAACTTGCTGAACACCTTCGCTCAGCCACGCCAGTATTTATGCATACCGCGCCGGCAGCCGGACTTTGTCTTGTGCGTGTTATTTATTGAGCGACTTGAAAATCCCTCCCCTCTTGTTAGCCTGCGGCGTGCGGAATCGGAATCTGTTAGCCATCATTATCTGCGTTGGGTGCTTCTTGCTAACTCCCGCCGCGATGCACGGACAGACGAGCGACGAGGAAAAAAAGCGCCTGTTTCTTCAAGCACGGGAGCAAATCCAACCCGTCAGCAAGCCGACTCCCTCAGCCACGCCACGCCCAAAGCCCAAACCCGCAGCGACTCCATCCTCAAAAACGAAGTCGAAACCCAAGGCCTCCCCTACTCCGCGAAAATCCCAATCAGCAACGAAGAAGCTGACTCCCAAACCCACTCCCAAACCCACTCCGGATGAAAGCGAGGATCCCGTAGCCTCGGAAGAGGCGAAATCCGAAACGCCCGTGGATGTCAAAACGGAGAAATCTGAATCAGACGACTACATTTTGATTCCAGGCGAGGAGGCTTCAACGGTGAAACCCACGCCGACGGCCACACCAGCGAAGAATTTGGAGGATGATAAGCCGGAAAAAACGACCCTGCCCGTTACGCCACAGGTTCCCAAAGGAAAAACGCCCGCTGGCAGGCCGCTCGACGCACCGATTCTCATAGAAAAGTCAGGTCTTCAGGAGGAGGCAGGTTACGAGCCGCCTACGAAGCCGGCATTCGGCGGGTTCATGAAGCGCTACCGCTACCTGTCGCCGGCTGTCCGCAAAGCGATCGATAGCGCAAAGGTCCAACGCGGTCGGTGGAAATACATCATAGTGCACAATAGCGGAACCAGACAGGGAAACGCCCGCATTTTTGATAACTACCACCGCAAGGTTCGCAAAATGCAGAATGGACTCGCGTATCATTTTGTGATCGGAAACGGAAAATCCTCGGGAAATGGCCAAATCGAGATTGGCAACCGCTGGACTCGCCAGATCAACGGTGGACATGTGGCAAGCGACTACCTCAACGACATCTCGCTGGGCATCTGCCTAGTGGGCGATTTGAACCGTGACCTCCCGACCAAAGATCAACTTGCGGCGCTTGATGAACTCTGCAGCTACCTCCGCGACCGCGTGGGAAAAGTCAAAGGCCGTCCGGCGATTGTCAAAGGGCATAAAGAAATCAATCCCAAGCCGACCGATTGCCCAGGCGACCGCTTCCCGCTCGGTTGGCTTCGCAAGCGCTTCGGCGGCTGATCGAGGTTTCGCATGCGAGATCTTTTTCTTTGGTTTGTGGCGGGTGAGGAGAGTGGCGATGCACGCGCTGTGGAGGTCATGCAAGCGATCAAAGCGCAACACCCGCCCGTGATCTTCGGGGGTGCTGGCGGCAACGCCATGCAGAAGTTGTGCGAACAGCAATTCGACAACTGGGTCCAGCAAGCGGCTGTCACCGGCTTGTGGGATGTTTTAAAAAACTACGGCTACTTCAGGCAAAAGTTCCACGCGATGCTTGCCGCCATCCGCGAGAAAAAACCAGACGCCGTCGTGCTCGTGGATTATCCCGGCTTCAACCTTCGCCTCGCGCGAACACTCAGAGATACCGGCTACCAAGGCAAAATTCTCTACTACATCAGCCCCCAGGTCTGGGCATGGAACAGGGGACGCATCCCCAAGATGGCTCGTTTTCTGGATCTCATGATCTGCGTTTTTCCCTTCGAGGCTCCGATGTATCAGGCCAGCGGACTGCACACCGTCTTCGTGGGACATCCCCTGCTGGAAGCCCTCGCAGCCAAGCGCGGAGGCATCGAGCGCGAACCGAATTTACTCGGACTTTTTCCAGGCAGCAGGGAACGCGAAGTGAAACGGAATTTTCCTGTGATGCTCGAGGCGGCTCGTTTGGTGGCCGAGAAAATGCCGGGCATCCGCTTTGAGGCCTCTGCCGCCGGCAACGCACGCGCCGAAAGCATGCGCAAGTTGGCCGCGGGATTTCCCGTCGAAATCCGCGAAGGCAACGCCCACGAGCTGATGCAACGCGCCACGGCAGGCATCGTCTGCTCCGGAACAGCAACGCTCGAAGCCGCCTTTTTCGGCCTGCCCTACTGCCTCATCTACAAAACAGCCTGGCTCACTTTTGAAATCGGCAAGCGGCTTGTGGATGTCAACGCGCTGGGAATCGTCAATATCCTGAACAACTACAGCCTGAACCCTCCCAAAAACCCGGCCCTCCCTGCCAAGCCAGCCCCCCATCTCGTGCGGGAATTCATACAAAACGACGCCACACCGGAAGCTCTCGCGGGGGAATCCCTGCGCCTGCTCGATAGCGAGTCCACCCGCCGGGAACTTCGCGCCGAACTTGCAGGAATCATCTCCATGCTCAAGGCCGAAGGCGCGAGCGAGAGGGCTGCGAAGACACTACTCCGCAGCCTCCACGATTAAATTCACTATGCGAGGCGCAGGACGAGTTTGAGGGCGTCGGTGCGGACGGTCGCGGATTCTATGGCTTCGAGGAGTGAGGTTTTAAGGGTTTGGAGTGCTTCGATTTCGCTGGGGCGGATGTGGTTGTTGATGAGTCGCAAGTCTTCGAGGCGTTCGATTTCGGCCGTGATTTGATCCGAGGCTTTTTGGCGGGCGGTTTGGATGATGGCTCCCTTGCGAGCTGCGGCGAATTCGGATGCCTTGGCGAGCATGGCGGGAAGGTGCTTTTTCTTGAAGACGGGCGTGTCGAGAAGCGTGAAGACATCGCCTGTTTCCAGGGCTGCGTTGCGGAATTCGTCATCGTCGCCGCAATCTTTGAGAGACTGATCGACGACAATGCGCAGGGGCGTGGCGGGGAGGAAGCGGTCCGCATGCAAGGATGGCGGGGCGATGGATTCGATGACGAAGTGGGCTTCGAGGAGGATTCCATCAGCTTCAGCGGATTTCCAGACACTGAAAACCGAGTTGCCGGTTTCCATTCCGAGAATGGCATCGAGGGCGGCGAGAACGAGGGGGTGGTCTGGGGTGACGAAGCCGATATCCTCGCGGGAGAGAGCGCGACTGCGTTGGAAGGTTACCATCGTTCCCTCGGCAGCGAGGCCGGGAAGTGTGGCGGCTTGGGAGCCCCCGCTCTTGAGCAGATAACTCCGCAGACCGAGTTCCTCCACCTGAACTCCCAAGTGATCGAGCATTCGGATGAAGAAGGATTCGAAGTCGGAATCGGCATCCTGGCGCTGAATGGCCTCAATGAGTGGTTTCGCGATTTCCGGGCGGTTGGAGTTGAGTTCGAGGAGTCGGTCGTGGCCGCCTTGAAGGCGTTTGGTGATTTTTTTGGCTTCTGCCGAGGTTTCCTTGATGAGGGTGGCGAGTTCGGCAGGCGCAAAGTTTTCGGCAACGGCTTGGATTTTTTTTCCAAAGCGAAGCATGAGATCTGAGGCACCGTGGGGATTTTTCTGAAAGGCGTCGAGCGCCTCGTGATACCAGTGGGCGAGCACATGGGCGCGCGTGCCTTCCTCGAAGGGGACATGGATATGGATGGTCGATGTCTGGCCGATGCGGTCGAGGCGGCCGATGCGTTGTTCCAGCAACTCGGGATTGTCGGGCAGGTCGAACAGGACGAGGTGGTGGGCGAATTGAAAATTCCGACCTTCGCTGCCGATTTCAGAGCAAATGAGCAAGCGGGCGCCGTCCTCCTCTGCGAAGTAGGCGGCGTTGCGGTCGCGCTGGAGGAGAGTAAGACCCTCGTGGAAGACGGCAGCGGCAATTTTGATCTCCTTCTGGAGGCGGGTTAAAATGTCATTGGCCGTATCTGGCGACTTACAAATCACGAGAACCTTTTGCTTCTTGAGTTCCTTGAGGAGAGCGATGAGCCAACGAATTTTTGCGGCAGTTTCGTCCGAGTCTGGGGCCAGAGGAGCCAAGTGGGCCTTTCGTTTGGGGAAGCCAGAGAGGGCGGCGCGGGTGTTTCGGAAAATAACCCTCCCGGTGCCGTATTCGTCGAGCAGCGCGGCCACCACCCGGTCGCGGGCGGAGACATCACCCGCCAAAAAGTCGGCATAGTGACCAGCTACGCGCGTGCCTTTGAAAATCGAGGTGTTGGGGATTTTCTTTCCCGCCAGCAAGGCATCGATGGATTTTGCGACGGACTCGTAGTGGTCGGATTCCTTGAGAAAGGCATCCAGGTCATCGTAGCGGTTGGGGTCGAGCAGGCGGAGGCGGGCGAAATGGCCTTCCATGCCGAGTTGCTGCGGGGTTGCTGTGAGAAGAAGAAGGGAGGATGCGGCGACAGCGAGGGATTCGACGAGCTGATACTCCGGCCCGGCTTCTTTCGGCGACCATTGAAGATGGTGTGCTTCGTCCACCACCAGAAGATCCCACCCGGCCTCGCGCGCTTGAGCGGCGCGCTTCGGGTTTTTCGAAAGAAAATCGAGAGCACAAATAACAAGTTGGCTGTCGAGAAAGGGATTGGCGCCCTCGAGTTCCAGTGAGGCGCAGCGGTCTTCATCAAAAATGCTGAAGGACATCTGGAACCGGCGGAACATTTCCACAAACCACTGGTTGAGCAGCGCAGGTGGAAGAAGAATAAGGATGCGACCAGCTCGGCCTGTGATGTGCAGGCGATGAAGAATAAGCCCAGCCTCGATAGTTTTTCCAAGCCCCACCTCATCCGCGAGAAGGACACGGGGATTCATGCGGGAGGAGACATCGGCAGCGATGGAAATCTGGTGAGGAATGAGGTCCACGCGTCCACCAGCAAAGCCGCGAACCGGGCTTTGGCGCATCTCACGGCGGCGGTGCAGGCACTCCACGCGCAGCTTGAAGCGCTCGAGCTCATCGACCTGTCCCGCCAGGAGACGGTCTTCGGGTTTCGAAAAAGTGATATTGTCGGAAAGCTCCGCCTCGGCGACATCCCTCGCCCCACAGCGATAGGTCAGCAGGCCCCCGGCATCGGTTAGGGAGTCCACATGGAGGCTCTCGCCGGAGTGTGTGCGGACGGAGTCACCCTCCTTGAAGGCGACACGGCGAACGGGTGCGCTGCCAAGTGCGTATTGGCGGTGTTCGCCTGCGGCGGGGAAAAAAATCTCGGCGCGGCCGAACTCGCTCTTGAGGACGATGCCTAGACCAAGCTCGGGCTCGGTATCGCTGACCCATCGTTGACCGGGAACCGGAGTGGTTTTGCTCATAATGCGGAAAGTTCCTCCCAGCGTGCGTAGAGGCGTTCGATCTCGGAGCGGGCGGATTCAAGTTTTGAAATAGTTTCTTTTGCCTCGGTGGCGTGCTCGGTGTGGAAGTTCGGATCGTTGAGAAGGCCTTCCAGTGCGGCTGCCGCCTGTTCGGATTCGAGGATCGTTCGCTCCATTCCTTCTAGTTCGGCTTTTTCCTTGTAGGTCAGCTTACGGCCGGCGGGTGCTGATGCAGGCTGCGCCTTGGAGACCGGCTCCTCGAATGAACGACCAATATTTTTGTAATGCTTCTCGCGATCTTTTTTCTTCTCCAGGTAGTAGGAATAATTTCCCGACTGGATGTGGATACCGCCTTCCTCGAATGCGACGATCTGGTCGCAGATGCGGTCCAGGAAATAGCGGTCGTGACTGACCACGAGGACTGTCCCGTCGAAGACTGCGAGGGCTTCTTCGAGCATTCGGAGGCTGCTGAGGTCGAGATCGTTTGTGGGTTCGTCGAGGACAATGACATTGCCGCCACGGCAGAGTGTCTTTGCGAGCATGAGGCGCGCCCGCTCGCCGCCAGAGAGCTTGTCCACACGCTCGTTCACGCGGGATTCATCGAACAAAAACCGTCGCAGGTAGGATCGCACCGTGAGCATTTGCGTGCCGAACTTGACCATGCCGCTGGTGCCGCCGATTTCCTCCATCACAGTGCCGAGGCCGTTGAGTTGGGCGCGGCTTTGATCAATGTAGTTGAAAACAACGCGCTTTCCGACCGTGGCGCTGCCTTCGCTGGGTTCCTGTTGACCGAGACAAATGCGAAGGAGTGTGGTTTTGCCGACGCCATTTCGACCGACAATCCCAGTGCACTGGCCGGGGCGGAGTGAAAGATCCAGATTGCGGAAGAGCCATCGTTTGGAGTCGCCAAGCGGGACCGAGACGCCCGCATTCACAAGTTCCACAGCTGTGTTGCCGATTTCGGGAGCTGGAGGAATGAGAAGATCCATCTCGCGTTCTTCCGGCGGGGCGCTTTGTCCAGCGACTTGGTAGAACGACTCCAGGCGGTGTTTGGATTTTGAGCGCTGGGCACGGACACCGGCGCGGACATATTCGAGTTCGGCCTTGATGAATCGTTGGCGGCGACGCTCGGATTGCTCCACGATTTGCTGCCGGAGGGCCTTGGATTCCAGATAGGCGGTGTAGTTTCCCGGATGCGAGAATGCCTGGCCGAAGCTGATTTCGACGATGCGCGTGGCGATGGTTTCGAGAAAATAGCGGTCGTGCGTCACAAAGATGATCGCGCCGGGGAAACTTTGGAGAAAACCTTCGAGCCAGTCGATCGACTCGGCATCGAGGTGGTTCGTGGGCTCATCCAGAAGCAGGAGGTCGGGCTGGGAAGCCAGCGCACGGCAGAGAGCGACACGGCGCTTCTCTCCGCCGGAGAGAGGCCCGACCAAGGCATCAAGCGGAGGAGCGTCCAGCGAACCGGCAAGGGATTTGATGCGGGTCTCGAGATTCCATCCATCCGCGTGCTGGATGAGGTCAAGGAGTTCATGAAGCTCGGTATCACTTCCCTCGCCGCTTTCGTAGCGGCGCATCCACTCCACGAGGTCAGCAGCGCCGGATTCGATGTTTTCAAGAACCGTTCGTGTGGGATCGAGTTCAAATTCCTGCGGAAGGTAGCCAGTGCGAAGTCCGCGACGGCGTGAGATTTCGCCTGCGTCGGGATCGTTCGCTCCGGCGAGGATTTTGAGGAGGCTTGTTTTGCCACAGCCGTTGCGCCCCACGAGACCGACTTTTTCTCCTGGGGCAACGGTCAGAGTGACACCGTTGAGGAGGACATGATTGCCGTAGGCGAGTTTGATTTCCTGAGCGGAGAGGAGAGATGGGATTGCAGACATTAGAAAACTTTGTGGAAAGGAGATTTTTTGGGACTGCGGCACCATTGCCATACACAGGCGGGACGCCTGTGCTCCCCTTTTGTTGAGCGGCGGGAGGGTGCAGAGTTTTTAGGCACGGACATCAGAACGAGAAGATGTCCGGGGTATTGAAGGCGTTTTCGATCTGACGAATTTCGCGGGTCGGGCCCATGACGACCTCGACGATGTCGAACCTGTAAGTGATATCTGGCATGTCGAGCATGCGGAGCCATTTCATTGCGCCGCGAATAATGAGGCTGCGTTTTTTTTCGTCAACCGCATCCGAAGGGCGCCCGAAGTCCTCGATCGACCTGGTCTTGACTTCAACAAAAACAAGCTCTCCATGTCGCTTGTCGCGACAAACGATATCGACCTCGCCACCGTGTGGAGCGCGGAAATTGCGGTAGAGGATTTTGTGCCCGTGACGCTGAAGATAGGTGGCAGCGAGGTCCTCTCCTGCATTGCCGAGGGCGATGTGCGCAGCCTCACCAGAGTTCGGCCTGCGCAACCGGCGCAAAACTTCGGCGATGGATGGGACAAGGGCCATGGGCTTGAAGTTTGGCAAAGTGTTCGCGCGTTGGGTAGCCTTTATGCTTGGCAAAACCATACTCCGGGTAAAGCCGGTCGCACTCGAGCATGATGCGGTCACGCTCGACCTTGGCAATGATGCTGGCCGCCGCGATGCTGAGGCTTATGCCATCACCGCCAACCAGCGCGGTTTGGGGGCACGGAAAATTGCGAACCGGCAACCCATCGATCAGGGTATGGGCGGGGCGAGGCGAAAGTTGCTCGACCACTGCGCGCATGCCAGAGTGCGTTGCGCCGAGGATATTCAGGCGGTCGATTTCCTGCGGGGAGATCGAGATGGAGGTCCACCGAATTTCGGGATTGCTTGTGATTTCGGCGTAGAGTCGTTCGCGCGCTTTTGCGGTGAGTTTTTTGGAGTCATTGAGCCCACTCAGAATAAAGTTCGGAGGGAGGATGACTGCGCCTACAACGACTGGGCCGGCGAGTGGTCCACGACCGGCTTCATCGATGCCTGCGATGGGTCCGAAACCCTGAGCGGATAGGCGATACTCGTGAATGAGGGAGCAGGGCATGCCGAGAATTCCGTTTCTTAAAGAATTGTGGCTCAAAAATTATAGGCATCAATGCCGTGAAGCATGATGCCTATGAAGTTTTGTGAATGGGGCTGCTGAGCAACCTCGTCAGTCGAACACGCCCGGGACGGGCGTGCCCCCCTCTTTCAGTATTAGGCGCGGTCTTTGACAGTGGTAGCCGATTTGCCTTTACGTGAACGGAGGTAGTTCAACTTGGCACGGCGAACTGCACCACGACGCTCTACTTCGATCTTGGCGATACGAGGCGAGTGGATCGGGAAAACGCGCTCCACGCCCTCACCGTAGGAAACACGGCGGACGGTGAAGTTTTCATTGATACCAGCGCCCTTGCGGCCTATCACGATACCCGAGTAAATCTGGATACGCTCCTTGTCGCCTTCAACAACACGGGTGTGGACTTTGATGGTGTCTCCAACTTGAAAGGGGGTTGTGTCGGACTTGAATTGTTCGGATTCGATTTTTTGGATTGTGGTCATAAAGCATTAGGAAATTGAGTGGATTTACTTAAGAACGGGCACGTAGCCTCCAATAATATTAGTGCTTGTAGCTTGATTAACCTTGAGAATCAAACCATCTCCACCCTTACGAAAAACAACGAATCCTTTGTTTCCAAACGGCTTACCCGAATCAACTGGAGCTACAGGCTTGGAGTCATTAGTGAAATTGGAAGATGAAAAAATTACAACAGCTGAATCATTTGTTTCGGAAGCTTGGTAGCCCAAAACCGCACGATCAGTGCCAGCTACACCGGAGACTGCTTTGTTTGTTGTGGCGGTTATAGGTGGAGCTGAGCACATTTTTGCAAAATCTGCCAAAGTCATGTAACCTCCTCCAGTTACAATATTCGCCCACTCAGCCCATTCCTTCTTGGGCAGATCGCCTGGCCATGCGAGGTTCGTATCACCAGAAGTTTGACCATCAAGAGCAATTTGCTGAGCAACAAGATGAAGTTGTTTCATATTGCTGAGCTGTTGAGTCATCTGGCCACGAACCAAGGCCCCAGTGATAGCTGGCAATGCCAAGGAAGCCAAAATCGCTATGATTGAGATAACAACCAGAAGTTCGATGAGCGTAAAAGCTGTTAGCCTTTTGATGAGTTTCATATTTTTCAGGGTAGAGTCGGTTGAAGAAATAGCCGAAGGATTCTTATACACACTACGCGAGAGCTCAAGTCCAGCAAATTTTCTCCAATCTTTTTGCCACCTCTTCGACATTCGCTCGGCTGTTGAAGGCCGAGATGCGGAAGTAGCCCTCACCAGCAGGGCCGAAGCCGCTGCCGGGGGTGATGACGACATTGGCTTCTTGGAGCATTTTATCAAAGACCTGCCAACTGGTGAGGTGTTTGGGAGCGCGGACCCAGATGTAGGGGGCATTGACTCCACCAAGGGTTGCGAGACCACATTTCTCGGCGGCCGCGCGGAGGATGGCGGCGTTGCCCATGTAATGCTCAATGAGTGCTGCGACCTGTTCTTTGCCGGCGGGCGAGTAGAGGGCCTCGGCGGCGCGCTGGGTCACATAGCCCACGCCATTGAATTTCGTGCTGAAGCGGCGGTTCCAGAGCGGATGCAGTGGCGTCATTTCACCTGTGGCGGTGCGGCATTTCAGTTCCTTCGGAAGGACGGTGAACGCGCAGCGGACTCCGGTAAATCCACCATTCTTGGAGAAGCTGCGAAACTCGATGGCGCAGCGGCGTGCTCCCGGGATTTCGTAGATGGAATGCGGTATCTCGGGGTCGCGGATGTAGGCCTCGTAGGCTGCGTCGAAGAGGATGATCGCGTCATTGGCGAGAGCGTATTCAACCCAAGCTGTGAGCTGCGCGCGCGTGGCGGTGGCACCAGTGGGGTTGTTAGGATAGCAAAGGTAAATGATATCCACTTTTTCCTTTGGAATCTCCGGCACGAAACCGTTCTCTGCATTGCATGGCAGATAGAACAAACCGCTGTAGAGGCCGTTCTCATCAGCCTCGCCAGTGTGTCCAGCCATGACATTGGTATCCACATAGACCGGATAAACCGGGTCCATCACAGCAATGCGATTATTGTCGCCAAAGATATCCAGGATGTTTCCGCAGTCGCACTTGGAGCCATCGGAAACAAAAATCTCGTCATCCGCGACCTCAAGCCCGCGCGAGCGGTAGTCATTTTCCGCGATGGCGTGCCTCAGAAATTCATAGCCTTGCTCGGGACCGTATCCACGGAAGCTGCCGCGCTCCCCCATTTCATCGACCGCCTTGTGCATGGCCTCGCGAACGGCCACGGGGAGAGGCTCGGTGACATCTCCGATACCGCAACGAATGAGGCGGGCCGCACCTTCGGGATTGGCGTCGGTGAAGGCTTTGACGCGGCGATTGATCTCGGGAAAAAGGTAACCCGCTTTGAGTTTGAGGTAATTTGAATTGAGGTGGGCCATGGTGAAAGCGGAGGACTAAAACAAAAACGCCCGACCGTTTCCAGTCGGGCGTTTGAATTTATGAAGGATCGTTGATCAGGCGTTGGCGAAGTTTTTTTCGACTGCGGACCAGTTGATCGTATTCCACCAAGCCTTGAGATAATCGGCGCGGCGGTTTTGGTAGTTCAGGTAGTAGGCGTGCTCCCAGACATCGCAGCCGAGAATCGGGGTGCCGGGGCACTCTGCGACGCCCGTCATGAGCGGATTGTCTTGGTTGGGCGTCGAGCAGATGCAGATTGACTTATCGGCTTTCACGCAGAGCCACACCCAACCGCTGCCGAAGCGGGCAAGACCGGCGGCTTCGAATTTGGCTTTGAAATCATCGAAGCTTCCGAAGGCGGCGTTGATGGCATCGGCGAGCGCGCCGGATGGAGCGCCGCCTGCGGATGGTCCCATGAGACTCCAGAAAAAGGTGTGGTTCCAGTGTCCACCGCCATTGTTGCGCACGGCTCCACGGATGGCTTCCGGCACAGCAGCGAGATTACCGATGAGTTCTTCGAGGGACTTCGAAGCGAGCTCCGGAGCGCTCTCGAGAGCCTTGTTGAGATTTGCAACATAGGTCGCGTGATGCTTGCCGTGATGGATTTCCATCGTGCGGGCGTCGATATTGGGTTCAAGTGCCGTGGCGGCGTAGGGAAGAGAAGCGAGTTCGAATGGCATAGTTTTTGTTAATTAAGAGCCGCCAAAGTAGCCACGACGGCGAGACATTCAAGCGGGTTGTTGCACCCATCGGTTGACTCCGCCAAACAGGGCGACTAAAAACAGCGTCCTTGTGAGACCCACTTTAGCAAAACTCGAGCAAATCTATCACCGTCCCCTTTTTGATCTGATCCAGGAAAGCCGCCGCGTCTTTCTGGAATTCTGGCCGAAAAACGAAGTCCAGCTTTGCACGCTGCTGAGCGTGAAGACGGGCGGTTGCAGCGAAGACTGCGGCTACTGCGCCCAAAGTGCACATTACAACACAGGACTTCAGAAAGAGCGCCTGATGACCACGGAAGAGGTATTGCCCGTCGCCGAGCGCGCGAGACAAAATGGCTCCACCCGCTTCTGCATGGGTGCGGCGTGGAAAGGCGTTCGCGATGGCGATCCCAAATTCGAGACCATGCTCGAAACCGTGCGCGAGGTCAGCAAGCTCAGCATGGAGGTCTGTGTCACACTCGGCCAACTCGGTGACATCGAGGCACGCAAGCTCAAGGAAGCCGGACTCACCGCTTACAACCACAACATCGACACCTCGCCCGAGCACTACAAAAAAATCGTCAGCACGCACACATTCGAAGACCGACTGAACACGATTGGATCGGTTCAACGCGCCGGCCTGAGCGTTTGCTGTGGCGGCATCATCGGCATGGGCGAAAATGAAACCGACCGTCTCAAAATGCTTGAGGTCCTCTGCTCACTCGACCCCGAGCCCGAGAGTGTGCCAATCAATTGCCTGACACCCATCGAAGGAACGCCGCTCGCCAAGACTCCTCCGATCGATGTCTTTGAGCTTGTCCGCCTCATCGCCACGGCGCGCATTGTTCTTCCGAAGGCAAAAATCCGCCTCTCTGCAGGCCGCGACCGTCTCACCCGCGAGGCACAGGCACTCTGCCTCTTTGCGGGAGCGAACTCCATTTTCTACGGCGACAAGCTCCTGACGGCATCAAATCCCGGAGTCGACGACGACCGTGCGCTCTTGGAATCCCTCGGCCTCGAACCTCAAGCCCCCTACTCAGACCAACCACAACCCGCCTGCACATTATGAAAATTTCCATCGGAAGCGACCACGCCGGATTTGAATACAAGGAAGCCATCATCGCCCACCTGAAAAAGGCCGGCCACGAGGTGGTGGACTACGGAACAGACAGTGCCGAGAGCACGGACTACCCACTCTTTATCATCCCCGCTGCGGAAGCCGTGGTGCGCCAAGAAACCGAGCGCGCCATTGTGGTAGGCGGCTCTGGAAACGGCGAGGCCATCGCTGCGAACAAGGTCAAAGGCATTCGCTGCTCGCTGTGCTGGAGCCACGAAACCGCCGAACTCGGCCGCCGCCACAATAACGCCAACGCCCTCTCCATTGGCCAGCGCATGATCCCGCTGGAGCTGGCTCTTGAGATCGTGGATATATGGCTTGCGACACCCTTCGACGGTGGACGCCATGCCCGCCGCGTAGCGGAACTCGATTGCTACGAGGCCGGAGGTGGTCACTCGGGGATGCTCGCCGTTTTCGATCGCAAGACAGGTATCTAGCGGGAAGCGCTGTTCAGCTGTCAATCCTCCCGAGTGGCAGCATGTCCCAATTCCAACGCTACATCGGCATCGACTACTCGGGGGCGGCAACTCCCACCACCAGCCTGAAGGGCTTGCGCATTTATTCCGCCACGCCCACAGAGGTGCCAAGAGAGGTCAGCCCGCCTCCAGGTCGCCGTAAGTATTGGACCCGTCGGGGGATTGCCGAGTGGCTGGCAACCGAACTCCATGAGGGACCGCCTGCCCTTGTCGGGATAGACCATGCGTTTTCCTTTCCGCTTCGTTACTTCGAGGTTCACGGCATACCGCACGAGTGGCCTGCATTTCTCGAAGACTTTCATCACCACTGGCCCACAGCCGGCGATGCGATGACTGTCGAATTCATCCGCCGTGGGCGCGGTAAATTGCGCCTCGGCGATTCGCGTTGGAGGCGACTGACAGAGCTTCGCGCCCGCGCAAAGTCGGTCTTTCATTTTGATGTGCAAGGAAGCGTCGCGAAGTCCACCCATGCGGGCCTGCCTTGGCTTCTGCACCTGCGGCGCCAACTCGGCCAGCGCGTGCATTTCTGGCCATTCGATGGATGGACCCCACCGGCAGGACGATCCGTCGTTGCGGAAATTTACCCTTCGCTATCGAGCAGGAACTTTGCCGTCGAAGACCGAACCCCGGACCAGCACGATGCCTACAGCGTGGCGCGATGGATGCGGGAGACGGACGCCCTTGAGGAACTCGGCGCGTATTTTCATCCGAAGTTGAGCGCAGCAGAGCGCGATCAAGCCGAGACGGAAGGTTGGATTCTTGGCATGCCTTGAACACACTTGTCCTTGCCCGTAGCGCCGGTCTGCCGCAAATTCCCCACCTCCAAAATGCCCAGCGTCCACATTAAAACCTACGGTTGCCAAATGAACGAGCGCGACTCCGAGCAAGTGTCGAAAATGCTCGCTGAGCGCGGATATCAACTCGTCGAAAATGAGACCGAAGCCGATGTGATTTTGCTCAACACCTGCAGCGTGCGCGATATGGCGGAGCAGAAGGCCATCGGCAAAATGGGCATGTTGCGCAAGCTCCGGCGGAATCGTCCGCATCTCGTCCTCGGTTACCTCGGCTGTATGGCCCAGGCCCGAGGCGAATCGCTTTTGCAAACCTCGCCGCATGTCGATCTCGTTGTGGGCACGCAGAAATTCCACCGCGTGGCGGACTATGTGGATGACCTCCTGAAAACCCGCATGCACGCACTCATCGATGACGAGCGTCGGGCGATTGTAGACACTGAGGAGGAGGCGGGCTCCCAAAGCACAATCCGCGAGCAGGAGGTTGAGGCGGGTCAGGTCACGGCTTTTGTTTCGATCATGCAAGGCTGCAACATGCACTGCGCGTTTTGCATCGTTCCGCAAACGCGCGGCGAGGAGCGTGGACGGACGATTGAGGAAATAACCAATGAAGTTCGTTCACTCGCTGAGAGAGGGGTGAAGGAAGTCACGCTTCTCGGGCAGATCGTGAACCTCTACGGCCGCCATGAATTTCCCAAGCGCGACGGCATTTCTCCATTTGTTCAGTTGCTGGAATCCGTCTGTGCAGTGGATGGCATCGAGCGGGTGCGCTTCACCTCCCCCCACCCGATCGGCTACCGCGATGATCTTATCGAAGCCTTTGCCCGCCTGCCCGAACTTGTCGAGCATGTGCATCTCCCGCTCCAAAGTGGCTCCGACCGCATCCTGAAAATCATGCGTCGAGGCTACACGGCCGAGAAATTCCAAAAACTCGCCGAGCGCATCCGCGCCGCCCGGCCTGGTATGGCAATTACAACGGATGTCATCGTCGGCTTCCCCGGCGAGACGGATGGGGATTATCAGCAAACCCGCGCTCTCTGCGATGCCGTCTCGTTCGACAACGCTTTCATCTTCCGCTACTCACCGCGCCAGAACACGCCAGCGGCCACCATGGAAGATCAGGTTTCCGAAGCCGTCAAAGAGGCCAGAAATCAAGATCTACTCCAATTGGTAAACCGTCATGTGGCCGATAAGCTGAACGCCCTCGTCGGCACCCAAACCGAAATCCTCTGCGAGGGCGGCAGCCGCCACAACACCGAGCGCCTCACGGGCCGCACGCGCACAAACAAAATCGTCGTCTTCGAGGGAGCCCCTCGCCACATCGGCCAGATTTTCCCTGTCAAAATAACCCGCGCCAGCGGATCCACGCTCTACGGTGATCCGGCGGTGTTGGATTGACCACAAAGGACACCGCTAGCCTTCGGTTAGTTTTTGCGGTTCATTGCGGCGGTAAACCAATCCACCTGCGGCGCGGCTTTGGCAGCGGGTTTGCTTTGGAAGCTGCGTCCGCCTCCGCTCCGGTCATCGCGCGGGCCGCGAGACTGGGCGCCGATTTCGGGATTGGTCTTCAGTGAAAGGCTGATCCTTTTGCGTCCGAGGTCGACTTCCATGACGGTGGCCATGACTTTTTGTCCCACCTTCAAGACATCCGAGGGATTTTTTACAAACTGGTCGCTGAGTTGGCTGATGTGTGCGAGGCCGTCCTGGTGCACTCCCAGGTCGATGAAGGCACCAAATGCGGCGACATTGGTCACGATGCCGGGGAGCTTCATGCCGGGCTTGAGGTCCTCAATTTTCATCGCCTCGTCAGAGAATGCGAAAACCTCGAACTGCTTGCGCGGGTCGCGACCGGGTTTGGCGAGTTCTTTGAGGATGTCTTGCAGAGTTGGGAGACCGACCTCAGGTGTGATGTATTTCTCGAGCTTGATAGCGGCACGCCGGGCGGGGTTTTGCATCAACTCCGAAACCGAGCAGCCAATATCCGCCGCCATGCTGTCCACGAGGGCGTAGCGCTCGGGGTGCACGGAACTGGCGTCGAGCGGATGCCGTCCGTTGCGGATGCGAAGAAATCCGGCCGCCTGTTCGAAGGCTTTGGGGCCGAGACCGGGAACCTTCAGGAGATCCTCGCGGGATTGGAAGGCGCCGTTTTCGTTGCGGAACTGAACGAGATTCACAGCGGTGCGCGAATTCAAACCAGAGACATACCCGAGCAGATTCGCGCTGGCGGTGTTGAGTTCGACGCCGACATGGTTCACGCAGGAGACGACAGTATCATCGAGGGATCGCTTGAGAGCGCTTTGATCAACATCGTGCTGGTATTGGCCGACGCCGATGGATTTCGGGTCGATTTTGACCAGTTCGGCGAGAGGGTCCATAAGGCGGCGACCGATGGAAATGGCTCCACGCACGGTGAGGTCGAGTGTGGGAAATTCCTCGCGGGCGACCTCTGAAGCCGAGTAAATCGATGCGCCGGACTCGCTCACGACAACAATCACAGTGGATGCCGGTAGACCGAGCGCGCGGATGAAGGTCTCGGTCTCGCGGGAGGCTGTGCCGTTGCCGATGGCGACGGCCTCGATTTTAAAACGATTAACAAGCGACTTGATCACTTCGGCAGCCTCGGTGCGGTCCCGGACACCCTTTTCGGGATACACCACCTCGTGGGTGAGGAGTTTGCCTTGGGCATCGAGCACGGCGAGTTTGCAACCGGTGCGGAAGCCGGGATCGACGGCGAGAACAATTTTCTGACCGAGCGGTGAGGCCAGGAGGAGTTCGCGAAGGTTTTCGGCAAAAACCCGGATCGCTTCCTCGTCGGCTTTCTTTTTGTAAAAAAGACGCGCCTCACCCTCCATGGCAAAGCCGAGAAGGCGCTTGAAGCAATCCTGCGCCGCGAGTCGAACCTGAGCGGCCGAGGGATAGGCTCCCTTAACAAAGAGATAGTCGAGTGCGGCGAGTGCCTCCTCCTCGGGCGGATTGATGCGCGAGAAAAGCATGCCTTCGGTTTCACCACGGCGGATTGCCAGAAAGCGGTGTGATGGGCACTGGGCGACGGGTTCGCTCCAGTCGAAGTAATCCTTGAACTTCGCTGCTTCGGCTTCTTTGTCGAAGACGACCTTGGATTTCAAAACGCCCTTGTTGAGATAAATCTCTCGCAGCGCGGAGCGGGCCTCGGCGGAGTCGTTGATGCGCTCGGCCATGATATCCCTCGCCCCGGCCAGCGCGGCTGCGGCATCGGGCACTTCTTTTTCAGCGGAAACAAAAGGCGCGGCTTCAGACTCGGGGTCGGTTTCAGTGCGCTGCTCCCAGAGCAAATCGGCAAGCGGCTCGAGACCGCGTTCTTTGGCGATGGTGGCGCGAGTGCGTTTCTTCGGACGGAAGGGCAGGTAGAGATCCTCGAGGGTGGAGAGATTCGCTGCGGCGTCGATTTTGACTTTCAGCTCTTCGGTGAGGAGCTTGCGCTCTTCGAGGGATGAGAGAATCGACTCCCGGCGCTTGTCGAGCTCCTCGAGCTCCTGCATGCGGTCACGAATGTTTGTGATTTGGACTTCATCAAGCTCGCCGGTGCGCTCCTTGCGGTAGCGGGCGATGAAGGGAACCGTGGCACCCTCCTCGAGGAGAACGGCGGTGGCGGCGACTTGACGGGCTTGCAGGGAAAGCTCCTGCACGATTTGGACGAGATGTTTTTCGATCATGAATTGGGGAAGGCGGAGGCGGCCTGGATCAGGCGGCCAAAACGGACTGGCCTGCTGGCGAGAGGGCGCGAAGTTTCGCAACCACGGCAGGAATGATTTCGCATGCGCGGTCTATGTCCGAAGCCGTGGTGAAGCGTCCCACGGAGAAGCGCAGGCTGGCGCGGGCGCGGTCGTTTGAGAGGCCCATGGCTTTGAGAACATGCGAGGGATTCACCGAGCCGCTGGTGCAAGCGGAGCCGGCGGAGCAGCAGAGTCCCTTCTCATCGAGGAGAATCAAAGCCCCTTCGCTCTCGACGCCCTCGAACGAGATATTCGTTGTATTGGGCAATCGGCGCACGGTGTCACCATTCACGGATGCTCCCGGGATCGAAGCCAGCAGGCTCGACTCCAAGCGGTCGCGGAGTGTGGAGTTCACGCCCTGCGCGAGATGCGATGCCGCCAACTCGGCGGCCTTGCCGAAGCCGACGATCGAGGCGACATTTTGCGTCCCTCCTCGCCGCCCCTCCTCCTGACTGCCGCGCAGCAGAGGGGTGAATTTGACGCGACGGCTCACATACAAGCCGCCCACGCCCTTCGGCGCATAAATTTTGTGTCCTGAAAAACTCACGAATTGCGCACCCATGTCTTCCAAAACGAGAGGCAGCTTCCCGAATGCCTGAACGGCATCGATGTGGAGAAGGGTTTTCTTTTTTTGCGTGAGCGCTGCGATTTCCTCCACTGGAAAAAGCACACCGGTCTCGTTGTTTGCCCAAAGCAGGGAAACAATGGCCGTATCCGGGCGAATCGAAGCCTCCAACTCCGCCATGTCGAGGTGACCATCGGCATCCACAGGGAGCCAAGTGATCTCATAACCGCGCCGGGCGAGGTATTCGCAGAGCTTGATCGTTGCGCTGTGCTCGACCGCGCTGGTGACGATGTGGCGTTTGTCGGGATCAAGTGCCAGCGCAGACTGGATGGCCGTATTGATCGACTCCGTGCCGCAGCTTGTAAAAAGAATCTCGCCACTCTGGCAGCCCGCGAGCGCCGCCACGCGATCCCTCGCCTCTGCGAGAGCCGCCGCCGCCTCGCGACCGAGACGGTAGGCGCTGGAGGGATTTCCATACCCCCCGCGCAGCCAGGGTTCCATGGCATCGAAAACCTCGGGAGCCACCTGTGTCGTGGCATTGTTATCAAGATAGATCACTGAACTCATGTTTGATGATTTTGAAGTATCTTTTACGCTGCGTCATTGCAACCCATGCGTAAACTGGAGCGTGTCATCATTCCTGAGATTCTGGATTCGCTGAATCCGGCAGATCCCCGAGCCATTCGGAGCCGCAGGGATTTGAGATTGATAGACCTTTACCTCGGCAACTCCCGCTGGATCGTGCGCCAACTCAAGAGACAAACTCCTGCCCCGGCCAGAATCATTGAAATCGGAGCCGGCGAGGGCGACCTGTGCCGCAAAATCCAAACCTCGCTCCCCTCCTCCACCGTGACCGGCCTCGACCTGATCAAACGGCCAGCCAACCTGCCGAGCGACATCCAGTGGATCGGCGGGGATTTTTTTCAAACCCTCCCAAACATCGACGCGGATGCCTGCGTGGGCAGCCTCATCCTACACCATTTTTCCAATGAGGAGCTGCACGAGCTCGGCGTGCGCCTGCAATCATTCCGCAGCCTCACCTTCTGCGAGCCCCTTCGCTCCCGACTGCCGCTTTTCCTCTCCAAACTCTCAGCGGCCTTCATGAGCGAAGTCACCCGCCACGACATGCCCGCAAGCATCCGCGCAGGCTTCCGCCCCGGCGAACTCCCAGCCCTACTCGGCCTGGATTCCAAAAAATGGAGCGTCAGGGAATCCTCGCATTGGCGTGGGGCGTTGAGACTCGCGGCCTGGCGGCGTTGAAAAAAACGAACGCCATCAGAGCCGGTGTGGGGATTTTGCCCCAATGGACACTCAGGGAATCGCAGGCGAAGCACTGGTTCTTCGATTATGATCCAAAATTTGAAAGTCATCCTGAAGAAGGAAAATCTGGAAAATCTTTTGCCGCTTTTCAGGAAGCACAAAATCACGGATTCCTGCCTCGATAAATTGTGTGATCAATGCCTGATCGACATGGGAGTTGAGAAATTGGGCGATCGAAAGCGATTGCTGTCGGCTTTTCTTCATGTTCCCGCCGAAGATTCGCCTGGAGGAACCTACTTGTTGGACATCGTCGGTGGCACGCTCCCGCATGACTCGCTTTTGGCAGGCGAGAATGTGGCCAGTTTTCGGATCGGCAAATTTCCCGTCATGTTGGAGGAGTGGCAAATGGTCAAAAATTGGGCTCTGGCCAACGGGTATGAACTCGAAAACGGCGAGGCCGAGGGATGTCACAGTCCCGTTGTGATGGTGAGTTGGTATGAGGCGCTGCGGTGGTGCAACGCCAAGAGTGAGTCGCTGAATCTTTCGCCTTGTTACAAGTTACGCGGCCAGACCTACCGCTCTGAAGATCTCAAGAAAGATCACTGGCCTGAATTGAGCTGGGACATGCAAGCCAATGGATACAGGCTACCCACCGAGGCCGAGTGGGAATGGGCTGCACGAAGCGGCATGTGCTGGCTTGAGGAACCATTGGCTGGGAGGAAGAAGTTAAATGGCTCTGCCCACCTGCAGAACGGGCTTGCCGCAGAGTTGCCGGTTGATGCCACTGCCGCGACTGTGGATTTATTGGAAAATTACGAGACTCCACCGAATCTGTGGGAGTGGTGTTGGGATCTCGCCGAGGAGGACTATGCTCTTTGCCATCGAATCCGTGGCGGCTGCTGGAATCAAGCATTCCATCCCGGCCTGGAAAAACTCCGCATCAGTCGAAGGCCTCAATGCCACAACAATGTCGTGGGCTTCCGCCTTGCCAGAATAAGCGGCGGGGCCGCTTGAGGGAACGCAGAACCGCCTCGCCGACTTGCTTGCCCCTTAAAAAAGCGACCTCAGTGAATCATCCCACTGGCGCGGAGCAATGCGGGTCTTGCTCCAAAATATGTCAAGGTTTGGGACTACCCTTTTTCATTTTCCTCCAGCTCCTGCCGAATTTCCGCCAGGGTCCGGCGCTCGCTTTGCAGGCTACGAATACGCTGCACCCGCTCGGCCATTTCGGGCTCGAAGAGTTGATAGCCTGCCGCCGTCGTTTCTGCAGACTCCAGCAAGCCCGCCTTCATCCAGTGCCGCAGTGTGGCGTGGGTCTCTCCCGTTTTTTTGGCGAGATCACCGATCCGGAGCAAGCGGGATGAATCCTCCACTTTGGGTTCATCACCACTGAGAGCCTGAAAGTAGATACCGAAAGACCGATCCACGCTGCGGGCGATGATTTTCAAGTAGTCCTCCCTGCTCCCGCCAAGCTGGGCTTTTTCCAGCGATTTCAAATACGGCACCCGATCCCGTTTGCGGATGAGCGCCGGGGGATACCCGTGTTGTAAAAGAATCAGATTCATGAGCAAACGCGCCGTCCGCCCATTGCCATCGATGAAGGGATGGATCGTAACCAACCGATAATGAGCCTCCGCAGCAAGTTCGACCGGATGGCTGCCCGCCATAGCAGTCAATTCCCCGAAAAACTCCGACATTAACCCCGGCACCTTCGCGGGATTTGGCAAAACAACCCTTGAGCCCGAAATTCGCACCGGTATCGACCTGTAACGCCCGGCATTTGCGTCATCGATGCCATGCAAGATCATGGCATGCAGATCCAACAGCGTGTGTTCCGTGAGGTTGTGAACCTGCGAGCGAGCGATTTCCACCACCTTCCGAAGAGCGCCCGCGTGGTTGGTCGCCTCCAGATGCTCGACTAAAGACTTCCCGCCAACAGTCAACCCCTTCTCCACCACCACCGCCGTCTCCAGACGCGTCAGCGTATTGCCCTCCAGCGCATTGCTGGTGTAGGTCAACTCAATCAAAAACCAACGCTCCAAATTCTCGAGCAACTCCACTGGAAAAGGCCGAAATTCATCAAGCCGCTGCCTTTTCTCGGTGAGGAAATCGGTATTCATAGACTAAACCATAAACCATCACCTAATGGTTTCAATGCTTTTCAGAGTGACTGATTGATTTTCCCTCAAACGAGGGGGTCTTATGGAACTCAACTGCCTCGCCAGCACGGATTCATTGAGCAATTTTAAAAGAACAATTTGAGGGGCTAATCCTTTCAAATAGAGCACCACGCCATGGGTTATTTACCCCATTGAATGGCTTCTTTCATCACGCAAAATTGTGGGCTATGAAAAAACACTTTTTCCTATTGATGGCCTTCGCGGTCCCGGTTGTCTTCTCCAGTTGCAGCTTCAGCGTAAGAACACAAAGGTCAGCGCCTACCGAGCAGGTGAGGACAACCACTCAAAAAACCACAACCAAGAGCCCCAATTCCAACTACTCGGGCCAGTCTGGCAATTACAACCAGAGATCGCACCACAATCGAAACGCTTATAGCGATCGCTACCAGCAAGGCTATCGTGCAGGGTATTACGATTCGAAAAATCGCGGAAATTACTAACGGCGTTGCCACGCAAGTCGGACCCCGGCGGCGCGGCGTCCCAGGCAAACGATCGCGCTGCCGCGCTGCCGCGCGCTTCGTAACCCCCAAGGATCGGATGGGCCCACGGGGATTGCGCCCCGTGAGCCTTCCACACCACCGGACATGCGGTTTTCCGCATCCGGCGGTTGAACCGGCAGTGGTCAGCATTTCTCTGCTGCCGCCTCCGCGAA